>CAZJJC010000185.1:0-14055 GCA_964546195.1 uncultured Enterobacteriaceae bacterium | reverse complement strand
AGAAGTCGTAGGCGATCGCTTCGTCTTCGGCCATGCCGGCCGGGCGCCGGCCTTCGGCGAGGCTGGTCAGCGTTTCGTGCTTGACCCCGGCTTTCAGCGCCAGCGGGACATGGACGAACCACTCGAACTGCTGGGTCCAATCCCGCGAAACGACGCAAATCACGAATTCGCTGATGCGCGGCTCGAGCGCGCTTTTGAAGCGCAGGTATTCCCCCACCTTCTGCAGGCGCTCCATGAGCTCCGGGCTGCGCAGGAGCGGGATGAACGGACCTTTGACGCCGGCGCGCGGGCCGGCGGTCAGGTCATCGGCCGCTTTCTTCTGCGCCTCGTTCATCGTCGCCGGGTCGAGCGGCGGCATTCTGTCCGGTCGGAGGCTCGCGGTCATGAGGTTCTGCCGAGGGAGGCGACGCTCAAGGCAAGAAAGCCGCATGCCAGCCAGAGCGCCGCGGAGAAGCCGCCGGCGCGCCCGGCGAAATAGCTGACCAGGAGCGGCCCGGCGATCTGGCCGGCGGCAAAAGCAGAGGTGAGCGCGGCGATCAGCACGCCGGCATGCGGGCCGGCGACCCGCCGCGCCTCCTGCATGCCGATCATGGTGATGACCATGAAGGTGCCGCCCACCAGCAGCGCGGCGAGCACGACGCCCGCCAGACCAGGCAGGAAGAGCGGGCTGACGACGCCCAGCGCCATGGCCGCAGCCGCCGCGCGCCAGACCGAGCGATTGTCGAATTTTCCGGGAAGCAGCACAGCGGCGAGCGTCGAGACGGCGGCAGCCAGCCCGAATACCGGCCAGGCCCAGCCGAAGACCAGCGGGTCGCGGATGACCTGCTTCGCCATGACCGGGATGAACGTGGCGGGGATAATGTAGCCCAGGCCGAAGGCGCCGTAGCACAAGACCAGGCGCGCGGCATCGCCGCTCCATTCGAAGCCGGCCTGGATACGCTGGTCCGCGCCGGTCGCAGGCCCGCCGGGCGCGAAGACCGGCCAAACGCTGCCGGCCACCAGAAGCGCGATGGCGCCCAAAGCGAGCCAGGCGCTTCGTGCGCTACTGCCCATGGCCATGAGCACGACACAGGCCAGGCCCGCGATGAGCACGCCGGCGCCTACGCCGGCGAAGACGATGCCGTTGAGAAGCGGCCTGCGCTCGGCCGCCAGCCGATCCAGGCACCAGGCGGTGACGTGAATGAGGGCCCAGGCGCTCGACACGCCCGCCGCCCACCGAAGCGCAAGCCAGGCGGGCATGCCGTCGGCGAACGCCATGGCGAGGGTGGCAAGCCCGGTCGCCAGGAGCGAGACGCGCACCGCGCGGATGCGCTCTACGCGGTGAAGCATGGCCCACAGCGCGCCGACGAGATAGCCCGCGTAGTTGGCCGAGGCGAGCCAGCCGCCTTGCACCACGGAGACGCCGGCATCCTCCTGCATCAGGGGAAGGATGGGGGTGAAGGCAAAGCGCCCTATGCCGTTGGCTACCGCCAGGGCGAGCAGGCCGCAGATCGCAATGGGCATCGCGCCGAAAGTGTAGGATGGCGCGCCGAACACGAAAAATGAATAATAGAGAACATTCAATTCTCCTTTTGTGAACTATGGATTTCGTCGAGCTGCAGATCTTCAAGGCGGTGGCAGAGCAGGGCGGCATAACCAGGGCCGCCGCATCCCTGCACCGCGTGCAATCCAACGTCACCACCCGGGTGAAGCAGCTCGAGGCGCGCGTCGGTGCGAAGCTGTTTCACCGCAAGGGCCGCCGGCTCATCCTGTCGTCGGAAGGAAAAGTGCTCCTCGCCTACGCGGATCGAATGCTCAGGCTTTCCAGCGAGGCGCAGGCGGCGCTGAAGGGAAACACGCCGCAGGGCCTCTTCAGGATCGGCTCGCTCGAAAGCACGGCGGCCACCCGCCTGCCCGCCATCCTTTCGCGCTTTCACCTGCGCTACCCGGCCGTGCGCCTGGAGATGGTGACCGGCACGAGCGGCGCGCTCGTCGGCAAGGTCCTCGCCGAAGAGCTCGAGGCGGCGTTCGTCGCCGAGCCCTTCTCCGCGGCCGAACTCGAGACCGAGCTCGCTTTTACCGAGGAGCTCGTGCTGATCACGCCGCGCAGCTACCCGCGGAGCATCAAGTCGCCCAAGGACATCGGGCCGAGCACCGTTCTCGCCTTCACCACCGGCTGCTCCTACCGGCGCCGGCTGGAAGCCTGGCTGGGCCGCGCCAACGTCTGCCCCGAGCGGGTCATGGAATACGGCTCGTATCATGCGATCGTGGCATGTGCGGCCGCCGGTACCGGCATCGCGGTGGTGCCGCGCTCGGTATTGCGCACCGTGGGCGCCGAAGGGCAGGTCGCCGTGCATGCGCTGCCGGCACGCGTGGCTTCGGCGAAGACCATGCTCGTGTGGCGCAAAGGCCATCAGTCGAGCGCCTTGGATGCCCTGCGGCAGGAGATGGGCCGGCGTAAGCTATAGACTCGAGCGTGCCCGGTACGCGCCCCAAGGAGCTATCCATGGAAATGAGGCCGGATTCGAAGGCGTCGCCGCGCAGTCCTGAGCTGCGGGGAAGCCGCGCCGAAAGGTACCTGTCCATCCGGCAGGTGACGCGCGCCCTTGCCGCGCCGCTTTCGGCCGAGGACTGCGCGATCCAGTCGATGCCGGATGCAAGCCCGGTGAAGTGGCATATGGCGCATACGACGTGGTTTTTCGAGACCTTCGTGCTTGCACCGCACCTGCCCGGCTACCGGCCTTTTGACCCGTCGTATCGGGTTCTCTTCAATTCCTATTACAACGCGATCGGCGAGCGGCACCCGCGGCCGGAGCGGGGCATGCTCTCGCGTCCCGGCCTGTCGGAGGTTCTTGCGTATCGCGCTCATGTGGACGAGGGCATGCGCCAGTTGCTTGCCGGGGATCGATCGCTCCCCGAGCTCGACGGCCTGATCGAGCTCGGCCTGCACCATGAGCAGCAGCACCAGGAGCTCGTCCTGACCGATGTGAAGCACCTGTTCTCGCGCAATCCCCTCAGGCCCGCCTATCAGAAGCAATGGCGGCTTACGCCGATCCAGCTGCGCAAGCGCGGATGGATCTCCTTCGAGGCCGGAATCCGCGAGGTCGGCCATGCCGGCGGCGGGTTCTGCTTCGACAACGAGACGCCGCGCCACCGTGCCTGGCTGAACGCGTTCCAGATCGCTTCGCACCCGGTGACCCATGGCGATTTCATGGAGTTCATCGACGACGACGGCTACCGGCGGCCCGAGCTGTGGCTCTCCGCGGGGTGGGAGGCGGTGACGGCGCGCGGCTGGCAGGCGCCCCTGTACTGGGAGCGCCGGGACGGGTCCTGGGGCTCGTTCACGCTGCATGGGGAGGTGCCCGTGGACCCGCATACGCCCATCTGCCATGTGAGCTTCTACGAGGCCGATGCCTTTGCGCGCTGGGCGAACGAACGGCTGCCGAGCGAAGCCGAGTGGGAGGTGGCTTCGCTCGGCGCGTCGCTCGCCGGAAACTTCCTCGAGAGCGGCGCGCTGCATCCGCTCGCGCTGCGCGAGGCGCCGGCCGACGGAACGCTCGCGCAGGCGTTCGGCGACGTCTGGGAGTGGACGCGCAGCGACTACGGGCCCTACCCCGGCTTTCGCTCCGCCGCCGGTGCGGTCGGCGAGTACAACGGCAAGTTCATGAGCGGCCAGTACGTCCTGCGGGGCGGGTCGTGCGCCACACCTTCGAGCCACATCCGCGCCACCTACCGCAACTTCTTTCCCCCGGATGCGCGCTGGCAGTTCTCCGGCCTGCGCCTCGCGCGCGACGCCGAATGATTCGGCAAAGCGATGAAGCGGATGCGGCGGCGATCCTGGCGATCGTCAACGCCGCTGCGCAGGCTTATCGAGGGGTGATTCCGGCCGACCGCTGGCACGAGCCCTATATGCCGGCGGAGGAGCTGGCAAAAGAGATCGCCGATGGCGTCATCTTCTGGGTGGCGGAGGAAGACGGGCGCCTGCTGGGGGCCATGGGCATCCAGGACAAGGGAGAAGTGGCCCTGGTGCGCCACGCCTATGTCGCGCCGGGCGTGCAGAGAAAGGGCGTGGGGACGAGCCTCCTGCGCCACGTGCAGGGCCTCACGCGCAAGCCCGTCCTGATCGGCACCTGGGCGGATGCCTCCTGGGCCATCGAGTTCTACAGGAGGAACGGCTTCGCCGTCGTCCCGGACGGGCACAGGGATTCGCTGCTTCTGAGATACTGGTCGATCCCGGCGAGACAGGTCGAGACTTCGGTGGTGCTTGCCGATGGACGGTGGAGGGATGCCCAACAGTCATTCAAGGGAGCGTGACAATGAGACTAACAAGAAACATCGGAATGCTGCTGCTCGCCATCTGGCTGATCCTGACCGGGCTGATACCGGTGCTGAATCTCAGCTTTTCGCAACTGGGAACCGTAATGGCCATCCTCGCCGTCGCGGCCGGTGTTCTGATCCTGGTAGGCCGATAGCGACGGTGGTCCGCAGGCTGGGCGGCGCGCTTGTCGTTTCTGCCGCGATGCTCGGGTGCACCCCGGCGCAGTGGCAGGACGCGGAGGGTCTGGAGCGCCTGGCGGCCTCGCCGCACCGCTCGGCGCGCAACGTGGCGCGCGATGGCGCGCGCCACCCGGTCGAGGTGCTCAAGTTCTTCGGCGTGCGGCCGCACCACAGCGTGGTCGAGATCCTGCCGGGCAGCGCGGGCTACTACATGGAAATCCTCGCGCCCTACCTCAGGGAGAAGGGGCGCTACATTGCGGCGGACCGCGATCGCACGGCGGCGCCGCAGTACCTGGCCGATCACGCGAGGCTGCTCGCCCGGCTCAGGGCCGAGCCCACGCTCTACGGCAAAGTCGCAGTCACGCCGTTCAACGCCGACCGGCACGAGATCGCGCCGCCCGGCAGCGCGGACTTCGTGCTGACCTTCCGCAACCTGCACAACTGGCTCGAGCGCGGCGAGCTCGAAGGCGCGCTGCGCGCGGTCCACAGGGCGCTCAAGCCGGGCGGCGTGCTCGGCGTGGTGGACCATCGCGCTCGCCGCGAGCTCACGCAGCAGGCGCAGATGAAAAGCGGCTACGTGCGCGAGGACCTCGCCATCGCCCTCATCGAGAAAGCCGGCTTCAGGCTGGCGGCGAGCTCCGAGGTCAACGCCAACCCGAAGGATACAAAGGACCACCCGCAAGGGGTGTGGACGCTGCCGCCGACCTATCGCCTCAAGGACCAGGACCGCGCGAAGTACCAGGCGATCGGAGAGAGCGACCGCTTCACGCTCAAATTCGTGAAGCGGTGAACAAAGCGCTTGCGCAGGAGCTCCTGGTGGTCGGCGGCCGGGAGATCGCGGTATCGAACCCGGGCAAGCTGCTGTTCCCCAAGGCGGGTCGAACCAGCTTGGCGAGCATGGGCTCGACGGAGGGATCGATCACGGATTCAACGTGAGGCGGGCGACGAGGCCACCGCCGGCGCGCGGCACAAGATCGAGCGAGCCGTCGTGGGCGCGCGCCACGCGCTCTACGATGGCGAGGCCGAGGCCGGCGCCGGCCGGTCCGCCGCGCGCGTCGTCCAGGCGGGTGAAGGGGCGCTTGACGCGATCGACCTCGGCCGCCGGGATGCCGGGGCCGCGGTCGCGCACTTCGACGAAGAACTTGCCCGTCTCGATTTCTACAGGCTCGCCGGCATAGCGCAGGGCGTTGTCCACGAGGTTGGCGATGGCGCGGCGCACCGCCATGCGGGCGAAGCGAAAAGGCGGGGTGGTCCCGGCTTTCACGACGACCCGTTTCTGAATGCGCGCGTAATGCTCGCCCAGCTCGGCGGCGAGCGTGTCCAGGTCGTGCTCGGCCTTCTCCTCGTTCTCGCCGCGCGCGAAATCGAGGAACTGGCCGATGATGCCGTCGATCTCGCCGATGTCGGCGGTCATGGCCTCGCTCGCCCCGTGCTCGGCGCCGCTCATCTCCAGCCCCAGGCGCAGCCGCGACAGCGGCGTGCGCACGTCGTGCGAGATGCCGGCGAGCACCATCGCCCGCTCGCGCTACATGCTCTCCAGGCTGCTCGCCATGCGGTTGAACGCGGCGGCCACCGTGCGCAGCTCTCGCGGCCCGGCCTCGGCAAGCGGCTCGTGCGGCTCGCCGCCGCCGATGCGCCGCGCGGCGCGGGTCACGGCGGCGAGCGGCCGCGCGAGGCTGGAGGCAATGAGCCAGGCGCCGGCGAGCGAGATGGCGAGCAGCGCAAGGCCCCAGCCGACCCACTGCAGGCCGAAGGCCGGCGCGAAGCGCTCCCAGGGCATCATCACCCAGAATTCGTCGCTGTCGATGAAGAAGCTCACCCAGAAGCCCTCCTCCGCGTCGCGCGCGGTGGCGAAGCGGGTGTCGCCCCCGAGCGCCTCGCGCACGCGCTGCTCCACGCGCTCGAGGAGCGGGTCGCCGGGCAGTGGCTCGATCGCTTCGCTCGCCGTGGCGGGATAGACGCGCAGCCCTTCGGTCTCGTTCAGCTCGATCAGCAGCTGGCGGCGCAGGAACGGGTCCGCGCTGATGAGGGCGGCGCGCGTGAGGTTCACGGTGCTCACCGCCTGCTGCGCCAGCTCGCGCGAGCGCGGCTCGCGCTCGTACATGCGGTAGATCTGGAACGAGGTCAGCACCGCGGTGACGCTGAGCAGCGCGATCAGCAGGAACGCCCGGGCGAACAGCGACACTAGGTCTGGTCGGGCACGAAAACATAGCCGAAGCCCCAGACCGTCTGGATGTGCTTCGGATGCGCCGGGTCGTCCTCGATCAGCTTGCGCAGGCGCGAGATCTGCACGTCGATCGAGCGGTCGAAAACCTCGTACTCGCGGCCGCGCGCGAGCTCCATCAGCTTGTCGCGCGACAGCGGCTCGCGCGGGTGCTGCACCAGCACCTTGAGCACCGAGAACTCGCCGGTGGTCACCGGCACGGCCTTGCCTTCGCGCGTCAGCGTGCGCGTCGAAAGGTTGAGGGAGAATTTCCCGAACTGGAACACCTCGCTGGTCGCCGTGGGCGCGCCCGGCACGCCGGCGGGCGCCCGGCGCCGCAGCACCGCGTTGATGCGCGCGAGCAGCTCGCGTGGATTGAACGGCTTGGGCAGGTAATCGTCGGCGCCCATCTCCAGCCCGACGATGCGGTCCACGTCGTCGCCCTTCGCCGTCAGCATGATGATGGCCGGCGCGCTCGGCTGGCCGCGCAGGCGCCGGCAGATCGCGAGGCCGTCCTCGCCGGGCAGCATGAGATCCAGCACCAGCAGATCGTAGCGCTCGCGCGCGAGCTGCTTGTCCATGCCCGGCGCGTCGGGCACCGCCTTCACCTCGTAGCCCTCGCCGCCGAGGTAGCGCACCAGCAGCTCGCGCAGGCGCTGGTCGTCGTCCACCACGAGAATCCGTGTCTTGAGCTCTGCCATGATTACCAATTGTTACACCGCCGCAGGCGCAGCGGCTTATCATCGAGCCGTGAAAATCCTCGCCCTGCTGCTCGCGCTCGCCATGACCGCCGGGAGCGCGCTCGCCCAGCCCGCCTGGAAGCGCGACGGCAGGCAGCGCTACATGAAAGAAGAGGAGCGCCAGCGCATGCGCGACGACATGCGCGAGGTGTACCGCGACCGGCGCGAGCGCCCCGAGCGGCAGGACCGGGACCGGGGGCGCCAGATGACGCCGGAGGAGCGCGACAAGCTGCGCCGCGACATCGAGAACGCCAACCGCGAGCTGCGGCGAAGGTAGGCCTTACCGGATTTTTTCTTCGCTGGCCGCGCGGCCGTCGTTCGCGGCCGGACCGCCGACGAAGAAGCGGTAGGCGTTCTTGCCTGCCTGCTTGGCGCTGTACATCGCGCTGTCGGCGTGCTTCATCAGCGTGGCCGCGTCGCCGGCGTCGTCGGGGTAGACGCTAATGCCGATGCTGGCCGAGATTTTGGCCTGCCTGTCTCCGCCCAGGTCATAGGGCTGCAGCAGCGCGGCGAGCAGCTTCTGCGCCACGCGCTCGGCCGGGGCGTTGCTCTGCAGGTCCTCCAGCACCACGAAGAACTCGTCGCCGCCCAGGCGCGCCAGCGGGTCGCTCGAGCGCAGCGCCGCGCGCAGCCGCTGCGCCGCTTCGACCAGCAGCCGGTCGCCCGCGTCGTGGCCGTGCAGGTCGTTGACCTGCTTGAAGCCGTCGAGGTCCAGGAACAGGCCGGCGAGCTTGCTGCCGCGCCGGTGCGTGCGCTCCACCGCCTGCTCCAGCGCCGGGGCGAGGCTGGTGCGGTTGGCGAGGCCGGTAAGCGCATCGTGGTAGGCGAGCGAGACGATGCGCTCGCGCGCCAGCACCAGGTCGGTGATATCGCGGCCGACGCCGCGGTAGCCGAGGAAGCGGCCGTCGGCGGCCAGGCGCGGCTCGCCGCTTACCGACAGGTAGCGCACCGCTCCGTTGCTGCGCGGGCGGCCGAACTCGAAGTCGCGGAACGGCTGGTGCGCATCGACCTTGGCGCGCAGGGCCGCCCAGCCGGCCGCGTCGGGGTGCGTGGAAGGCACCTCCCAGGCGAGCTTGCCGAGGGCATCGTCCATCTTTCCGGAGAAGCTGCGGCCGTAGACCATGTCGGTGAGCCGGTGCTGCGCGTCGGTCTCCCAGAAGAAGTCCGCCGACATCTCGGTCAGGGCGCGGAAGCGCGCCTCGCTTTCGCGCAGCGCCGCCTCGGCGCGCTTGCGCTCCAGGAACTGCCCGACCTGCGTCCCGAGCACGCGCGTGGCCTGCAGCAGGCGCTCGTCGGGCTCGCGCACCTGATCGCTGATGAAGGCGCACACGCCCAGCACGCGCCCCGCCGAGATCACCGGGAAAACGAAGGCGCCGTGCAGGCCCGCGAACTTGAGTCCCTGCCCGAGGGCGCGCGGATCCTTGGCCGTGTCGGCCGCCCAGGCCGCCTCGCCGTGCGCCCAGGCGTGCCCGATGAGGCCCTGGCCGGGGCCCAGGCGGAGCTCGCGCGAGGCGGCGAGGAACGCGCCCACGCCGGGCTGGTCGATGCCCCAGCCCTCCTCGAAGCGCATTTCCCCGCGCTCCTCGTCGAGGCGGAAAAAGCGCCCGCAGGACCAGCGCTCCTCCTCGCATACCGCGCGCAGCACGGCTTTCAGGCCGCCGGCTTCGTCCTGCGCCTCGGCGAGCGCGCGCACCACCTGGTGCTCGAGGCGCAGCAGCCGCTCGCCGCGCTTTTCTTCGGTCACGTCGCGGCCCACGCCGCGATAGCCGGCGAAGCTGCCGTCGGCGGCAAGCATCGGCTCGCCGCTCACCAGGACGTAGCGCAGGCTGCCGTCGGACATGCGGCGCCACATGAGCAGATCGTGGAACGGCTTGTGAGCTTGGAGCAGCGCGCGGTGCGCGTCCCAGCCGGCGTCGATCTGCAGGCCGCTCTCCCAGCGCCGCGTGCCGATCAGCCGGTCGCGCAGCGCCCGGTCGCCGCCGGCGACGCTGCGTCCCTCCAGCCGCGTGAAGCGGAATTCGGCGTCCTGCTCCCAGAACCAGTCCGACGAGAGCTCCGTCAGGCTGCGAAAGCGCGCCTCGCTGTCGCGCAGCGCGGCTTCTGCGGCCTTGCGGGCGCTGATATCGTCGTAGACCGCGATCTCGTGCTGCGGATTGCCGGCGGCGTCACGCTCGATGGCCAGCGTGTAAGCCACCCACACCACGGAGCCGTCCTTGCGCACGTAGCGCTTCTCGCCGCGCGCCGCTTCGATTTTTCCCGCATAGAGGTCGGGGCGCTGCGCATTCATCGCATCCAGGTCCTCGGGATGCGAGATCTCGCGTCCGGTGCGGCCGATGAGCTCGCCTTCCGGGTAGCCCAGGATCTCGCAGAAGCGCCGGTTGACCCGCTGGAAGCGCCGATCCGGGCCGATATGCGCCACGCCCACTCCGGCGAGCTCGAAGGTGCGGCGAAAGCGCTCCTCGCTCTCGCGCAGGCTGTTGGTTGCCGTCGGTTTGAGCGGGCGCTTCTTGCGAGTCGCCATGGCCCTCCCTGTGTTCCCCTTGGCGGAATCTACTGGACACTTATCTTTTCGTCCAGCGATTCAGACAAGATGCGCTATGGAATTCGCGTAATAGCGAAGCAGCGGCAGCTCTTCGGCGCGCGCCGACAGCAATCCTTCGCGCTCCTCCACCAGCCGCCTCAGGCGCAGCATGCGCAGCCCTACGGTGAGGGCGTAGTCGAGGTCGCGCCGCGGCACGTAGACATGGGCCCCGGCGGCCTCGAGGCGCTGGAGCACGCGCCCGACCTCGGTCTTGAGCTCGAGCTCGCTCAGGCCGGCGCCTTCGTGGCGCACGAATACGCCCGCCATCAGCGCCACCGGCACTACCGGCACCACGCGCGCCACCGCCGCCATCAGGGCGGCGCCGAGCCTTGCCATCGCCTGCCTGCGCTCCTCGCCGGCGAGCTTCTGGAAATCGATGCCGCGGCCGCGGCAGTACTCGCGCATGGAGATCGGCGTGCCGAAATTGACGCAGGCATAGCCGAAGCGGTGCCATTCGCTGCGCAAAAGGAGCAGCAGGTTGCGCCGCACGAAACCGAGCGTGTTGAGAACCGCCTTCAGCCGGCCGGGCTTCTTTCCTTCGAGGGACTGTAGCAGGCTGCGGTCCTCGAGCACCCGGTCGTAGTTGATGCCCAGCGGCACGAACACCAGGTCGCGCTCTCCGTCGGCATGGAAGCCGCGCATCATGTAGTCGAGCACCCCCAGGCGCGGCTCGCGCATGCGGCCGTCGCGCGACAGGCCGCCTTCGGGAAAGACCGCCTGCGGCACGCCGGCCTCGGTCGCCATGGCGATGTAGCGCTCGAGCACCCGGCGGTACAGCTCGTCGGCCGAGTTGCGGCGCACGAAGTAGGCGCCCATCGCGCGGATCAGCGCCGAGAGCGGCCAGAGGCGCGCCCATTCGCCCACCGCGTAGGAAAGCGCCGCCTGGTCCGCGGCGAGGTAGCCCGCCAGCACGTAATCCATGTTCGAGCGGTGGTTGATCACCAGCACCACCGTGGCGTCTGAGTCGATGCGCGCAAGGCCCTGCTCGTCGACATAGCCGATGCGCACCCGGTACAGGCCGCGCGCGATCTTGCGCCCCAGCCAGTAGGCGATGCGGAAGTAGAAGTAGGCGTTGAACGCGGGCACGATCTCGCGCGCGTAGCGGTCGACGGTTTTCAGTACGGAGGGAAGCGCGACCTTATGGTCCCGGGAAAATTTTTCTGCTGCCTGCAGCACCTTCGGATCGGCAGTCAGCCGGTGGATGAGCGCCTGGCGCCGCGTGCGCTGGAACGGCCGGATGCCGATGCGCAGGCGCGCCGAGAGCTCCTCGATCACCTGGTTGGCCGGACGGCTGACCATCCAGCGCAGCGCCGGCACCAGGAGCTTTTCGTACGCCGCCCACGCGGCGAAGAACACCAGGATCGCCAGCGCCCAGAAAGGCAGGGCGATCGCTTCGCTCATGCGCGCGAGCGCTCCCGCGCGAACAGATACAGGCCGCTCGCGATGACGATGGCGGCGCCGATCCATACGCCCGGGCCCGGCACGTCGCCGAACACCAGGTAGCCGAAGAGCGCCATGTAGAGCACCTGCTGGTAGAGGAAGGGCGCGATCACCGTGGCGGGAGCATACCGGTGGGCGAGGGCGAGAAGATAATGGCCCAGGCCGCCGAGCACGCCGAGCAGGCACAGGAGCGTCCACTCCAGCCAGCCCGCGGGCGACTGCCAGCCGGCAATGGCGAACGGCGCGAGCAGGATGGAGGCCACCACCGCCGGCAGGTACTGGATGGTTTCGGGCGGGTCGTACGCCGCGAGCTGCCGGGTGCTGAGATTGAAAAGCGCGTAGAGCAGCGCGTTCACCAGCGACAGCAGCATGGCGGGGTGGAAATCCGCGCTGCCCGGCCGCACGATCACCAGCACCCCGGCGAAGCCGGCGAGGATCGCGGCCCAGCGCCCGGCATCGAGCTTCTCGCCGAGCACCGGCGCGGCCATGAGCGCGATCAGGATCGGCACGACGAAGAAGATCGCGGAAGTCACCGCGAGCTGCAGGTACTGCAGCGCCCAGAAGTTGATGCCGGTCATCGCGCAGAACATCGCGCCGCGCACGATGTGCCAGCGCCAATGATTCGTCGCAATCAGCTTTTTTCCCTTCAACGGCAAAAGCAGCGCAGAGGCAAAAACCGCGTGCGTCAGGAAGCGCAGCCAGACCACCACGATCACCGGCACGCTGCCCACCAGCCATTTCGCGCTGCCGTCGAGCAGCGTGAAGACCAGATAGGTGAACGAGACCAGCGCGATGCCGGTCAGACGGTTGCCGGCGTTATCCGCCCGCAGCACCGCCGAGGCCGGCAAGGTAGGCGTCGACGGGAAACTCGCTGCCGTCCGCGCTGCGCAGGGCGACGCCTTCCTGCTTCAGCCGGCCGAGCAGCTGCAGCACCAGCGAGCAGGCGAGCCAGGTGGCATGGAAGGAGTCGATGCCCTTGACGTCCATCGGCTCGGCGTACACCGGCTCGAGCTCGACCTGGCAAACCCAGCCCCCCTGCGCATCGGCGCTCGCGCGGCCGATGCGCGCGGTGATCTCGACCTCCTTCGATTGCTCGAAGACGGCGATGACCTCCAGGGTAACGATGGCGTCGGTCATCTGCGGGTGCGGAAGGTGATCGAGTAGCGCAGCTCTCGGGTGGGGGCCACGCTATGTTGCCAGCGCCAGCGGATTTCGTCGCGCAGCACGTACACCGAGCGCGGCTCGAGATCCAGGGTAAGCACTTTCGCCTTCCTTTCGGCAGGGTAGCGGCGGAACCGCATCCTGCAGGTTCCTGCCAGCGACACGCCGACCACGACCTCGAACTCGCCGACGTCGCGATGCCAGCCCAGCGGCGTGCCGGGCCGGTACTCGTTGATGAGGGCGTGGCTGAAGGCCGCTTCCTCGACTCGGATGAGGGCGGCGGCTTTGCGCCGCAGCGCCAGCAGGAACTCCGGAAAGTCCGGCGCGGGCGTCAGCCGGTTGGCGGAGAAATCGTAGGCCGAGCCGTAGATCATGACGCGGCGCTTCGCGGTGAAGCTTTTGTAGGTCGCAGGCGCGAACGGCAGCCTGGCGAGGTGCGCCAGCAGCGCCTGCTCCTCATCGGCGGTAATGAAATCGCGCTCGTACAGCAGCCCTTCGGGCATTCAAAGCGCCGCGAGGACCGCCTCGGTGACGTCCCGGGTGCGCGCGCGCCCGCCCAGGTCGGGAGTGAAGACCTTGCCCGCGCTGACCGCCTCGATGGCCTTCATCAGGCGCGCCGCCGCGCCGGCTTCGCCCAGGTGCTCGAGCATCATCGAGGCCGTCCAGAAGGTGGCGATGGGGTTGGCCACGCCCTTGCCGGCGATGTCGAAGGCCGAGCCGTGGATCGGCTCGAACATCGAAGGGAAGCTGCGCTCGGGATTGAGGTTGGCGGTGGGCGCGATGCCCAGCGACCCCGACAGCGCGGCGGCCAGGTCCGACAGGATGTCGGCGTGCAGGTTGGAGGCCACCATCACGTCGATCGCCGCGGGCTTGAGCACCATGCGGGTCGTCGCGGCGTCGACCAGGATGCGCTCGGTCTTTACCTCCGAATATTTTTTTGAGACCTCGTAGAAAATCTCGTCCCATAGCACCATGCCATGGCGCTGGGCGTTGGATTTGGTGACCAGCGTGAGGTGCCTGCGCGGCCGCTTGCGCGCGAGCTCGAAGGCGAAGCGGTGCACGCGCTCCACGCCTTTGCGCGTGAAGACCGACGTTTCGGTGGCAATTTCTTCGGGAAGCCCCTGGTGCACGCGCCCGCCGGACCCGGAGTACTCGCCCTCGGTGTTCTCGCGGATGATGACCCAATCGATGTCACCTGCATTTTTCATGGGACTCTGTATCCCGGGCAGGAGGCGCGAAGGCCTGACGTTGGCGTACTGGTCGAAGCCCTGGCAGATCGGCAGCCGCAGGCCCCAGAGCGAGACATGGTCGGGCACGTCGGGCGCGCCCACCGCGCCGAAGAAGATGGCGTCGAAGCCCTTCAGCTTCTCCAGGCCGCCTGCGGGGATGTAGGCGCCGGTTTCCTTGTAGCGCTTCGAGGACCAGTCGAAAGAAGTGGTTTCCAGGGAAAACTT
>CAZJJC010000184.1:0-20056 GCA_964546195.1 uncultured Enterobacteriaceae bacterium | reverse complement strand
GCGATGGAGAAGAACGAGCCGGCCGCCTCTTCCCCATAGGCAAGGCGCGAGTAGATCTCGTCGGAATACACCCACACCTGGGGGTGCTTTTTCAGCACTTGCGAAATCGACTCGAGCTCTTCGCGCGTCAAAAGCCCGCCGGTCGGGTTGTGCGGGTAGTTGAGAATCAGCAGCTTGGTCTTCGGCGTGATCAGCTTTTCAAGATTGTCGACGGAGAACGAAAACCCGCGGTCCTCGTGCAAGTGAATGGGCACGGGCCTGGCGCCGTGGGCGAGGATCTGCGACTCGTAGATCGGGAAGCCGGGGTTGGGATAGATGACCTCGTCGCCGGCGCCGTAGTCGGTGGTCGAGAGGATGGCGTACGCGATGAAGGGCTTCGCGCCCGCCCCGACCACCACGTCCTGCGGCCGGATCGGCAGGCCGCCGCGCATGCGCGCCATGTAGGCCGCGGCCGCCTCGCGCAGCTCGTCGATTCCGGCCGAGGGCGTGTAGCCGTGTTTGCCGCCCCGGATCGCGCGGATGGCCGCGTCCTGCACATGCTCGGGCGCCGGGAAATCGGGCTGGCCGATGCAGAAGCTGATGATGTCGCGCCCCTCGCGCGCGAGCGCGTTCACCTCGGCGAGCACCACGAAGGCGTTCTCGGTTCCCAGGCTCGACGCCCGGCGGCTGATGTCCGGCATGGATGGATGAAGGCGGAAAAAGGGGTCAGAGCACTATTCGATGACCGATTGTATCGGAGTACTATCCGATTCCGAAAAATTGCTCTGACCCCTTTTCCTCATGCTGGTCAACTGCGTCGCGTACCAGGATGGCCGCAAGCTCGCGGACATCGAGCTGCACGAGGTGCGCGGCTACCTGCAGCGCCCGGGATGCTTCGTCTGGGTGGCCCTCCGGGAGCCCGGCGCCGAGGAGCTCGAGACCATGCGCGAGCAGTTCGGGCTGCACGAGCTGGCGGTGGAGGACGCGCGCCACGGCCACCAGCGTCCCAAGATCGAGGAGTACGGGGACTCCCTCTTCGTCGTGATGCATACCGTCGAGGTGGCCGGCGACGAGCTGAAAGCCGGCGAGGTCGATGTCTTCGTCGGCCGCAACTACGTGCTCAGCGTGCGCCAGGGGACCGAGCGCGGCTTCGTCGGGGTGCGCGCGCGGGCCGAGCGCGAGCCGGATCTGCTCAAGAGCGGCGCGGGCTACGTCCTCTATGCCCTGATGGACGCGGTGGTCGACCGCTATTTCCCGGTGCTCGACGCGGTCGAGATGGAGCTCGAGCGGGTCGAGGAGCAGCTCTTCTCCGGGCGCACGCCGCGCGAGAACATCGAGGCGCTCTACTACGTGAAGCAGAAGCTCACCACGCTCAAGCACGCCACCGGGCCGCTGCTCGAGAGCTCGGGCAAGCTCTTCGGCGGCCGCGTGCCGCAGGCCTGCGCGGGCCTGGGGGAGTACTTCCGCGACATCTTCGATCACCTGGTGCGCATCAACCAGTCGATAGACGCGGCGCGCGAGACGGTCAACACCGCCATCCAGGTCGCCCTGGCGATGGTCTCGGTCAGCGACAACGAGGTCACCAAGCGCCTCGCCGCCTACGCCGCCCTGGTCGCCGTGCCCACCATGATCGCCGGCGTCTACGGCATGAACTTCAAGCACATTCCCGAGCTCGACTGGCTCTGGGGCTACCCTTTCACCGTCGCCGTGATGGCGGGGATCGATGTCTTTTTGTTCTACAAGTTTCGGAAGGCGGGTTGGCTTTAGGGGGTCAGAGCCCCGATTTTCTCGCTTTGGAGTTCGGGCTCTGACCCCGAATTCAGTCGATGGTGCCCAGCACCTCGGCCACCGTGCCGAAGAGCTGGTCGAGGTGCTTCTGCTGCGCGATGAGCGGCGGGCAGAAGGCGAGCGCCTCGCCCACCGGCCGCACGAACACCCCCTTGTCCCAGCATTTCTCGAACGCCTCGTAGGCGCGCGCGCCGGCGGCGCCGGGGCGCGGGGCGAGCTCGACGGCGCCGATGAGCCCGAGATTGCGGCAGTCGACGACATGCGGCCTGTCCTTGAGCGAGTGAATGCCGTCCTCGAAGTGCTGCGCCAGCTCGCTTTTCCTGAACAGGCCCTCTTCCTCGTAGGTGTCCAGCGCGGCGAGCCCCGCCGCGCAGGCGAGCGGGTGGCCGGAGTAGGTGTAGCCGTGAAAGAATTCCATGCCGGAGGCCTGCGCGGCCATGAAGGTCTCGAAGAGCGCGTTCTTCACCAGCACGCCGCCGAGCGGCACGCTGCCCGAGGTGATGCCCTTGGCGAAGGTGATGAGGTCCGGCTCCACGCCGAAGCGCTGCGCCGCGAAGGGCGCGTTGAGGCGCCCCCAGGCGGTGATCACCTCGTCGAACACCAGCAGGATGCCGTGCCGGGTGCAGATCTCGCGCAGCCGCTGCAGGTAGCCCAGCGGCGGAATGAGGACACCGCCGGAAGCCGCCACCGGGTCGACGATCACCGCGGCGATGTTGGAAGCGTCGTGCAGCGGGACGATGCGCTCCTCCAGCTCGTCGGCGAGCTCTGCGCCGCTCTGCGCGCAGCCGCGGGTGAAGGCGCGCTTGGGGTCGTGCGTATGGCGCAGGTGGTCCACGCCGGGCAGGAGAATGCCGCTGTAGGCCTTGCGGTTCGGCCCCACGCCGCCGATCGACGTGCCGCCGATGTTGACGCCGTGGTAGGAGCGCTCGCGGCCGATGAAGCGCGTGCGCGTGCCCTCGCCGCGCAGCCGGTGGTAGCCCACGGCGATCTTGAGCGCGGTGTCGATCGCCTCGGAGCCGGAATTGGTGAAGAACACGTGGCCCATGCCGGCCGGCGCGAGCGCCGCGATGCGCTCGGCGAGCCGGAAAGGCAGCGGATGCCCGATGCCGAACGACGAGGCGAAATCGAGCTCCCCCGCCTGCCTGCGGATCGCCTCCACGATGCGCGGCCGGCCGTGGCCGGCGTTCACGCACCACAGCGTGGCGAGGCCGTCGAGCACCTGCCTGCCCTCGGCCGTCGTGTAGTACATGTCCTTCGCCGACGCGACCAGCCGGGGCTTCGCCTTGAAGCGCCGGTTGTCGGTGAACGGCATCCAGTAGTGGTCGAGCTTCATCGGTTCACACCTATAAGGCGAGCTCAGCGCGCAGCAAGTCCCAGGGCACCTGGACGAGATTATCGCCTGTGCGTTCGATCAAGCCCAGCGCCGCGAGCTGCGCGACCTCGGTATGCACGTTCTTGTAGTTGCGCCCCAGGCGCTTCGCCAGCTCGTAGATGGTCAGCGCACCGCAGGCTTTCAGGCTTTGCAGCACCTGCAGGCGGGCGGGGGACAGCGTTTTCAGCAGCGCGGGAAGGTCCTCGACGGTGAGCACGTGAAGCGTGCGCACGGCGCGGCCTTCGGCCACGCGGTTCCAGGCGGCCTCGAAGCGGTCGAGCGCATCGCCCGCCGCGCCGACGCGGATCTCAAGCAGCCTGGGCATCTTTCACGTCGCGCTCGAAGTCGTAGCGCAGCTGCTCCACCGAGCGGAACTCGTAGGGCCGCATGCGCCCGCGCACCCGGCGGCGGTGGTTGCGGTACTCCACGAGCTCGCCGTAGCGCAGGACGTAGCTAAGGTCCTCGTGCAGCTCCACCTCCAGAAGGCGACCGTCGAGAAAGGCTTTCTCCCAAAGGACGATCATATATGGTCCAGAACACCATAATACACCTGCGGTAGAATCGCGCGTGGCCGAGTTCTTCAACCTGTACCGGCACGGCTTCGCCCGCGTGGCGGTGGCGACGCCGGTGGTGCGCCTGGGCGATCCCGCGCACAACCTCGTGGGCACGCTCGAGCTCATGCAGCAGGCCGCGAAGGACAAGGCGGTGCTCGCCGTCTTTCCGGAGCTCGGGCTCACGGCCTATTCGCTCGACGATCTTTTCCACCAGCGGGCCCTGCTCGAGGCGGCGCAGGCCGCGCTCGCCGAGCTGCTGCGGCGCACGGCGAAGCTGCCGCTCGCCGCGCTGGTCGGCCTGCCGGTCGCGGTGAACGGGCTGCTCTACAACTGCGCGGCGCTGGTGTGCCGCGGCCGGCTGGTCGGCGTGGTGCCCAAGACCTACCTGCCCAACTACCGCGAGTTCTACGAGGCGCGCTACTTCACCCCCGGCGACGCCACCCCCTGCACCGAGATCCGCCTCGCCGGGCAGACGACGGCTTTCGGGACGGGGTTGCTGTTCCGCCTCGCCACCCTCGAAGACTTCATCCTGCACGTGGAGATCTGCGAGGACCTGTGGGTGCCCACGCCGCCCTCCTCGTTCGCCGCGCTCGCCGGCGCCACGGTGATCGCCAACCTGTCGGCCTCCAACATCGTGGTGGGCAAGGAGGGCTACCGCAAGCAGCTGGTCTCCAACCAGTCGGCGCGCTGCCTCGCGGCCTACCTCTACAGCGCCGCGGGGCTGGGCGAGTCGACCACCGATCTCGCCTGGGACGGGCACGCGATCATCTACGAGAACGGCAACCTGGTCGCCGAGTCGCGCCGCTTCGCCGACGCGCCGCAGCTCGCCGCCGCCGACATCGACCTGGGCCGCCTGCTCGCCGACCGCATGCGCCAGAACACCTTCGGCGACGCGGCGCTGCGCCACCGGGGCGATGTGGCGCGCTTTCGCACCATCGATTTTTCCGTACCGTTGCCCTCCGGACGCCTGCCGCTCGCCCGCACGGTGGACTCAAAACCGTATGTTCCGCGCGACCCGGCGACGCGCGACGCCCGCTGCGAGGAGGTCTACCGCATCCAGGTGAACGGCCTGGAGACGCGCATGCGCGCCACCCGCGGCAAAAAGCTCGTCATCGGCGTCTCGGGCGGCCTGGACTCCACGCAGGCGCTGCTGGTGTGCGCGCGCACCATGGACCAGCTCAAGCTGCCGCGCAGCAACATCCTCGCCTACACCATGCCGGGCTTCGCCACCTCGAGCCGCACCCGCAACCAGGCCTGGCAGCTGATGCGCGCGTTCGGCGCCACCGCCGAGGAGATCGACATCCGCCCCTCCTGCATGCAGATGCTGAAGGACATCGGCCACCCCTACGCCAGGGGGAAAAAGGTCTACGACATCACCTTCGAGAACGTGCAGGCGGGCGAGCGCACGAGCCACCTCTTCCGCCTCGCCAACCACCACGGCGGCATGGTGGTCGGCACCGGAGACCTGTCGGAGCTCGCGCTCGGCTGGGCCACCTACGGGGTGGGCGACCACATGTCGCACTACAACGTGAACGCCAGCGTGCCCAAGACGCTGATCCAATTCCTCATCGGCTGGGTGGCGCAGTCGGGCGAGTTCGACGACGACGTGAGGCGGGCGCTGCGCCGCGTGCTCGACACCGACATCAGCCCGGAGCTGATCCCGGGCAAGCAGAGCTCCGAGAGCACGGTCGGCCCCTACGAGCTGCAGGACTTCAACCTGTACTACACGCTGCGCTTCGGCTATGCGCCGAGCAAGGTGGCCTTCCTCGCCTGGCATGCCTGGCGCGACAAATACCGCCTCGCCCAGATCAAGAAATGGCTCGGCGTTTTCCTGGTGCGGTTTTTCGAAACCAGCCAGTTCAAGCGCAGCGCCTCGCCCAACGCGCCCAAGGTGGGCTCGGGCGGCTCGCTCTCGCCGCGCGGCGACTGGCGCGCGCCCTCCGACGGCAACGCAGCCGCCTGGCTCGCCGAGCTCGCCCGTATACCGAACAAAGAATGAAGGCCGCATAGTCCACCCGGACTATGCGCGCCCCTTGATGTTCGGCACCGGAGAGATGATCATGCTACGTGTGTAGAGCGCAATCTACACGCGACAGACGAGTGGCCGGCACGCTGTTATCAGCCTCGTCCGAGAGACCGACTCCCTGGAGCCGGTCCACGGTAGGGCCAAACAATGCGCAGTCGCAGTTTGATCGCCGCTTGGAGCATCACCGGAGGGCACGGCTAGCGGTCGTGCCCTCCTTCTTTTCAGCAATCATTCTGCTCTTGTCCGCGACGCCGGGCTATCGCCGGACTTCGCTGGATCGTGTCGATTTTTCCGGAATTAAGGCTGCAGCGGCGGCGACGTCGCGAAGCGGCGTCACGACAGGCTTGTCCTTACCTGAGGGCCGCGGCCGCCAGCTTCTGGACGTCGTAGCCCTCGCAACCGAAGCCACCGCCCGCGCAGCCGTAGTCCTTCCCCGCGGCGAGCGCGCGCTGGTAATAGCTTGCGGCCGCTTCCGCAAGACCCAGCCCGCGCGCCGCCTCGCCGAGCATGAAGTAGGAAAGGTCGCTCAGGTAGCCGACCTGCATGACCGACACCGCGAGGTCGCGCCAGGCGCCTTTTTCGTGCAGCGCTTTCCAGTCACCCCGGGCGCGTGCGTAGCCAAGGTTGCACCGCAGGCGGCAATCGAACACCGCGTTGCCGCTCTTGAAGCGCTCGTAGGGTTCCGACAGGAAAGTCAGCGTGTCGGTGGCCTCGCGCCTGGCGTACTCCTCGCGCGTGAGCTCGCCCGGCTTGCCCACCACGCGTTCATTGACGCCGCCGTCCTTCGGCGCGAGGAATCTCGGGGCATGCGCCACCGCGCCCGACTGCGCCGCGGCGTAAAGCGGCTGCACGCGCGCGCCGAGCTCCTTCAGCCGCGCGGCGCGGTTCCCGGGCGAGGGGTGGGTGGACAGGAACTCGGGCCCCTTGCCGCCGAGCTTCGCCATCTTCTCCCACAGCGTCACCGCCGCCGCGGGATCGTAGCCGGCGCGCGCGGCGAGCTCGATGCCGATCTGGTCGGCCTCGGTTTCGCTTTCGCGGCTGTTGGGCAGCTGGATGGCGAAGAGGGCCGCCATCTGCGCGCCGGTGAGCGCGAGCCCCGGATTCTCGCGGGAGGATAGCGCGATCGCCGCGATCTGCGTCGCCACCTGCGAAGTCATCGCGATCGACATGCGCTCCTGCGTGTGGTTGGCGAGCGCATGGCCGATCTCGTGGCCCATGACGTGGGCGATCTCCTCGTCGGTGGCCTTGAGCTTGTCCCACATGCCGGAGTAGATCGCCATCTTGCCGCCCGCCATGCAGAACGCGTTCACCTGCCTGGGATCGTCGATCACCTGCACTTCCCAGTTCCAGCCCGCCGCCTCCGGCCGGAAGCGCACCGCCTGCGCGATCAGGCGGTCGGTGATCTCGCGCACCCTGGCCGCGCGCTCGCTGTCGGCCTCGATTTTCTTTTTCTTGCCGAGCTCGCCCATCATGGAGCTGTAGGCCGCGGCCGATTCGCCTATCGCCATCTTCTCCGAGATGACCATGAACTGGCTGCGCCCGGTGATCGGATTGGTGGCGCAGGCCGTAGCCGCGGCCAAAACCGCCAATGGCGCCAAGGACTTGAAGAATGCCTGCATCGCCCGCGATTCTACGGTACGCCCCGGGGCCCGACGCCGCCGGCGAAGATCTAGGCGGCTTTTCGCTCGCCGGGCTTCGGCAGCTCGCCGATGGCCGTCCTCACCGCGTCTTCCACGCGCTCGAGGAACACGAACTCGAGCCTCGCGCGCGCCTCGCCCGGCACGTCCTCCAGGTCCTTTTCGTTGCGCTTGGGCAGCATCACCGTCTTGATCCCGGCGCGCAGCGCGGCCAGGGTCTTTTCCTTCACCCCGCCGATCGGCAGCACCAGGCCGCGCAGCGAGATCTCGCCGGTCATCGCCACGTCGTGGCGCACCGGCTTGCCCGATAGCAGCGACACCAGCGCGAGGAACATCGCCACCCCCGCGCTCGGCCCGTCCTTCGGCGTGGCGCCCGCCGGAACGTGGATGTGGATGTCGGTCTTGTCGAAAGCGTCCCCGAGGAAGTTTCTCGTGAGAGTGAAGGCCGCCTGCGCCGACTCCTTCATCACGTCGCCGAGCTGGCCGGTGAGGATGAGCTTGCCGCTGCCCGGAACCTTGGAGGCCTCGATGAACAGGATGTCCCCGCCCACCGAGGTCCAGGCGAGCCCGGTGGCCACGCCCGGCACCGAGGTGCGCTGGGCGACCTCGTTCTCGTATTTGCGCGCACCCAGGATGGCATGCAGGTCTTCGGGCTTCAGCACGATCTTCCCGGAGGCGCCTTCCGCGATCTTCATCGCAGTCGAGCGCAGCACCGAGCCGATCTCGCGCTCGAGGTTGCGCACGCCGGCCTCGCGCGTGTACTCGGCGATGATTTTCCTGAGGGTTTCTTCGGCGATCTCGGCCTGCTCCGGCTTCAGGCCGTTCGCCTCCATCTGCCGCTTCACCAGGTAGCGCTTGGCGATCTCGAGCTTCTCCTCCTCGGTGTAGCCGGGGAGGTGGATGATCTCCATGCGGTCGCGCAAGGGCCCCGGGATGGTGTCGAGCATGTTGGCCGTGGTGATGAACATCACCTTGGACAGGTCGAAGTCCACGCCGAGGTAGTTGTCGCGGAAGCGCGCGTTCTGCTCCGGGTCGAGCACTTCGAGCAGCGCCGAGGACGGGTCGCCGTGGAAGCCGCCTTGGCCGAGCTTGTCGATCTCGTCGAACATCAGCACCGTGTTCTTCGACTCGGCGCGGCGGATCGCCTGGATCACGCTGCCCGGCAGCGCGCCGATGTAGGTGCGCCTATGGCCGCGGATTTCGGCCTCGTCATGCACGCCGCCCAGCGCGATCCTCTGGAACTTGCGCCCCGTGGCGCGCGCGATCGACTGGCCGAGCGAGGTCTTGCCCACGCCGGGCGGGCCGACGAAGCACAGGATCGGGCTCTTGCCCGCGGGGTTGAGCTTGCGCACCGCGAGGTGCTCCAGGATGCGGCGCTTGATCTTGTCCAGGCCGAAGTGGTCCTCGTCGAGCACGCGCCTCGCCTCGGAGATATTGATCTCCTTGGCTTGGGCATCCTTCCACGGCAGCTCCGAGAGCCATTCCAGGTAGGTGCGCAGCATGGAGCCCTCGGCGCTGCCCTCGCCCATGCGCTCCAGGCGCTTGAGCTCCTTGGCGGCGTGCTTGCAGGTGTCCTCGGGCATGTCGGCCTCGTCGATCGCCTTCTTCAGCTCCTCGATCTCCGCCGCGCCCTCGTCGCCCTCGCCCAGCTCCTTCTGGATCTGGCGCATCTGCTCGCGCAGCACATGCTCGCGCTGGCGCTCGTCGAACTGCTTCTTGGTCTTCTCGCCGATCTCCTTGGAGATGCGCAGCACCCCGACGCGCTCGCCGAGGAGCTCGAGCACCTTGTCCAGGCGGTGCTTGAGGTCGAAGGTCTCGAGCAGATCCTGCTTGTCGTCGTTCTTCACGTCGAGCAGGTTCGCCACCATGTCCGCGAGCAACCCGGCCGAGCTCACCTGCTGCACCACCACCGCGAGCTCCTCGGGCGCGTTGGGCAGGAGCTGGATCGCCTCGGTGGCCTGCTCCTTCAGCTGCAGGAAGCGCGCCTCGATGTCCGCGTTGGTGGTCTCGTCCGCGGCGAGCGCCTCCACGCGCGCCACCAGGAAGGGCCAGCCTTCGAGGAACTCGAGCACGCGGAAGCGGTTCTGGCCCTGCACCACCAGGTGGTGCGCGCCTTCGCCGCCGGTGATGTAGCGCACCACCTGGCCGGCGGTGCCGACCCAGTGCAGGTCGTCCGGACGCACCTCGTTCTTCTGCGGGTCGCGCTGCAGGAGGAAGCCGACCTTCTTCTCGCTGCGCACCGCTTCCTGCGCCGCGGCGATCGAGCCCGGGCGCCCCACGGTGATGGGCGAGATCACGCCGGGGAACAGCACCGTGTTGCGCATCGGGATGACGATGAGCGCATCGGCCGGCAGGGGCTTCGCGGCCGGTCCTTTTCCCGGCGCGGCCGCCGCGGCCTGGCGGGGCTCGTTTTCGTTGGAGAGCAGTTTGGAGTTCATGCGCCTTCCTTCTTGCGGAACGTGAGCGTCAGCACGCCGTCGGCCAGCCGGCGCTCGGCGAGCTCCAGCGGCATGTAGGGGTCCTCGAGCGGCAGCACGATGCGCCGCTGGAAGCGGCCGTAGGGGATCTCGATGCGGTGCAGATGCGTGCCGCTTTCGCGGCACGGAAAGGGGCGCAGCGCCGATACCGACACCCCGCTCGGGTCGAGCGCGATAGTGATCGAATCGGCTGCGACGCCCGGCACGGCGATGTGCACCTCGAGCCCGGTCTGCGTCTCGAGAACGTCGACCGGCGGCTCCCAGGCGTCCACTACGTGGGTGAAGAATTGGCGCTGCAGCCGGTCGGCGCGCTCGAGCATGGCCAGCGCCTCGCCCAGCATCCAGCTTGAAAAATCGCGCGATCTCACGGCGTTTAGATGGCGGCGGTTGGGGGGGATTCAACCCCGCCGCAAGAAACGCGCCGGATCAGATGGTTACAACTGAAACAGATCGGGGTCAGAGCCCGAATTCTGTTCGCGCGCTAGCGCGATACGAATTCGGGCTCTGACCCCGATCTTGTTCTGCTTACTAGCGCTTCTTGTAGATCGGCTTGCGCTGGGGGTTGAACACCGGCGCGCGCTCGTCCTTGTGGCGGTAGTTGATGCGCCCGCGGCTGATGTCGTAGGGCGAGATCTCGAGGCGCACGCGGTCGCCGGCGAGGATGCGGATGCGGTTCTGGCGCACGCGGCCGCCGGCGTAGGCGAGCACGCTCACGCCGTTTTCCAGCTCGACGCGGAACTGCGTGTTCGGCAGCACTTCCTGGACCGTGCCGTCCATCTCCAGCATTTCTTCCTTGGCCATATAAACCTCTGGCGCTGGTGGAGCGCCGGTTGAACCGCTTCTGAATTTCTGTACTGCGGCGGGAACTGCTACCGGTGCATTATACCTGCTTCGCCTGCTCCAGCAGCCAGGCGCGGAAAGCCGCCACCGCGGGCCGGTCGGCGATGACCTCGGGACAGACGAGGTAATAGGAGGCCTGCGGCTTCATCTCGATCTGGAACGGTGCGCGCAGGCGCAGCGAGGCGATGTCGGCGTCGACCAGCGGGCGCAGCGCGAGCGCCACGCCGAGCTTCTGCGACGCCGCCTCTAGCGACAGGATGTTGGACGAGAAGCGCGGCCCGCGGCTCGCATCGACGCGCTCGGCGACGCCGGCGGCTTCCAGCCAGCGCTGCCAGGCGTTGCCGCCGGCCACCAGCTCCATGGCGTCGTCGTGCAGCAGCATGTGGCGGGCGAGGTCGGCGGGCTCGCGGATCGGCGGCTCGCCCTCCACGAGCTGCGGGCTCGCCACCACGGTCATCGACACGCCGAAGAGACGATCCGCGCGGTAGCCGGGGTAATGGCCGCTGCCCAGGTGGATCTCCACGCCCGATTCCTCCTCCCGCAGGTCGAGGCCGCTCACCAGCGTGGGCGAGTCCAGCGCCCCGGCGTCGACCATCTTGCTCGAGGCGAACACGCGCAGCTCGATCTTCGGCTCGCGCCGCGAAAAGTCGGCCAGGCGCGGCATCAGCCAGCGCGCGGTAAACACCGGCGGCGCGGTGATCAGGAGGTCCGATTCCGCGGCCCGCTCGCGGATGGTCTCCACCGCGGCGGCGAGGGAATCGAAGCCCTCGCGCAGGCGCGGCAGGCAGGCGCGCGCCGCCTCGGTCAGCTGCACGCCGCGGCCCGCGCGGCGGAACAATTCCACACCGAGGTACTCCTCCAGGCTCTTGATCTGGTGGCTGACGGCGGCCTGCGTGATGGAAAGCTCGGCCGCCGCCTCCTTGAACGACAGGTGGCGCGCCGCGGCCTCGAACACACGCAGGGCATTCAGCGGAGGCAGGCGATAAATCACGCGGACCGATGAGTTTTTCTTATGCGAGACGTGAGTATTGATCGTTTGTTTACAGCGCGTGGCGGCCTTATCTTGTACGACATGAAAAAGGCTCTCTACCAGACTCTTACCACCGAGGAATTGTACGCGCTCGAGAAGCGCGCACGTCGGGAGCGCGCCCGCTACGTCGGCGCGTTGCTGGTTGCGGCAGCGGCGGCCCTGAAATCCCGTTATGGACGCGCGGTCTCGGCGCTCAACGCAAAGGCAGTCCGCCATGCATAACACGCTCGTCACTCCTTTCTGGAAAAATGCGCTCGAGCAGCTTCCGCCCGGCGTGCGCGAGCGCCATGTGCGCGACATCGAGGCTGCGGAACGCTGGGAACTCCGGCTCAACGCGCTGATCGAAACCTGGTCGCGCGCAAAAGTCGCGCTCCAGGGTTTGAAACACCGCGCTCCGCGCATCAACAACGCGTAGCGCCAAGGCTTGCCTCGCCGTCCGAGCTAAATCCGACGCCTCCTCCTCCTCTGGCTAGGGCCCGTTCGGGCGGCGAGCATTATCTAAAACCGGGTTCTCCCCGGTTTTTTTTCGCCTGGGGTTATATTCCCCCATGCTTCGAAGGTTCATCGCCTGTGCGACCCTGGCCGCGCCGCTTGCGGCGTCCGCCGAGCTCGGCGTGAATCTGTACGGGCTCTCGTACCACTTCGACCGCAGCCGTGCGCGCGCGCTCGGCGTGGACAACGAGATCAACGCGGGCCTCGGCCTGCGCTACCGCGTTCCGCATAGCGAACGGCTGCAATGGATATTCGACGCGGGCATCTATCACGATTCCGGCCGCAATACCGCGCTGCTCGCCGGCGGCGGCCTGTTGTGGAACATGAGCGACAGGTGGCGCCTGGGCGGGGCGCTCGCGGCCTTCAAAAGCGACAGCTACAACCGCGGCGAGGCCTTCGTCGCTCCGCTGCCGCTCGTGGCGTACGAGTTTCGCTCGGTCACGCTCAACTTCACCTACTTTCCCAGGCTGGCCGAGGTCAACGACGTCGCCACCCTCGCCGTATGGCTCACCTGGTGGCGCTGATCACTCCAGTGCGATCGAGACGTTGACCTTGTCGTAGGAGTAAAAGCCGATATTGGAGCGCGTCCTGTCGAGCGAGACGACCAGGGCCGGGGTGAAATTCATCCAGCGCCATTGCTTGCTGCGCACCGAAAAATCGAGCCGCGTTCTGCGATCGAGGCGCTTTTCGCCGAAAAGCGGATCGACCGCGCCGTAGCGCCGCTCGCCGAAGCCAAGCTCCGCCCTCACGAGCAGCGCGGGCTCGGTGATGAGCCACGCGATGCCCGGCGCGACGGTCAGGCCGTAGTAGGAGTAGGGCTCCTCGCGGGCCTTGGAGTCCTCCAGCGTGCCGCCCAGCGAGACCGCCACGGTCCGCGACAGCACCCTGAACGCCGACAGCCCCACGCTGCCGTAGGTGGCGTCGAGAAAACGGAAATGCGGGAAGTTCACCTTGCCGACCTTGAGCTCCGCATTGACGTTATGCGAAGCCGAGCGCGAGAGCGGGTGCACATACCCCAGGTAAGGAAAATCGTAGAGCCGCTTGTTGCCGAAGGTGCCCGCTTCGATTCCCGCCCTCGCCCGGGGACCCGCCCCGCTGCCGAACTCCTTGACCAGCCCGCCGTCCACCGTCAGCCGGTCGAGGTCCGAGGTCGGATAGTCGAGGTAGGAGCCGGTGAAGTACCCCGCCACCCGGGCCTCCCGCAGGATCGGCTGATACGCCTGCACCCCGTAGCGCAGGCCGGTCACCCTCTTGTTGTCCTCCGGCGGCTCGAACGTCAGCCGCACCCCGCCGATGGTGAACTCCCGCTGGCTGGTGATGTTCCTCGGATTCGAATCCCCGACCAGCGAGACCGAGAACCTCACATAGCCGAGGATATCGTCGATGTTCTGGACAAACCGGTCGATATTGTCGCGGACCTGCCACGGGATATCCGGCTCGAGCTGCACCTCCTTGAACAGCGCGCGCGACTCCGGGAACTGCTTCAGAAAGAACAGCGTGCGCGCCAGCTCCAGCTTGACCCGCGGACTGTTCGTCCGCTGCAGCAGCGCGCGAAACGTGCGCGCCGCCGCTTCGTAATCCCCCGCGTCCAGCAGCCTCGCGCCTTCAACAAACGAGCGCTGAATCTCCGGATCGAACGCCGCCTGGCCCAGAGCCGGCCCGGCAAGAGAAAAAGCAACGGCAGCGACAAGTAATCCCTGCCGCCACCTTTTCATCCAGGACGACTCACGAGCATCCGCGCCTCAGGAACGGACCTGTATACCGAAACCCTATGGGCTTCGTCTACCTTCCAGCCGGCCGCTTGACTGGAGGCCTGCTATCGCTTGCCGCCGAAGCCGCCCAGCATCCTGCGGCCGCCGCTGCCAGTCAGGCCGTAGACGCCGCCGATCTCTTCCGCGTTGGGACCATAGAACCGCCCGGATGCATCGCCCGTAAGCGCGCTACCCTGCGTGGCGACCGCGCCGGAAAACTGGCTGGTGCCGGGAGCATAAGTCAGGTTTCCGCTGAGGTTCAATGTCGCCGGGTCCAATGTTGACGGCGCACTCTCCCCGATGGGAGCAAGCATGGTTCCGGTGGTCGAAAACTGGATGCTGCGATTCCCGAAGTCGGCGAAAGCGCTCATTTGCGCGTCGGTGCCGTATCGGTTGGCGCCGTCGATATAAATTCCGCCCGCCTGGCCGATGAAGTTGGCGGTGCCTGTGCTCGGTACCGCGCTTGCCGGCGTGACGGCGCCGGCCGAAACGACCCCGAATTGGAAGGGATCGATGTCTTCCATCCACGTGCCGAAGGACTGATAGTTCCAGCCGAAGAAGGCCGGGTCGACGACGGACACCGACGAAGGCCCGTCGAGTGCCACGTAGCTCGTTCTTCGACCGTCGATGATGCGTTCGCTGATCTGGCTCGCCCCAAAAGATGTGCTCACCTGCGGCGAGCTGAAGGCTATGCCCGAGAGCTCGCCGTTGGCGCCGTAGGTCAGCTTGGCGGTCGCGTCCACCGGGTCGTCGTTCGCTCCGCTGAGGCTCTGCGATAGACCCGGCATGACCACCGTCGTGTTCGGGGCCGTGGCGGAAAAGGAGGTGAAGGGGACCTCGGGAATCTGGCGGATGACAGAACCGCCGCCGCCACCTCCGCCGCCGCAGGCGCTCAGGGCAGTCGTCAAAACCACGGGAAAGGCTGCAACTCGAAAGGACATCGACATGGGTACCTCCTGCTGTATTGAGATGTGGCGCGGGGAAATGCGGGAAGGGTTATCCCGCGCCTGGGAGTTTCACTGGGAGAGGCGGAAACGATCCTCTGGGAATGCAAAGGGCATTGAAGTTCGTCTATCTTGACTGCTGAGCGCCGGCTACTACTGCCCTGCCAGCATCGGCTTGGCGAGCTTCTCGGGCAGCTCCATGCGGTCGAAGGGGACGTGGTGCCGGGCGAGGAAGCGCTCGACGGCAGGCAGCCACACCTTCGCGCCCGAGTCGTCGCTGAAGATATAGTGGCCGTCTTTGCCGAACGCCGGCTGCAGCACGTACTCGGCCCTGGCCCCGCCCGCGGCGAAGCGTTCGAACCACAACCTCGAGGTCGCAGCGTTGAAGAAATGGTCGTTCTCGGCGTAATGGAACAGCACCGGCACCTTGACTGCTTTTCCGAGCTCGTCGAACACCCGCGCGAGCGGCTCGACCGCGCACGGCACGCCGGGATTGCGCGAAGGGTTGCCGCCGCGGCCCGCGGCGAAGGCGAGCACCGCGACCAGGCCCCGCGGCTCGCGCGCGCCGGCCGCGAAGATGGAGGCCACGCCGCCGGCCGACTGACCGGCGAGGATCATGCGCGAGCCGTCCACATAGGGCAGCGTGCGCGTGTAGTCGTAGGCCGCCATGACGTCGTCGGCCGCCGCGGCCTCGCCGCGCGCGTAGTCCGGGTTGCGGCAGGAGCCGGCGTCCTCGGCGAACTCGCCGCCGGTCGCGCCGAAGCCGCGGCGCAGCGGCATCACCACCACGTAGCCGCGCCGGGCGAAGATGGCGGCGGTAGGGAGCAGCAGGTCGGGCGACTCGTGGCGTCGCTCTTGCGCCGACACGGGCGCGCCGTGGTTCAGGACCATCGCGCCGTACGGTCCGGCGCCTTCGGGCCGCAGGATGCGGGCGGCGATGCTGTAGTGGCCGTTATTAGCCGGGATGCGCACGTCTTCCTCGAGCAGGCTTACACCGGCCTCTGCGCCCACGCTCTGCGCGTACGCTACCTGGCCGATTGCCCAGCTGAGCAAGCCGACGAAAACCACCAGCAGGCTTATCCCCTTCACCACTACCTCCCTTCGTCAAACGTACGACGAACTGTAGCTGTGAAAACGACATGGGACAAGACTGAAAATGACACACGGTTCGACGAAAGCGCTCGTCGGGAACGGGCGACATGACCGAATTGAAAAAGTTACTAGAACGGCTGAAGGATGTGCCGCTTTTGGGCATGCGCCGGGGCATCGAGAAGGAGAGCCTGCGCGCGCGCGTCGACGGCACGCTCGCCACCACGCCGCATCCCGAAGCGCTCGGCTCGCCGCTCACGCACGAGCAGATCACCACCGACTTCAGCGAGAGCCAGCTCGAGCTGATCACCGGCGCCCACACCCGCGTCGAGGCGACGCTGGAGGAGCTCTCGCACATCCACCAGGCGGTCTACGAGGCGATCGGCGAGGAGATCCTGTGGGGCGCGAGCATGCCCTGCGCGCTGCCCGCCGACGACGCTATCCCGCTCGGACGCTACGGCAGCTCCAACGTGGGCCGCGTGAAGACCGTGTACCGCCGCGGCCTGGGCTACCGCTACGGGCGGCGCATGCAGACGATCTCGGGCATCCACTACAACTGGTCGCTGCCCGGGCGCTCGAGCGAGGAGTACTTCGCGCTGGTGCGCAACTTCCGCCGCACCGCCTGGCTGCTGTTCTATCTCTACGGCGCCTCGCCGGCGGTGTGCGAGTCGTTCGTGAAAGGCCAGCCGCAGCACCGCCTGCAGCCGCTCGCGCCCGGCACGCTGTACCTGCCGCACGCCACGTCGCTGCGCATGGGGCGCCTGGGCTACCAGAGCGACGCGCAGTCCAAGCTCGCGGTGAGCTTCAACAGCCTCGAGGAATACGGCGCCTCTCTCGACGACGCGCTCGTCACGCCCTACCCGCCCTACGAGAAGATCGGACTAAAGGATGACCGGGGCGAGTACAAGCAGCTCACCACTTCGCTCCTGCAGATCGAGAACGAGTTCTACGGCAAGATCCGGCCGAAGCGCCGCATCCGCCCCGGCGAGCGCCCGCTGCACGCGCTGCGCGACCGCGGCGTCGAGTACGTCGAGGTGCGCCTGATGGACCTCGACCCTTTCAGCCCGATCGGCATCAGCGCGCCGGTGTGCCGCTTCCTCGACGTGTTCCTGCTGCACTGCCTGCTCGCGGACAGCCCGCCCGACTCGCCCGCCGAGATCGCGGCGATCAACCGCAACCAGGAGCGCGTCGCGGCGCGCGGCCGCGAGCCCGGGCTCGCGCTGCAGCGCGGCGCGCAGGAAGTGGCGCTGAAGGACTGGGGGGCGGAGCTGGTGGCGCAATGCGCGCCGGTCGCCGGGCGCGTGGATGCCGCTTTCGGCGGCGGCGCCTACCGCGACGCGGTCGGCGCTGCCGCCGAGGCGCTGGAGGACCCGCAGGCCGTGCCTTCGGCGCGCGTGCTGCATGCGATGCAGCGCAGCCACGGCGGCTCGTATCTGCGCTTCGTGCTCGCCGAGTCGCTGCTCCACCGCGGCAGCCTCGCCGGCAGGCCGCTCCCGGCCGAGGCGGCGCGGCAGCTCGCCGAAGCCGCGCGCGCCTCGCTCGCCGAGCAGCGCGAGATCGAGGCTTCCGACCGGGTCGACTTCGAGACCTACCGCCGCCAGTACCTGGACCCGTCCAAGCTCAAGATTTAGCAGCGTGCGCGGCGATCACGTCCGCGACGCAGGCGGTGAGGCGCTTGGCGTAGCCGAGGTGCAGGAACTCGTTGGGGCCGTGGGCGTTCGACTGCGGCCCGAGCACGCCGGTGATGAGGAACTGGGCCTCGGGGAACTTGGCGCCGAGCATCGCCATGAAGGGGATGGTGCCGCCCTCGCCCATCCACATGACGCTTTTCCCGTAAGTCTTTATCGAGGTCGTTTCCAGCACGGCGTCCAGCCAGGGCGCGGTCGGCGGCGCGTGCCAGCCGGTGGCCGCCTGGCCGTAGTCGAACTTCACGAGCGCGCCGGAGGGCGGGTCGGCCTCCAGGATGGCCTGCAGCTGGCGCGCCGCGCTCTCGGCCTTGACCGTGGGCGGCAGGCGCAGCGAGAGCACGAGCGACGTCTTGGGCCGCAGCACGTTGCCCGCGGCTGCCGGCGGCGGCAGGCCGTCGGCGCCGGTCACCGCCAGCATCGGCCGCCAGGTGCGGTTGAGCACCAGGTCGGCGAGGTCGATGGTCACCGGCCGCGTGCCGCCGGCGAAGGGGAACCTGCGCCAGATGTCCTCGCCCAGCACCTCGGCGGCGCGCTTCGCCTGCTCGGCGCGCTCGGGCGGCACCTGCGCGTGGAACGCGGAGTGCTTGACGATGCCGGTCTCGGCGTCGTCGATGCGCTCCAGCAGCTGGCGCGCGACACGGAAGCTCGAAGGCACCACGCCGCTCGCGTCGCCCGAGTGCACGCCCTCGGTCAGCACCTCCACCGTCAGCACGCCGTTCACCAGGCCGCGCAGCGAGGTCGTGCCCCAGAGCTGCTCGTAGTTGCCGCAGCCCGAGTCCAGGCCGAGCACGAGATCGGGCGTGCCGATGCGCGGCGCCAGCGCCTCGAGGTAGGCCGGCAGGTCGTAGCTGCCGCTTTCCTCGCAGCACTCGATCAGCATCGCGATGCGCGCATGCGGGCGCTTGTCCTGCTCGAGCGCGCGCATCGCCGACAGGCCGCAGAACACCGCGTAGCCGTCGTCGGCGCCGCCGCGGCCGTAGAGCTTCTCGCCCTCGAGCTTCGGCGTCCACGGCCCCAGGCCTTCGCGCCAGCCGGTCATCTCGGGCTGCTTGTCGAGATGGCCGTACACGAGGATGTTTCCCGGAGCACCGGCCGCCGGTATGTCCACGCACAGCACCGGCGTGCGGCCTTCCAGCCTCACCACTTCCAGCTGCATCCCTTTCAGCGCGTGCTTGCGGCACCAGTCCGCGGCGAGCTTCACCGCCGCATCGATATGCCCGTGCTTCGCCCAGTCCCGGTCGAAGTGCGGCGACTTGGCCGGAATGCGGATGTAGTCGATGAGCGCCGGGACGATGGCCTGGTCCCAGAATTTTGCGATTTGGGTCATGCGGAAGAGTGTACGCCGACCCCGATTTCCCACGACTCCGGCTCCAGGCGACCCGGCAGGTAGAGCGGATGCGCCGGCTCGCCGCAGCCGTTCATGCGCAGGACGTGCAGCTTCACGCCTTCTTTGCGCAAGTAACCCAAAACAAGGCGCGAGCGGCCTTGATGGCGCCCGTGGTTGCCCCAGGCGCACACCACGACGGCGGCGCCGAGCGCGGCGTGCAGGATCGCCGCGTCGTTGCCGCGCCCGACCGGGTCGCGCGCGGCCTTCATCTCGTCGGGGTCGGTGGCGCGCCAGCCGAAGAGGTTGGTGACGACGAGCGCGCCGTAGCGCCATCGCTCGGCGTAGTTGCGCGCGCGGGTGCACGAGGGATCGAGCTTCACTTCGTCGGCGGTGCTCGGATTGAGCATCAGGAAATTGGCGACCGGCCCGTCGCCCCAGCGCCGCCACAGGAGGTAGCGCCACTTGCGGCAGCGTGAAAAGCGCGCGCCCGAGGCGCTGGCTACGACCACAGCGCCCGCAGCTTCCCGGCCACGTCCACCCTCGCCCTGCCCGCCATCGCCGCCTGCGTTTCCACCGATTCTCCCCAAGCCACCGGCTCAAGGCAATCCATCACCGCCTGCGTGAGGAAGCGGCTTTTCGCGCCGTAGACATGCCGGTCGCCCATGCGCGATTGCTGCGTCACGTAGTACTTGAGCGGCGCGAGCAGATGCAGGTCGGTCTTCGCGCGCGTCAGCGCCACGTACAGCAGCCGCCGCTCCTCCTCGATGAGCTCGGGCTTGCCGGTGGAGAACTCCGAGGGGAAGTTGCCGTCGGCGACGTTCAGCAGATGCACCGCGTCCCACTCCTGCCCCTTGGCCGAGTGGACGGTCGAGAGCACGAGGTAGTCCTCGTCCAGGCAGGGCGCGCCCGACAGGTCGCCGGTGGCGCTCGGCGGGTCGAGCGCCATTTCGGTCAGGAAGGCTTCCCGGGTCTGAAAAGAACTGGCGATGCGCTCGAGCTGCACCAGGTCGCCGGCGCGCACCTGCGCCGCGTCGTAGAGGCGCTCGAGGTGCGGCTCGTACC
>CAZJJC010000183.1:0-9416 GCA_964546195.1 uncultured Enterobacteriaceae bacterium | reverse complement strand
GCTCTCGGGAAGCATCGAGCTCGCGCAGGTCAACGCGGGCTGGCTGATCGTGCTGGTGGGCGGCATCGTCGCGCCCGGCCCCGGGATCGCGCGGGGCCCCGAGGCGGGCGCGCCCGTCGCCGGCGGCGTCGCGCCGTATCTTCCGTTTCTGGGTCAGATTCTGTGGTGGAGCGCCGCGGCGCTGTTGCTGGCGTTCCAGGTGTGGGCGCTGTACCGCTGGCTCTCCGGCGGCATCGAGCTCGCGCAGGTGAACGCCGGCTGGCTGATCATCATGGTAGGCGGCATCGTGTTTCCCGGCCCGGGCATCGCGCTCGGCAATATCGATGCCGCGCGGTTCGTATTCGGCGTGTCGCTTGCCGCGACGCCGATCATGATGGCGCTGCTCTTCCACCGCGCAGTGCTCGGCGTGCCCCTGCCCGAGCCGCTGCGCCCGAGCTGGTTCATCCTGCTCGTGCCGCCGTCGCTGGTCTACGCGAACGGCGCGGCGCTGTACGCACCGGCGCCGCTGCTGGAAAGCCTGTTCTTCTTCGCCCTGGTGCTGGCGGCCGCGCTGCTTTTCTATTCCAGGCGCCTGCTGCGCTGGCCGTTCGGGCCGCAGTGGTGGGCGTTCACCTTCCCGCTCGACGCTCTGGCTTACGCCGCCGCGCGCTACGCGCAGGACCACCCTTCGCCGCTGTGGCGCGGCGTGGCCGGCGCGACGCTGCTGCTGGCGACGCTGTTCGTGGTGCTGGTTCTCTGGCGAACGCTTCGCAGCGCTGCATCGCGAGGGGCGTGAACTCGGCCTGCGGCTGGTTGCCGCCGATCACGAACATCAGCAGGTGCTCCCTGCCGGGCTCGTCGTAGGTGACGTTCATGAAGCGCCGCGCCACGCCCGGCGGGAAGGCAATCACGTCGTAGGGAGCGAGATCCACGTATTCCACGGCGTCGCCCTCGTTCCACTCGCAGCGCCACTTGCCGGTCAGGGGGATGAAGGTCTCGTTGGTGTCGTGGTTGTGCATCAGCGGCCCCTTGCCGGGCCTCGCCTTGCAGTAGCCGAGGTTGAAGCCCTCGGAGATCGCGATCGCCGGCATGGCGGAGGCGTCCGCCCCCACCGGCGAATTCGCCGCCGCGTTGTCGGTCATGGGCGGCTGGAAGCCGATCACGGCGTAAAGCGTGCGGCGGCACTCGGGCAGATTGCTGTCCTGCAGCCCGCCGTCGGAGCCTTTGAGCTTCCTGAAGCGCGCCACGCGCTTCATCATCTCTTCGCGGGTCCAGGCGCGAACGTTCTTCCAGTCGTCCATGGGTGTCCTCCTCCCCGCAATTCTAATCAAAGCACGCTCGCCAGCAAGCTGCATGCCCGGCCTCAGCGCCGGAGGTTTTTCAGCGCCGCAGGGGCCAGGTGGTTGGCCGCGACGATATCGACCAGCGCCAGAAAGATCTCCGGAGGGGGATCTGCCGCACCGCACGCCCAGTCGCGCAGCATCACCTCCGGATAGCCCAGGAACCGCGCGAGCTTCTGCTCGCTGCCTGCGACCTCGATCGCGCGCCCGATCGTGCGAGTGTAAGCGGTGGGCATGCCCTAGCGTCTTTCGGAATGCCGAAGCTTGATCAACGCTGCACGGAGAATCAAGCCGACTTTCGGAACGAGATGATTTTTTTCTCGTGGTGGACTCAGCGATACCACGTAGCCGGAAAGCAACGATACGTCCCGGTGCGCGCGCGCGCTAGACTGGGCATCTTCCTGTTTCACCCTCACAACCGCCCGGGAGGTCTCGTGCAAGGCCAGCTTTTCGATCTGTATCGCGCCGGCGTGCGCTCCGTCGTCGATGTCATGAATGCGTCGCTTGAAAATACCGAACGCCTGCACAAGCAGCAGCTGCAGATCATCCGCAGCGCGCTGGAGCAGAACAACCGCGCGACCGGCGAGCTCGGCGAGGCGAACAGCCTGCAGGAAATGATGGCGATCAATTCCCGCATGGTCGGCGCGCAGCTCGACCGCGTGACCGAGTTCTGGACCGGCCTGTGGCGCACCGCGGGCGAGACGCAGAAATCGATGATCGACCGCATGCAGACCCAGATGGACCGCTCGACCGACCTCGCGCGCGAAAGCACTGCCTTCGCCGAGCGCACCTCCGAGGACGCCACGGAGCTCGCAGCCTCGCAGGTCGCCGCTGCGGTGGGCCAGGTGCGCGAGGTAGCCTCGCAGCAACGCCGCAGGAGCGCCTAGGCGAGGAGGGGCCCTAGCGCGAACGCCTGTGCCGCGCCAGGGCCTCGAGCACGGCGCACACCGAGGCCGTGTCCTGCTTTTCGAAGCCCTGCGCCATGGCGGCGGTGTAAAGCGCGGCCGAGGCGTTGAAGAGGGGCGTCGGCACGCCGAGCCTCGTGGCGTATTCGCCGATGATCTTCATGTCCTTCTGCCACACCTCGACCTTCATGGTGGCTGCGTCGTAGCGCCCGGCGACCATCTGCGGACCGCGCACCTGGAACATGCGCGAGCTGCCCGCACCGTCGCCGGCCACCTCGTAGATGGTTTTGGGGTCCAGCCCGGCCTTCATGCCCAGCACGAAGGCCTCCGCGGCCGCCACGTTGTGGATCGCCACCAGCAGGTTGGCGACGTACTTCATCTTGCTGCCGTTGCCGAATTCGCCCAGGTAGTGGTGCGAGCGCGCGAAGCCCTGCAGTATGGGTTTGGTTTTTTCGAACGATTTTCTGTCGCCGCTCGCGTAAACGACCAAGTCCCGGGTGCGCGCCTGGGCGCCGGTGCCCGAGAGCGGGCAATCCAGCAGCGCGATTTTCTTCTTCGCCAGCGCTTCCCGCGCGAGCAGCTTCTCTTCGATGGGCAGCGTGCTCGTCTCGACCACGATGCAGGGCGTCTCGAGCTCGCTGCACACCTCGTGCAGCGCCTGGGCGCTCGGCAGCGAAGTGATGACGATGCCCGCGCGCGCCGCGACCTCGGCGGCCGAGCCGCAGGGCCGGCCGCGAGCCTTCTTCAGGGCGGCGCGCCGGGCCGGCAGCACGTCGTAGCCGCACACGCCGAAGCGCGCCTTGACGAGGTTTGCCGACATCGCCGAGCCCATGATGCCCAGCCCGATGACGCCGACGGCTTTCATCGCCTTTTCTTCTTGTTCTTCTTCCGGGGAGGGGCCTTTTTCTTCTTGCCTCCTGCAGGCTTTGCGCTCACGAGAATCGCCGCCACGATGCACGGCTCGCTGCCGCGCACGCTCCAGGAGTGGTTGGTGCCGCGCTGCACGAGGATGTCGCCGGCCTTGAGGAGCTTCTCGCCCTTTTCCATGATGGCGGTGATCTCGCCCTTCAGCACGATGATGTAGTCGACCGTGGCGGTCCTGTGCATCATCGGGTCGCTGGAAGCGCGGTCCTTCGCGTGCCCGGCGCCGATGGACTCGAATGCCTCCTTTGCGTCGGCCCCCTGGCGCCAGGTCGAGTCGGGCGGGAATTCCACGATGCGCAGGAGCGTCCCGTTCCCGGGCGGCTCCAGGCGCACCGGGCGCGCGGCGGCGTCCTTGTCGCCTGCGTTGCTCGCCGGCGCGGCGGCGGTTTCCCACAGGTCGGTCAGGGCGAGGCCCGGCATCGAGGCCATCTCCTTCACGTTCGCCGCCAGCCCGTCGGCGATGAAGATGGACTGGCCCTCGCCGTCGTGCCCGGTGAGGACCCGCCGGACGCGCCAGATCATGCTACAGCGTCGCTCGGCGCGATGGTCTTGCGCGCCTTCACCCCTGCGTCCGGCGAGAGATGGAAGTCCCACTCGAGCTTGAGGAACGGGGCCGGCATGCCGAGCTTGCGAGCTTCCTCGGCGGAGTCGACCTTCCTGAACTTGCCGATGAGCGAGTCCTTGACGGCGAACACCGCGTCGGAATCGAGGTAGGGATCGCCTTCGACGAACACATGGGTGATGACCTGCTGGTAGCCCGGCGCCGACACGATGGCATGCATGTGCGCCGGGCGCATCGGGTGGCGCCCCATGGCGCGCAGCAGCTCGCCCACCGGGCCGTCGATCGGCACGCCGTAGAACTTCGGCTTGTAGGTCTTGAAGGCGTACTCGCCTTTGGCGTTCGCCTTCACACGGCCGCGCAGCTCGAATTCCGCCTCCGGCTCCTGGACGTCATAGATGCCGTCGGCCTTCGCCTGCCAGATATCCAGCGCGGCATTCGGGACCGGCTTGCCGTCGATCGACAGCACGCGGCCGCTGACCCAGGTGTCCTCGCCCTTCAGGGTCGCGCCTTCGCGCAGGTCGGCGCCGTACTCGAACTCCGGCGCGCCGTGCGCGAAGAAAGGCCCGAGCACCGTCGCTTCGGTCGCGCCGGGCACGGTCTTGTGGTTGAGCGCCACCACCATCATGGACAGGCCGAGCACGTCGGACAGCAGGATGAACTCCTGGCGCTTGTCGTCGCACTTCTGGCCGGTGGCGGTGAGGAACTTGATGCCCTCGAACCATTCCTCCTCGGTCAGCTCGACCTCGCGCGCGAAGGCGTGCACGTGCTTGACCAGGCTGGTCATGATCTGCTTGAAGCGCGGGTTCTTCGCGTCCGTCAGCCGTGCGACGACGGCATCGGTCAGCGTGTCTTCATTGAATTGGCGCATGGGACCTCCTCGAACCCGAAGTGTATTATCAAAAAGGACCATGAAGCTCGTCACGTTTCAGATCGGCCGCCATGCCGCGCGGGCCGGCGCCCTGGTGGACGACTCGGTCGTCGATCTGCAGATCGCAACCGTCCTGTCGATCGTCGAAGGCGGGCAGAACGGCCTGGACCGCGCCGCCGAGGCCCTCAAGCGGCGCCACGCGGTGTTCCCCCTGGCCGAGGCGACCCTGCTCGCCCCGATCCCCCGGCCGCCGCAGATGCGCGACTTCCTGTGCTTCGAGAAGCACCTGGTGCAGGCATTCGGGGCGGTGGCCAGGATGCGCGGCACCGACCCGCAGGTGCCCAAGGTCTGGTACGAGCGGCCGATCTTCTACCATCCCAACCGCTTCAACGTCTGCGGCACCGGCGCCGAGGTGCCGTGGCCGGCTTTCAGCGAGCGCATGGATTTCGAGCTGGAGTTCGGCTGCTGGATCGGAGCACCGGGGAAGGACATCGCCCGCGAGCGGGCGCGCGAGCACATCTTCGGCTACAGCATCTTCAACGACTTCTCGGCGCGCGACGAGCAGGCGAAGGAGATGGCGGGGCAGCTCGGCCCGGGCAAGGGCAAGGACTTCGACAATTCCAACGTGCTCGGACCCTGCCTGGTGACCGCCGACGAATTGCAGGATCCATACAAGCTCGACATGAAAGTCCGGGTGAACGGCGAGGAATGGGGCCGCGGCAGTTCGCGCGACATGCACTGGAAGTTCGAGGATTGCATCGCGCACGCCTCGCGCTCGGAAACCCTGCATCCGGGCGAGTTCTTCGGCTCGGGCACGGTGGGCGACGGCTGCGGCCTGGAGCACATGAGGTTCCTCGAGCCCGGCGATGTCGTCGAGCTCGAAGTCGAGGGAATCGGCGTGCTGCGCAACCGCATCGTCAGGTGAAGCGCGCCGCCATTGTGTAGCACTTTCTACGACCCGCCGCCGCGGCGGATTGCTACAGCACAATCAACCCGGCGCTACAACGGCATGTGCGCACGCGCCTAGGATCTCCGTCTTTGTCAATTTTTCCGGAGATTCGCAATGAAAAAAGCAATACCAATTCTGGCCGCCGTGCTGGGGGTGGCCGTGGCCTTCCCGACCGCCGCCCAGCAAGCCCAGCCGTTCCGCCACGAGGTCTCGCTGTTCGGCACCTGGGACGACGTCGACGAGCCGCAGAACGTCGAGATCCTCAACCTCAACCTGCGCTACGGCTACTTCGTGTCGCCGCGCCTCGTGGCCACGGGCAGCCTCAGCCGCTTTAGCTTCGAGGGCGAGGGCACCGACCAGAGCTCCACCACGTTCCTCGTCGGCGCCAAGTACTACTTCGGCGAGCTGCGCCGGCAGGCCCTCGTGCCCTTCGTGGACGGCGGCGTCGGCTTTTCGAACGTCGATTCGGGCGCCGGCGACGACACCGACTTCAGCTGGGAGGTGGGCGGCGGCGTATCGCTGTTCTTCACCGAGCACACGTCGGTCGACGGCGCGTTACGCCTGTTCAACACGAAGACCGACGCGCGAACCAAGGGCATCAAGGCCTTCTTCGGACTCACCACGCGCTTCTAGGCGTAACATCGCAGCCCCATGAGGCTTGCGCGGACTGCGGGGGCGGCGGGCGCTGGTGACCGGCGCGGCCAGCGGGATCGGCCGCGCCGTCGTCCGGCGCCTGCAGGCCACGGCGGCGTTCATCGATGCGTCGTGGCGATGCTCTGTTCCGGGGCCGGCGGCTACGTGTCGGGCGCGACGATCGATGTAAACGGGGGCTGGTACTTCGGACCCTGAATCAGACGCGGTACGTAAGATTCTCGAAAGAACGTTCCTTCAGGTAATCATCCAGGCCCCAGCGCTCCACCTGTTGCAGCACTTCATCGAACTCCGTGCGCGGCAGCTCCTTGTAGACGAAGCGCTCGCCGCGCGAAAAGCGGCTGAAGTCCCAGGGATGCAGGTGCTCGAACTCGGCCGGGATGGCGATCTTCCACAGATGCAGATATTTCTCCAGGTCCTCGTCCAGCGCTTTTTCCGCGCGGTCGAGGCCGCGCAGGTAGGCGCGCACGTCCGCCTGATTGGCGGTCTGCGGCACCCACCATAGCGTGTGGAACGTATCCTCGATCACCCTGCGAAGCCCGAGCTGCTTCGCCATGTCGATCTGCGGCGGCAGCAGGCTCGCGGCTTCGACCTCCCGGTCGAGCAGCGCCTTCAGGCGCGCGCCGAAGCCGCCGGTGTTCACCGTCTTGATGTGCTCCAGGGGCATGTACTTTTCCAGCCTGAAGGGCACGTTGAAATGGCTGCCGGCACGCAGGCCGACCGAGACAGGCACGTCCTTCAGGTCCTCGGGCTTGCGGATCTTGGAGTCGGGCCGCACGAAGATGGCCCAGGGCGATACCCCGTAGCAGTCGGGCACGAAGCGGCCCATGCCGGCGCTCGCGTTGGAGATGCTCCCCCAGACGCACGCGCACTGGATGAGGCCGCCGTCCTTCGCCTCGGTGTAGGGCTTGTCCTGCGGCCGCTCCAGGTACTTGTAGTCCTTCCAGCTCGATTGCGTACCTTTGAAGGTCTTCCAGTCGAACTCGACCTCGATGCCCTCGTCGGCGAAAAAGCCTTCCTCCTGGGCCACGAACTCGTGGATGCCCATGCCTTTCGGCGCTACCCGGACCTTGCGCATAGCTCCTCCTGTGACGGGGAACTATACGCCTGCCGCCGCCTGCAGGTCAGGCGCTCTTGCGCTCCTGCCTGCGCACGTCCTGCTGGGCCTGCTGGGCCGCGTCGCGCACCTGCCCGAGCTGCGACTGGGCGCGGCCGATGATCGCCACCTGGTTGTCGCTGGCGGCGCGCCACATGCGGCTCCAGAAATCCACCGCGCGCTCGAGCTGCACACCGGTGAGCCGCGTCTGCAGCGCCGCCAGCTCATCGATCGTCTTGACCTCCGAAAGCTCGCGCGCCGACTTCACCTGGTCCTCGAGCGCGGTGTGCAAGGCGTCGAGCTGCTGCTGCTGCAGCCGCTGCGCGCCTTCCAGCGAGGCGGCCATCATGTCGGCCGTGGTCTTGAGGCCATGGCGGTACATCTCGAAAAACTGGGTCTGCATTTGTATGGGTTGCATGTGTCGTCCTCCTTCCGAGGGACCTGGACTATAGGCGTTGCTTCGCACGTGCAGGTTCGCATAGTGTGCTTCAGGGTAAGCGCGACAGGCGTTTCGCCCTCCGCACTACCTCGCGAAGCGGTACGCGAGGCCGGCGCTGGCGTAGTAGTTCGAGGTCCTCTCGACGAGGGCGCTCTTGGCCACTTCGTCGCGCAGCTGGCGGCGCTCCAGGCTGCCCACCAGCAGCCAGCGCGAGCCCAGGTCGAACGAGCCGAGCAGCCCGATGCTGGTGTAGAGCAACCCCGAGTCGGGCGGGCCGTAGCGCGAAGCAACTGCATTGCGCGTACCCCAGGTTGCCTGGCCGAAGGCGCCGGCGAGGAAGCCGCCGCGCGCAAAAACGCCGGCCGTCACGCGCAGGTCGGCCTGGCCGCCCAGGTCTGCGTCGAGGTGCTGGCGCGCTCGTATGAGGAAATTCACCGGCACCCGCCCGATAGTGCGGTCCCATTCCAGATGCAGGCCGGCCGATACTCCAGCATCGACGCCGGCCTCCGCGACATCCGGCTCGTAGGCGAGCTGCACGCCGGCCCAGAAATTCCTGTCCAACTCATTGCGCGCGCCGGCCTCGAGGATCCCCTGCGTGGTGCGCGCGAACCAGCGGCTCCCGTAGTAGCGCAGCACCGGCACCAGGTCGGTCTCCTGCCGGGCCGAGCCGTCGTAGGCCGGCCGGGAGCGCAGCCCTGCGCCGAGCAGGGTGTCCTGCGCATGAGCGCTCGCGCATAAAATGACCCCGAGGACGACGAAATAGCGCACCGCCCGATTCTGCCGCCAATGCAACCCATCCTGCTACCGCTGCTGCCCTTTGTGCTGTGGGGCCTGCTCGGCGCCGCCTTGCAGCCGAGCGTGCGCTACGAGCCCACGCCGATGAGCGTGGTGCAGGCGATGACCGACCTCGCCGCGGTGAAGGCGGGCGATGTGGTGTACGACCTGGGCTGCGGCGACGGGCGCATCGTCATCGCCGCGGCGCAGCTCGGCGCCGCCGCGGCCTGCGTCGACATCGACCCGCGGCGCATCGCCGAGGCGCAGGACAACGCGCGCAAGGCCGGCGTGGCCGGGCGCATCGCGTTTCGCAACGAAGATCTCTTCAACACCGATCTGCGCGAAGCGACGGTGGTGATGCTTTTCCTGTCGCCGGGCTACAACCTCGCGCTGCGCGAGAAGCTGCAGCGGCTCAGGCCGGGCACGCGGGTCGTGTCGCACTGGCACGCCATGGGCGACTGGAAGCCGCAGAAGAAGGTGGACGTGCGCGTGGACTCGCGCGAGCACCCGGTCTACCTGTGGGTCATTGCAGGCTCCTGAGCTGCGCCTCGAGCTGCCCGGCTTCGCGCGTGTAGGCTTCCAGGCGCTCCAGCTCCATCGCCCGCGAGCGCGGATTCGCAATGCCGGCCGTGAGCGCGGCCTTGATGCGCGCGATCTCCCTTTCGGTCTCCTGCAGCCTGCGGTTCAGCTCGTACAGCTCGCGCCCGCGCTGGTAGCCCGACACGAAGCCGGCGGCCATTTCCTTGGGGCAGGCGCCCGCGTACGCCTGGCCGGCGCGCCCCTGCGAATAGCCGCGCTCGTAGGTGCAGAAGGACTTCAGGCCCTCGTTGCGCCCGGCGAGGTAGCGCTCGGTCTGCGGCGCCACGCCGTGCTCGGCGCAGGCGCGGCGATGGTCGCCGAGCCGCTCCACCGTCCTGCCGCGCGCGCCG
>CAZJJC010000182.1:0-3407 GCA_964546195.1 uncultured Enterobacteriaceae bacterium | reverse complement strand
TAGCCGCGGTTGCCGGACTCGAAGCTGCGGAAGTAGCCGCACAGGTTGGGCCGGCCGAACTCGTTGTTGTAGGCCGCGGCGCCGATCGGCGCCTCGAGCATGATGTCGAGCGCCGAGGCGATGCGGCCGGGCTTGCCGGGGCCCTCGCCTTCCCAGGGCTGCGCGCCGCCCGGGATGCGCAGGTGCGACACCGAGTAGCCCACCAGGCCGGCCTTGGGCTTGGCGCCCCTGCCCGTCGCGCCCTCGTCGCGGATCTCGCCGCCGGCGCCGGTCGCGGCTCCGGGAAAGGGCGAAATCGCCGTCGGATGGTTGTGCGTCTCGCACTTGATGACCGAATGCGTCAGCTCGGCATGCAGCCCATAGCTTCTTTCCTCATCCGGGTAGAAGCGCTGCACGACGCGGCCCTCCACGATCGCGGCGTTGTCGGCGTACGCCACCACCGTGCCCTGCGGGTGGGCGGCGTGCGTATGCCGGATCATGGAGAACAGCGACTGCGGCTGCGGCTCGCCGTCGACGATCCATGCGGCGTTGAAGATCTTGTGGCGGCAGTGCTCGGAGTTCGCCTGCGCGAACATGGTGAGCTCGGCGTCGGTCGGGTCGCGCCCCATCGCGCGGTAGGCCTTTTCCAGGTACTCGATCTCCTCGTCGCTCAGCGCGAGGCCCAGGCGCTGATTGGCATCCTGCAACGCGCCGATCGGCACCCGCTCGAGCTTGCGGGGCGATACCCGTTCGAACAGCTTCGCCGCCTCCTCGAACGAGCGCAGCACGGTCTGCGTCATGCGGTCGTGCAGCGGCGCGGCAATCTCCTGCCGTTTCGAATCGGTGAGATACACCGTGCCCCGCTCGATGCGCGTGACTGCCGACAAGCCGCAGTTGCGCGCGATATCGGTCGCCTTGGACGACCAGGGCGACAGCGTGCCCAGGCGCGGCACGACGAGGAACACTTCGCCCTGCGCCGGGGGCGACATCGGCGTGCCGTCGTCGAGCAGCCGCTCGAGCCGCTCGCGCTCGCCGGCGTCGAGCGGGCGCTCGGTCTGCACGAAGTAGCGCAGCTCCGCCTGGAGCGAGCGCAGGTCCGGATCGATCTTCTGCAGCGCTGAGCGCAGCTTCGCGAGGCGGAACTCCGACAGCGCGCGCGGGCCGCGGAGCTGGAGGACTTGAGGCACTAGTTGCGGACCTGTGGCTCCATGTCAGTTGCGGACCTGCGGGTCCTTCACCGTGCCGCCGAGGTTCAGGGTGGCGCGCAGCGACTGCGAAGCGGTCCTGACGTCGGCCACGATGCGCCCCGACAGCGCGCCGCTTTGCGAGATGTCGGCGCTCGCGCCGGCCTGCAGCGCGCCTGCGCCGATGGTCACGTTGCGCAGCGCCACCGCGCCGCCGTTGTAGCTGCCCTGGCCGTTCAGCTCGACGAACTGGGTGCGGCCGTTCACCTCCTCGCCGCGCGTACGGATGGCGCGCGCAAGATCGAAGCTGCCCAGCACGCCCTTGCCTATGGTGAAGCTGCCCTCGATGCGCCCGCCGCGCAGCAGCTTGCCGGGCTCGGCGCCGCTCATGGAGAACTTGCCGGTGCCTTCCGCGCTGCCCTCGGAGAGCAGCGCCGGCGCGAACATCGCCGCATTCACGTTGCGCGCCCTCAGCACGCCGTCGAGCTGCCAGGTGCCGCCCCAGCGCAGGTTCGCGCTGCCCGAGAGCGCGCCGCCGAGCAGGCTCCCGCCCCAGGATTCGATCCTCATGCCCAGGCGCGTGGCCTCCCCCTTCATGGCGAAGCTGCCGAGCGACACTTCGGGCGCGAAGGGCAGCGCGATGCTCGCCGCGGTGAGCTCGAATTCCACGCGGTCGGTCCCCGGCATGAGCTGGCCCATCAGGCCCTCGGGCCCGCGCAGCAGGGCGGTGCGCACCCTGCCGTCGGCGCCGATGCGCACATCGACTTCCATGGGCGGCAGCGCAGCCGGGCCGGCCAGCCTGAGATCTTTGACCAGGATCCTGTCGACCGTGAATTTCGGTCCCCTCGCCCGGGCGAACAGCGCTTCGCCCACGTCGCGCTGCGCGAGCGTCACCCCGTCGAGCTCGATGCGGCTGAATGCCTTGGCGTCGCCGAACAGCGCGCCAAGCTTCGGATAGGCGCGCGCCGAGGCGATCCTCGTGCTGCTGCCGATGCTCACGTTGGAGAGGTTGAGCCGCACCCCGCTGTAGAGCGACAGCCGTGCCGCGCCGATACGCACCGGCTGGCGCAGCGCTTCGGAGGCCGCGCGCTGGTATTCCTCGGTCGGCACCGGTATCACGTGCAGCACGCCGATGCCCGCCGCCAGGAGCAGGAACAGGGCCACCGCGACCGGGCGGCCCCACTTGCGCGGCCGCCGCGGGGGCGAATACCTGACGGTCTCGGCCTCGGCCTTGGCCGCAGCCTTGGCGGCGGCGCGATCGCGCGCGCGCGCTTCCTTCTCGAGCCGCTTGGCCTCGCGCTCGCGCTCGCGCCGCGCCTTGCGCGATTCCTGCGGCACCGCCGCTTCGTCGCGGCGCACGTCGTCCATGCCGAGGTCGTCCTCGGTGACGCCGATATCGTCGGGCTGCTCAAGCGCCTGCCTGGCCGCGAGCGCTTCGAGCGCGCTGCGCTCGCGCTCCTCGGCCTCGGCGCGGGCGCGCTCTTCCTCCTCGCGCGCGCGGCGCTCCTCCTCCTCGTGCACGCGCTGCTCTTCCTCCTCCTGCGCGCGTCGCTCGCGCTCGGCCTGCTCGCGCGCCGCCAGCTCGCGCTCACGCTCTTCGGCTTGCTCGCGCAGCATGCGCTGCTTGGCTTCGCGCGCCTCGCTCTCCGCGGCTTCGCGCGCCTTGCGGTCGTCGTCGTCGCGCCTGGAGAACGAGTCGAGGTCCGCCATCAGCGCGTCCAGGCCCCCGCCCGGCTTTGCTTCGACTCTGCGGGTCTCGGCTTCGCGCCGCTCGCGCGCATCGGCTTCCACGCGCTCGGCTTCCGCGCGTTCGGCTTCAAGGCGCTCGGCTTCCAGGCGCGCGGCTTCCGCCCGCTTGCGCTCGGCATCCTCGCGCGCGCGGCGCATCTGGGCTTCCTGCTCCTGGCGCAGCGCTTCTTCCTCGCGCCTGCGCCGCTCTTCGGCCTCGCGCGCCTGGCGCTCGGCTTCTTCGCGCGCCTTGCGCTCCTCCTCCAGCCGCTGGCGCAGCTCCTCGGCTTCGCGCCGCGCCTTCTCGGCTTCCTCCTTGGCCTTGCGCTCGGTCTCCTCGCGCGCCCGGCGCTCGGCTTCGATCTTCGCCTTCGCCTCGGCCTCGGCCTTCGCCTTGGCTTCCTGCGCCATGCGCACCGCGGCCTCGCGCGCGGCCTTGGCCTTGGCCTCGGCCAGCGCCTTCGCCTTGGCCTCGGCCTCCTCGCGCAGCTTCTTCTCGGTCTCGGCGCGGATCTT
>CAZJJC010000181.1:0-4657 GCA_964546195.1 uncultured Enterobacteriaceae bacterium | reverse complement strand
GCCGGGGTCAACATCTATCCCGCCGAGATCGAGGCCGCGCTCGCCTTGATGCCGGGGGTGCGCGACTGCGCGGTTTTCGGCATCCCGGACGAGGAGTTCGGCGAGGCGCTCGCCGCCGCAGTGCAAGCCGAGCCCGGGGTCGCGCTGCAGTCCGAGGACGTCATCCGCTATTTGCGCGAACGCATCGCCGGCTACAAAGTGCCCAAGGTGGTGAGCTTCCACGCCGAGCTGCCGCGCGAGGACAGCGGCAAGATCTTCAAGCGGCGCCTGCGCGAGCCCTACTGGGAAAAATCCGGCCGGCGCATCTAGCGAGGATCCATCATCCGGGGGGTCTTCGCGACGATGTCCGCCTCCACCATGGCGCGCAGCTCGCTCGTCACCTGCGGGTTGCCGCCGAACCATTTTCGAAAGCCGAATCCCGCCTGTTGCAGCAGCATGCCCAGGCCGTCGACCGTGCGGTGGCCGCGCGCGCGAGCCGCAGCCAGCAGGCCGGTCTCGAGCGGCACGTACACCATGTCGTAGACCACGGCGCCCGGCTTGAGCAGCGCGAGATCGATGTCGAGCGCTGCCTTGCCCGCCATGCCGAGCGAGGTGCAGTTCACGAGCAGCTCGGCCTCGCGCAGCAGGCGCGGCAGCTCGTCGAAGCCGTGCGCCTGCACGCCGGGGACGAAGCGCCGCGCCAGCTCCTCGGCGCGCGAGCGCGTGCGGTTCACGAGGTGGACTTCGACGCCGCGCTGCCTTAGCGCGTATACCGCCGAGCGCCCGGCGCCGCCGGCGCCGAGCACCACGGCGCGGCAGCCGGGAACGGCCCAGCCGGGCGCGCGATCGTCCAGGTTGGCCACGAAGCCGTGCGTGTCGGAGTTGCCGCCGATCAGCCTGCCGTTCTCCAGCCACAGCGTGTTCACGGCGCCGACCGCCTCTGCCGCAGGGTCTCGCGCCGCGACCGCGCGGAATGCCGCCTCCTTGTGCGGCGCGGTGACGTTGCCGCCGACGTAGCCGTGAGCCGCGAGGTCGGCAACGAAGCCGGCAAAGGCCTCGGGCGCCAGGTCCTTCAGCTCGTAGACGCCCGCGATGCCCAGCGTCCTCAGCCAGTAGCCGTGGATCATCGGCGAGCGCGAATGCGCCACGGGATGGCCCATGACGCAGGCGCGGCGCAGCGCGGCGCTCATGCTAATGCTCCCTCCTCGGAGCGCCGAGTATATTACCTGCATGAACGCAGTTGCCATCTACGACCAGCTGACCGCCGGCCGCACGCGCTTCGTGCGCGTGGAGGAGTTGTGTCGTCTGGCGGCGCTGGCCCACCCGAGAACGCTGCCTTCCGGGGAGGAGCTCGACGCTGAAGCGCGGCTGGCGCAACGGGACAAGCAAGGCCTGGAGAAGGCGCAAGGCGAGTTCCTCGCGCAGATCCTCGGCGACCCGGCGGCCGGCACCCACCTTTGCCACGCCATGCTGCTGCGCCGCGAGGATTCGCGGGAGAAGTTCTCGGAATTCGACCGCCTCGGCCACATCGAGCTTGGCGGGGTTCGGCTGCAGCGTCAGGGCAAGGCCGCGGTCCTGACCATGCACAATCCGCGCTATCTGAACGCCGAGGATGAATCGACCCTCGACGGCATGGAAATCGCGGTGGATCTCGCGCTGCTCGACCCCAAGACGGAGATCTGCGTGCTGCGCGGCGGCCCGGTGGAGCACCCGAAGCACGCCGGGCGCAACATCTTCGGCGCCGGCATCAATCTCACGCACCTCTATCAGGGCAAGATCCGCTTCCTCTGGTATCTCATCCGCGACCTGGGCTTCGTCAACAAGGTCTATCGGGGCCTCGCGTTCAAGGAACAGTCTCCCGAGGTGTCGTCGATCGAGAAAGTGTGGATCGGCGCCGTCGAGGGCTTCGCGATCGGGGGCCACTGCCAGATCCTGTTGACGATGGATCACACGCTCGCCGCCGAAGACGCGTATTTGACGCTGCCGGCGCGCAAGGAAGGCATCATCCCGGGCGCCGCCAACCTGCGGCTGCCGCGCTTCGTGGGCGCGCGCATCGCGCGCCAGGCGATCATGGCCGAGCGGCGCATCGATTGCGCCAGCCCCGAAGGCCGCATGATCTGCGACGAGATAGTCCCGGCGAAGGAAATGGATGCTGCAATTGAAAAAGCAGTCGAGAAGCTGACCGGCTCCGGCGTGGTCAGCGCGGCGGGCAACCGGCGCGCGTTCCGCGCCGGCGAGGAGCCGCTCGATCTTTTCCGGCGCTACATGGCGGTATACGCGCGCGAGCAGGCGTATTGCCACTTCAGCCCTGCGCTGGTCTCCAACCTCGAGAAGAACTGGAAAGTGAAATGAAAATCCTCGTCCTGCACGGCCCGAACCTGAACCTCTTCGGCCGCCGCGAGCCGCATATCTACGGCACCACCACGCTCGCGGAGATCAACGCCAGGCTGCAGGCGCTCGCGCAGGAGCTCAAGGTCGAGCTCGAGATCCTCCAGTCGAACCACGAGGGCGTGCTGGTCGAGGCGCTGCACCAGCACATGGACCAGGCCGCCGGCGCGCTGCTCAACCCCGCAGGCCTCACCCAGTTCGGCGTTTCGCTGCACGACGCCATCAAGGCGATGCCGTTTCCGGTGATCGAGGTGCACATGTCGAACATCGCGGCGCGCGAGGAATGGCGCCACCACTCGATCATCGCGCCGGCCGCGAAAGGCACGGTGCAGGGCCTGGGCTGGCGCTCCTACACCGCGGCGCTGCGCGCGCTCGTCGAGATGGTTCGAGAAAAAGCTTAAGAGCGCTCCAAGCGTCGGCTGTAGAGCGACATCGCGAAGCAGAACACGAAGTACACGAGCGCCGCGAAGATGTACGCCTCGACGCCGAAGCCGCTCCACGCGGGGTCGTTGAGCGACACCTTGATGGTGGAAAGCAGGTCGAACAGGCCGATGATCAGGACGAGGGAAGTGTCCTTGAAGAAGCCGATGAAGGTGTTGACCAGCGGCGGCACCGCGATGCGCAGCGCCTGGGGCAGCACCACATGCAGGGTCCTTTGCCAGTAGGTCAGCCCGAGCGCGTCGGCCATCTCGTACTGCGACTGCGGAATGGCCTGCAGGCCGCCGCGCACCACTTCGGCGAGGTAGGCCGAGGCGAACAGGATCATGGCGATCTGCGCCCGCAGCAGCTTGTCGATCGCCACCCCCGGCGGCAGGAACAGCGGCAGCATCACCGAGGCCATGAAAAGCAGCGAGATGAGCGGCACGCCGCGCACCAGCTCGATGAAGCCGATCGCCAGGGCCTGCAGCACCGGCATGCTCGAGCGGCGCGCGAGCGCGAGCAGCACGGCGAGGGGAAACGCGCACGCGAGGCCGAAGGTGGTGAGCAGCAGCGTGAGGATAAGGCCGCCCCAGCGCTCGTTCTCGACGTAGGGCAGGCCCAGCGTGCCCCCCCACATGAGGACGCCGATGACGCCGAGCCCGAGCGCCCAGATCAGGATCAGAGATTTTTTCCAGAAGATTTTCACTAACGAAACAATCCAAAGCGCCATGAGGAGCACGGTCGCCGCCGCCGGGCGCCAGTGCTCGTCGTACGGATAGGTGCCGAACAGGATGAAGCGGTGCTTCTCGGCGATGAAGCCCCAGCAGGCGCCCTCGGCCGCGCGGCAGGCCCTGGAATCCGGCCGCCATACCGCGTCGAGGAAGGCCCAGTCGATGAACGCGGTCAGGCTCTTGAAAAGGAAAAGGGCGATGAGGAGCGTGGCAAGGCTGCTCGCCCATCCCGCGAAGAGGTTTTCCCGCGCCCACCTCATCGCCGCGTGATCCGCGCGTTGTACCAGTTCATGAATGCCGAGATCGAAAGGCTGATGGTCAGGTACACCGCCATGATGATCGCCACGCCCTCGATCGCCTGCCCGGTCTGGTTCATGGCGGTGTTGGCGATCGACACGAGGTCGGGATAGCCGATGGCCACCGCGAGCGAGCTGTTCTTGGTCAGGTTGAGGTACTGGCTGGCGAGCGGCGGCACGATGACCCGCCCCGCCTGCGGCATGACGACATGGCGCAGCGCCTGGCCGCGCGCGAGGCCGACCGCGTGCGCCGCCTCCCACTGCCCGCGCGCCACGGCGAGCACGCCGGCGCGCACGATCTCGGCGATGAACGAGGCGGTGTAGATCGACAGGCCGGCGAGCAGCGTCGCGTACTCGGGGGTGATTGCCATGCCGCCCACGAAGTTGAAGCCCTCGAGCACCGGCGTGCTTTCCGTGCTCGGAAAGAAGATGCCGCGGTTGGAAAGAAAGAAGCCCGGCAGGGGCTGCAGCGCCTCGCGCGGGTGCGGCAGGGCCTCGGTGATCAGCGCATACCAGAAGAAGAGCTGCACCAGGAGGGGCGAGTTGCGCACGAACTCGACATACGCGCCGGCCAGTGTGCGCAGCAAAAAGTTTTTCGACAGGCGAAACAGCCCGACCGCGGTGCCGAGCACCGTGGCGGCGAGGATGCCGATCACGGCAACGCTAAGCGTATTGGTCAGGCCCACGAGCAGGGCGCGCAGATAGCTGTCGGAGGCGTCGTAGCGCAGGAAGGCCGACTCGCCGATCTCGAAGCCGGCCTCGCGCTCGAGAAAGCCGAAGCCGCTCGCGATGCGGCGCTCCTCGAGGTTGGCCGCCGTGTTGTGGACGAAATACCAGGCCACA
>CAZJJC010000180.1:0-5481 GCA_964546195.1 uncultured Enterobacteriaceae bacterium | reverse complement strand
CGCCGCGGGCTACGTCCCGCCCGAAAAATAGGGACGTACCCTATTTTGTGAACCTTAAAATAGGGTACGTCCCTATTTTTTTTTCGTAACGGTAATCTGGCCCGAGGCTTCGGCAACCAATAGCAGGTCCGCGGGACGGCGAGCGAAGATGCCGTTGCTCACCACGCCGGCGATGTTGTTGAGCTCGGCTTCCGTTTTCGCCGGGTCGAGCAGGGTCAGGCCGTGGCAGTCGATGATGAGGTTGCCGTTGTCGGTCGTGAAGCTCTGCCGCAGCTGCGGATGGCCGCCCATGCGCAGCAGCTCGCGCCCGACATGGCTGCGCGCCATCGGAATCACCTCCACCGGCAGGGGGAACTTGCCCAGCACCGGCACGCGCTTGGAGGCGTCGCAGATGCAGACGAACTTCCGCGCCACCGCGGCGACGATCTTCTCGCGGGTCAGCGCGCCGCCGCCGCCCTTGATCATGTGCAGGTGCTCGGTCACCTCGTCGGCGCCGTCGATGTAGACCGGCAGCTCGTCGACGCTGTTGAGGTCGAATACGCGGATGCCGTGCTTCTTCAGGCGTTCGGCGCTCGCCTCGGAGGCGGCCACCGCGCCTTCGATTCTGTTTTTTATGGTTGCAAGACAATCGATGAACTCGAAGACGGTCGAAACCGAGCCGACCCCGACCACCTTGTCTTCCACCACGTGCTTCAGCGCAGCCTCGGCCACGCGCTTCTTGAGCTCGTCCTGGGTCATTTCTTCCTCTGCGGCGGCAGATCGGTGCACACGCCCTCGAAAGCCTCCGCCGCCATGCCGACCGACTCGGAGAGCGTCGGATGCGGGTGAATGGTCTTGCCAATGTCGGTGGCGTCGGCGCCCATCTCGACGGCGAGCGCCAGCTCGCTGATCAGGTCCCCCGCGCCGGTGCCGACGATGCCGCCGCCGAGCAGGCGGTGGCTGTCGGCGTCGAAGATGAGCTTGGTGAAGCCCTCCTCGCGCGCATTGGCGATGGCGCGCCCGGAGGCGGCCCAGGGGAACTTGGCCACGCCGATGCTCGCCCCGTTCTTTTTGGCCTCGTCCTCGGTCAGCCCCACCCAGGCGATCTCGGGATCGGTGTAGGCCACCGAGGGGATCGCGCGCGCGTCGAAATGCGACTTGTGCCCCGCCGCGGCTTCCGCGGCGACATGGCCCTCGTGCACCGCCTTGTGCGCGAGCATCGGGTTGCGGGTGATGTCGCCTATGGCATAGATGTGGGGCACGTTGGTGCGCATCTGCGAGTCGGTCTCCACGAAGCCCCGGTCCGTCACGGCGACCCCGGCCTTGTCGGCGCCTATCTTGCTGCCGTTCGGCACGCGCCCGACCGACACGAGGATCATGTCATAGTTTCTGGTTTCCTTGCCTTCAAAGGACACCCGAATCGAATCTTTCAACGCTTCTACCTTGGTCGTCCGGGTCTTCAGCATGATGCTGTCGAAGCGCGGCGCATTGAACTTCTGCCATACCGCCACGAGGTCGCGGTCGGCGCCCAGCATCAGCCCGTCCATCATCTCGACCACGTCGAGGCGCGTGCCGAGCGTCGAGTACACCGTGCCCATCTCCAGCCCGATGATGCCGCCGCCGATCACCAGCATCTTTTTGGGCACCGATTCCAGCTCGAGCGCGCCGGTGGAGTCGACGATGCGCGGATCCTCCGGAAGAAACGGCAGCTTCGCCGCCTGCGAGCCGGCGGCGATGATGGCCGAGCCGAACTTCACGGTCTTGCTTCCTTCCCTGGTCTGGACCTGAAGGTGGTTGGGGCCCGCAAACGCGCCCACCCCGTTGAGCACGGTCACCTTCCTCATCTTCGCCATCGACGCGAGGCCGCCGGTGAGCTTGCCGACCACCTTGTCCTTGAACTCGCGCAGCCGGGCGAGCTCCAGCTTGGGCTCGCCGAAGCTGATGCCATGTGCCGCGAGGCCCTTCGCCGCGTCGACCACTGCGGCGGTATGCAGCAGCGCCTTGGAAGGGATGCAGCCGACGTTCAGGCATACGCCGCCCAGGACCGGGTAGCGCTCGACCAGCACCGTCTTCAGCCCGAGATCCGCCGCACGGAAAGCCGCCGAATAGCCTCCGGGCCCTGAACCGAGCACGACGACGTCGCATTCGACATCGGCGCCCGCCGACGGTGCAGGAGCGGCAGCTTTGGGCGCTTCGGGTGCCTTCTTCGGCTCCTCGGCTTTCTCAGCGGGTTCGAGAAGCAGGATCGGCGAACCCTGGGACACCTTGTCGCCCACCTTCACGCGCAACGCCTTCACCACGCCGGCGCCCGGCGACGGGATCTCCATGGTCGCCTTGTCCGACTCGAGGGCGATGAGCGACTGCTCCTTCGCGATCGTGTCGCCCGGCTTGACCAGCACCTCGATGACTTCCACGTCCTTGAAGTCCCCGATGTCGGGGACCTTCACATCGATGGCCATCAGAGCAGCGACTTGCGGATATCGGAGAGCACCGCAGCGAGGTAGCTCGTGAAGCGCGCGGCGGTCGCACCGTCGATCACGCGGTGATCGTAGGACAGCGAAAGCGGCAGCATCAACCGGGCTACGAAGAGATCTTTCCCTTTGTCATCCTTCTCGCTGAATAGCGGCTTCCAAAGAGACCGGGACACGCCCAGGATCGCGACTTCCGGGGCGTTGATGATCGGCGTGAAGGCGGTGCCGCCGATGCCGCCGAGGCTCGAGATCGAGAACGTGCCGCCCTGCAGGTCGCCCGGCTTCAGCTTGTTGTCGCGCGCGAGCTTGGAGATGTCGGCGAGCTCGCGCGCGAGGTCGAACACGCCCTTGCGGTCGGCATCGCGCACCACGGGGACGACGAGCCCGCCGGCCGTGTCGACCGCTACGCCGATGTGATAGTACTTCTTGAGGATGACGTTCTCGCCCGACTTGTCGAGCGAGGCGTTGAACTGCGGATACTGCTTCAGCGCGGTCACGCAGGCCTTGATGAGGAAGGCGAGCAGCGTGAGCTTGAAGCCCTTCTTCTCGGTCTCGGCGGTCTGCGCCTTGCGGAACGCCTCGAGGTCGGTGACGTCCGCCTCGTCGAACTGCGTGACGTGCGGGATCGATATCCAGTTGCGGTGCAGGTCCGGGCCCGACAGCTTCTGGATGCGCGCGAGCGGCCTGGACTCGACCGGGCCGAACTTGGCGAAGTCGACCTCGGGCCAGGCCGGCAGGTTGAACGGCAACCCCCCCTGCCCCCCCTTGTCAGGGGGGCGAGCCGCCGGAGCTCCGGCCAGGGCGCGCTTCACGAATTCCTGCACGTCCTGATGCAGGATGCGGCCCTTCGGACCGCTTGCCTGCACGCGCGCCAGGTCGACGCCGAGCTCGCGCGCGAACTTGCGCACCGACGGGCTGGCGTGCGGCTTGGCCGAGGTCTCCTCGCGCGGCTCGCGCGGCACCGGCCGGGTCGCGGGGGCAGGCGGCGGCGGTGGGGCTGCCGCCTTTTGAGGCTGCTTCGCAGGGGAGGAAGCTCCCGACGAGGCCAGGACGAGGATGGCGGAACCTTTCGAGACCTTGTCGCCGACCTTGAGCTTGAGCTCGTTCACCACGCCGGCGGCCGGCGAAGGAATCTCCATGGTCGCCTTGTCCGATTCAAGCGTGACGAGCGACTGCTCCTTCTGCACGGCATCGCCCGGCTTCACCAGCACCTCGATGACCTCCACTTCCTTGAAGTCGCCGATGTCCGGCACGGAAACGGTTTGGGCCGCCGCGGCTTGCGGCTTTGCCTGCGCTTTCGCTTGCGGATTCACTTCGGCCGGCTTGGGATTCTCGGCCTTTGCCGCGTCGTCCAATACGAGGATCGGCGAGCCCTTGGACACCTTGTCGCCCATCTTGATCTTGAGCTCCGTCACCACGCCGGCCGAGGGCGAAGGGATCTCCATCGTCGCCTTGTCGGACTCCAGCGTGACGAGCGACTGCTCCTTGGACACCGAGTCGCCCGGCTTGACCAGCACTTCGATCACTTCGACTTCCTTGAAGTCGCCGATATCCGGTACCACCACTTGGCTCATACCGTGGTGGGGTCCGCTTTTTCGGGATCGATGCCGTACTTTTTGATCGCGTCGGCGACCGTCTTCGCCTTGCCCCCGCCCTGCTCGGCGAGCGCCTTGAGCGCCGCGACCGCCACGAAGTCGCGGTTCACCTCGAAGAAATGACGCAGCTTGGCGCGCGAATCCGAGCGGCCGAAGCCGTCGGTGCCCAGCACCTTGTAGGCGCGTCCCTGCGGGATGAAGGGCCGGATCTGGTCGGCGAAGGTCTTCATGTAGTCGCTCGCCGCGACAACCGGCCCAGCAGGTCTTTCGTCCAAAAGATGACTTACATAAGGCGTGCGAGGCTTGGCTTCCGGGTGCAGCAGGTTCCAGCGCTCGGCGGCGAGCCCGTCGCGGCGCAGCTCGGTGAAGCTGGTGCAGCTCCACACGTCGGCCGCCACGCCCCAGTCGGCTTCCAGCATCTCGGCCGCCGCGAGCACCTCGCGCAGGATGGTGCCCGAGCCGAGCAGCTGCACGCGGGATTTTGCTTTCGCCTTCGACTCGCGAAGCAAATACATGCCCTTCAAAATGCCCTGTTCGGCCCCCTGCGGCAGCGCGGGATGCTCGTAGTTCTCGTTCATCAGGGTGATGTAGTAGAAGACATCCTCCTGATTGCCGACCATGCGGCGCAGGCCGTCGTGCACGATCACGGCCACCTCGTAGCCGTACGTGGGATCGTAGGACACGCAGTTCGGGATCACCGACGCCAGCACATGCGAGTGGCCGTCCTCGTGCTGCAGGCCCTCGCCGTTCAGCGTCGTCCTGCCGGCGGTCGCGCCGAGCAGGAAGCCGCGGCAGCGCTGGTCGGCCGCCGCCCAGGCGAGGTCGCCCACGCGCTGGAATCCGAACATCGAGTAGAAGATATAGAACGGCACCGTCACTTCGTTGGAGTGGCTGTACGCGGTGGCGGCGGCGATCCACGAGGAGAACGCGCCGGCCTCGTTGATGCCTTCCTCGAGGATCTGGCCCTGCTTGTCCTCGCGGTAGAACATCACCTGGTCCTTGTCGACCGGCTCGTATTTCTGCCCTTCGGCGGCGAAGATGCCGAGCTGCCGGAACATGCCTTCCATGCCGAAGGTGCGCGCCTCGTCGGGCACGATCGGCACGATGCGCTTGCCGATGTCCTTGTCGCGCACCAGGACCGTGAGCGTGCGCACGAACGCCATGGTGGTCGAGATCTCCCGGCCCTCGCCGGAACCTTTCAGCACCTGATCAAAAGCAGTTGCAGGAGGTACTGCAGGGGCGCGTTCGGCCTTGCGGCGCCGCTGCGGCAGGAAGCCGCCGAGCGCCTTGCGCCGCTCGTGCAGGTACTTCATCTCCGGCGAGTCGGGCGCCGGGATGTAGAACGGCAGCTCCTCCAGCTTGTCGTCGGCGATCGGGATGCGCAGGCGGTCGCGCATCTCCTTGATCGTCGCCATGTCGACTTTCTTCAGCTGGTG
>CAZJJC010000179.1:0-4158 GCA_964546195.1 uncultured Enterobacteriaceae bacterium | reverse complement strand
CGCAACCGGACGGGAAAAAATAACGGTGCGCGCAACGCCCCGATCCAGAGCACGCAGATCCGCCAGGGCGAAGCCGCGGCCGATGCCCGCCCCTCGCGCCGCGTGCAGGAAGCCAATTGCCACGAAGCGCAGCAGATCATCGCCGCCGGTCGCGTGCCGGACATCAAGGCCAAGGCGCGCTACCGGCTCGAGGGTGCCTACGCGGTCGAATGGGCCGTGCGTGCCGTCGACGTCATGTTCGGCCTCTCCGGCGCGGGCGGCCTGTACGAGTCGGGCCCCATGTCGCGCGCCTTCCGCGACGCCCACGCCGTGAAGCAGCATTTCTCCTTCAATACCGACATCGCCTCGACCACCTACGGCCGCGTGGCCCTCGGTTTGCCGAGCGATAACGCCACGCTTTAGCGCAAAGCCCACGCCACGGGGGTGGCATGCCGCTTGCACGTATTTCCTGGATTCCGGCGGCGACCGGAATCGGGTCATTTTTTCAATCAGCCACCCAGGAAAAGGAGTTCTTACATGAAGCTTTCGCATCTTCTCATTGCAGGCGCAACCGCGGTGTCGTTCAGCGCGATCGCGGCCGACGAGCAGAAGGACAAGAAGCAGCCGCAGGCGCAGAGCAGCCAGTCGCAGTCGGCTTCGGGCGGCGCCTCGCAGCAGCAGGCGAGCCAGGACCAGGAAACGATCAAGCAGGTGCAGGAGAAGCTCAGCGCCGCGGGGCATGAAGTGGAGGCCGACGGCATCATGGGACCCAAGACGCAGGCGGCGTTGAAGGAATATCAGCAGTCGAAAGGCCTTGACGCCTCCGGGCAGCTCGACCAGAAGACCATGGCGGCGCTCGGCGTGAGCGAAGGCGCCACCGCTTCCACCGGCGGCAGCGCGTCGACCGGCTCTTCGGCCGACAAGTCGACCTCGGGCAGTGCGTCGGGCGGTGCTTCGGCCGACAAGTCGACCTCGGGTAGCGCCTCGGGCGGCGCTTCGGCCGAGAAACCATCGGGCGGCGCGTCGGCGGAGCCCAAGTCCGAATCGAAGGAAAAATCGAAGTAACCTTCGCAGCTGCAGCAAAAAGGCGGAGAGCCTCGCTCTTCGCCTTTTTTTTGCGCGTTTGACGGGCGTGAATCCGCGCCACAGAATCCGGTCAAACACAGGTGAAGACCGAAACCAAGGCGTTCCTCGATCGCAAGGCCCGGGCGGCGCTGCCTCTGGGCCGCCAGTTGCTGCTTTACCTGGACCCCTTCGCCCTCTTCATGGATGCTTCGTGCGGCACCGCGGCGGGGCGCAGGCGGGCGCTCGCCTACAACCGCGCCATGCGCTGGATGCTGGTTCCTTACCTGAAGCGCTGGGTCGCCATTGCCGTCGCCCTGTTCGCCGGCGTCGCACCCGCCGAGGCGCTGGCCGCGCACGGTTCCTTGTTCGTGGTTCCGGCGGCCGCCCTGGCGGTGGGCTCCTGCATCGCGGCCACCGTCACTTTGTGCATCGCCGCGGCTTATCTCTTGCTTGGAGCTTCCACGGACGACTGACCCACTGGAAGGAGAACCCGATGCGAGTAAGCGAAGCGATGACACGCAACGTCCGCCTTTGCACGCCCGGCCAGACGATCCGCGAGGTGGCGAGCATAATGGCCGAGATCGACGCCGGCTCCATGCCGGTGGGCGAGAACGACCGCCTCATCGGCATGGTCACCGATCGCGACATCGCGATCCGGGCGGTGGCGCAGGGCAAGAGCCCCGAGACCCCGGTACGCGAGGTGATGAGCGAGCACATCCACTACTGCTTCGACGACGAAGAGATCGACGACGTCGCGCAGAACATGGGCGACATCAAGGTGCGGCGGCTGCCGGTGGTGAACCGCGACAAGCGCCTGGTCGGCATCCTGTCCCTGGGCGACGTAGCGCGCACCGAGGGCGGCGAAACCGTGGGCGATGCCGTGGTGGGCGTGTCGCAGCCTGGCGGTGCGCATAAGACCTGAGCTGCTCGTCGCCGCCTTGATGCTCGGCGCCTGCGCGAGCCTCGAGCAGGAATTCAACGAGGTGAAGGACGCCTGGCGAGGCGCCTCGTATGACGAGGTTGTCACGCGCTGGGGTCCGCCCGCGCGCAGCGCGACGCTTTCCGACGGCCGCCAGACGCATACCTGGACTTCGCAGGAAGTGCCGATCAGCGGCGGCGGGCCGCAGGTCGGCGTGGGCGTGTTCGGCGGCAGCCGCGGCGGCGGGGTCGGCGTGGGCATCGGCTTTCCGTTCGGCACCACGGTCAATCGCGCGAGCTGCGAGCGCACGCTGACCTTCCAGGACAATACCGTCTTCGAGCAGAGCTGGACCGGCGACCCGGGTTACTGCCGCTTCTTCAAGCGCGATCCCTAAACGGGGAAACCTCTAAATGGGGACGTACCCCATTTCCAGCTCCGTGCCGCGGAGGCTGTCGCGGATGCGGGCGGACAGCGCGTCCGCGACATTGCGATGACCCGCGCCAGGCTGCAGCGCATCCAAAGCCAGCGCCGCGTCGAGGGCGAGCCGCACCCGTCCTAGCTGATCCGCCGTCGCGGCGGCGGCCGTAAGCTCGGCTGCCGCTGCTGCGCGCTCGCCCCGCGACGCAAGGGCCTGTCCCCGCCAGCGGCGCGCTTGCGCGGCGAGCTCCTTGTGTCCGCCGGCCTGCGCCGTGGCGAAGAGCTCGTCCGCGAAGGAAAGGCAGCCGCCGGCATCGCCGCGCGCCGAGGCGAGCTCGGCGAGGCCCTCCAGGCATCGCACGAGCTGGGTTCCCTCAAAGTTCTCGCGCGCATGGCTCAGCGCGCCCTCCAGCAGCGGACCGACGTCGAGCCGCCCCAGCCGGATGGAAGCGATGGCGAGGTTTGCCTCGATGCGCGGCCGCCAGAAGGTGATATTGGCCGCGTGCGCCAGCGCGAGCGCACGCTGCGACAGCTCGATGGCCCTGGCATGCAGGCCCACATCGATCAGCAGATGTCCCATCAAGTCGTAGGCGATGAGCTGGTAGCGCGTCTGCCGCAGGCTTTCCAGCCAGCGCAGCGTCTTCGTCATGCCGGTCCACGCGTCGCCGTAGCGGCCGGTGCAGGCACGTACGTGCTCGAGGCCCAGCAGGGTAGGGCCCATGTGCCACTGAAGGTCGGCACGCTGCGCGATATCGAGCGCCGAATGGAAGATTGCCTCGGCCTTCGCATAGTCCGCCAGCCCCATGTACCCGGTATAGGCATAGGCGATCATCATCAGATTCTCGGACTCGTAGCTCTTGTCGCCGATGCCGCGTGCGAGCTCGATCGAGCGCTCGTAGCAGGCGATCGCGGCCGTGGGTTCGAGGTTGTTGAAGTGCGCCTCGCCCCGGCCGTGGTAGGCCTGAACCGCCACCAGATCCGTGAGGCCGAGGCGCTCGCAGATGGCCACGGCCTGCTCGTGGAACGCGATTGCCTCGCGGTTGCGGCAGTCGCTCCACACCACCGTGCCCAGGTGATAAAGCGTGTCTGCCGCGTGACGCTCGTCGTTCATGGCGCGGCATTCGGCGAGCGCCTCGTTGAGACAGGCACTGGCGCGCTCGTAGTCGTCGGCGCGCCGGTAGGTCATGCCGAGCTGGATCAAGGCGTCGCGCGTCTTGGCGCGGTCGCCTCGCGTGCGGGCGGCGTCGATGACCCGGCGAATATCGGTCACCGCGCCCTCGGTCTGACCCGCCTGCGCGCGCGCAGCGCCACGCTGCTCGTAAAGGTCCACCAGCGAGCGCTCATGCAGCGCGTCGGGGTGGGCTTCGGCGAGCTCCACGGCCCGCGCGAGCCAATGCAAGGCGTCGCGCATGGCGAAAAGCTTCTGCGAGCGCTCGGCGGCGAGCACGAGGTAGTGCAGCGCCTTCGTCCAGACGTGGCCGCGCTCGTAATGCTCGGCGAGCCGTGCCTCGCCTTCGCCGCTGCGCTCCAGCGCCTCGGCCACCGAGCGATGCAGCAGCATGCGCCGCGCCGCGCCGATATCGCGATAAGCGACTTCGCGCACCTTGTCATGGCTGAAGTCGTAGAAGCCTTCGGCGGCATCCTCGCGCAGCAGGCGGCGCTTCACCAGCGTCTCGAGTGCGCGCAGCAGCCGCTCCTCCGGCTCGCGCGTCACCGCGAGCAGCGTGTCGAAATCGAAATGCCGTCCGAGCACCGCCGCAACGTCCAGCGTCGCACGC
>CAZJJC010000178.1:0-10067 GCA_964546195.1 uncultured Enterobacteriaceae bacterium | reverse complement strand
GAAGTCCGCGACCTGCTCCTCGGCCTGCGGCAGCACGCCGCGCACCGCAACGCCGCGCGCGGCGCGGTCGGAGCTCAGCATGCCCTGCGCCTGCACGTAAGGCGCCGCGGCCACCACGCGCGGGTGCGTGCTCGCGGCGCGCGCCACCGACTGCCAGTCGCGCACGCTGCCGCCCGGCCCGGTGATCTGCAGGTGCGAGGCGACCCCGAGGATGCGGGTGCGCACCTCGGTCTGGAAGCCGTTCATCACCGACAGCACCACGATCAGCACGGTGACCCCGAGTGCGATGCCGGCCATCGAGATGAGCGAGATGAAGCTGATGAAGCGGTTGCGGCGCTTGGCGCGCGTATAGCGCAGGCCGATCATGAGTTCGTATCGCATGAGCGCGCGAGAATACTACAATCGCACGCATGGACGCCGATGCCCGAAGCGCGCTCGCTGCCCTCATCCGCAAGGAGCGCATCGCGCACCTCGCCACGCTGCGCGGCGGCGCGCCCATGGCCTCGATGACGCTCTACCTCGCCGGGGAGGATTTCAGCGCTTTTCACGTGCATGTCAGCCGCCTCGCCTGGCACACGCAGGACATGCTGCACGATGCGCGCGTCGCGCTGTCGATCTCCGAAACCGACGACGGCCGCGCCGATCCGTTCACGCTGATGCGCGTGACGCTGCGCGGAGAAGCCTTGCGGCTGAAGGAAGGAAATCCCGCGCTGAAGGCCGCCTGGCTCGCCCGCTTCCCGGAGCAGGCCATCAATTTCCAGCTCGCCGACTTCTCCTTCTGGAGGATCGTGCCGCGCGACGCGCGCTTCGTCGCCGGCTTCGGGCGAATCCACAACCTTTCCGCCACCGAGCTCATGGGAGTCGGCCGATGAACGCAGACGAACTGAGGGCGCTGCAGGCGCCGATCAAGGACCGCTACCGCAAAGAGCCGGGTGCGGCAGTGGTTACGCTGCGCGCGGAAGGACGCATCGGCGAAGGCATCGCCTGCCGCGTCGACACCGGAAGATCGCTGGTCGAGGCCGGGCTTCATCCCGCCAGCGGGGGCGGCGGCGAGCAGGCCTGCTCGGGCGACATGCTGCTCGAAGCGCTGGTGGCCTGTGCCGGGGTCACTCTGAAAGCAGTCGCCACTGCGCTGGGAATCCACCTCAAGGACGCAACAGTCTTCGCCGAGGGCGAGCTCGACTTCCGCGGCACCCTCGGCGTGGCGAAGGATGCGCCGGTGGGCTTCCGCGAGATCCGCCTGCGCTTCGAGCTCGACACCGACGCGCCGGCCGAGAGCCGCGCGAAGCTGCTCGAGCTCACCGAGCGCTACTGCGTCGTGCTGCAGACCCTGCGCCGGGCGCCGCCCATCGCGGTCGCGGCGCGTTGAGGGCGGCCGGCCGGCCGGGCTACGGCTTGCCCGAAGACGTGCCCTCCGGCGAAGGCTGGATCCTGTCTGCCGGAACGAGCTCGTAGCCCTTGGCCCGCATGCAGAACTGGGCAAGCCGCGATTCCTCGAAAAAGCGGTCGCCGAAGGGATCGCTGAACGCCGAGTACGGCCAGACCAGCACGCGCCGGCCGCGCAGGTCGTGGATCACGGTGGGCCCGAGCGGACGGTAGAAAAAGGAGCGCCAGCTCGCCTCGCGCCAGGCCTGCTGCTGGCATTGCGCCAGGTCCTGCTCGAGCTGGGCGGGGCTCGCGTCCTGCCTGACCCAGTGGAGCGGGGTGCAGGCGGCGGCAAGCAGCACAAGCAGCGGCAAGACGAGGAAGCGGGGCATGCCGGGATTGGACAGCTGGAATGGCCGCCGTGTTCACGGTAAGCTGCGCCAGCTACTGGACAAATATTCATGCAATCGCTACAGGCGCCGCTCGCGATCGTCGATCTCGAGACGACCGGAGGACAGGCGGGCGTGTGCGCCGGGAAGGAAAACATCCACGTGCATCACGCCCGCGTGGCCGAGGCGCTGGCGCGCCTGAAGGCGATCGACTGGCCGCATTCGGGCGCACTCGGCATCGTCGAGCGCGACCGCCGGCGCGAAGCGACCGAGGTGCACGTGGTCGACCGCTGGTGCTATCTCGGGTCCGCGAGCTGCGACGCCGAGCTTGCCGAGCTGCTCGATCCGGCGCGCCGGCCGCGCTTCGATTACGACCACTACAAGATCCTGGCACGCCACCTCGCCCTGAAAGGCGTGCGCACCACGCCCTTGGCCGCATGCACTGCGAGCTAGCGGTTCCGGGCCTGTTCGCGGGCGCCGCCCAGGCGCGCGCGCCCGCCCTCGAGCTGCTGCTGGCGCGCGGTCGTCCCGCGAGCGGCGAGTCGCGCTCGCTGGAAGCGTGGCTGCAGCACGCCTTCGGGCTCGGGACGGGGCCGATGGCCGCCGGCGCCCTGACGCTGCTCGGCGCCGGCGCCGACCCCGGCAGCGCGTGCTGGGCGCGCGCCGATCCGGTGCACCTGCGGCTGATGCGCGACCGGCTGATCGTGGTGCCGGGCGCGGCGTTTACTCTGTCGCACGAGGAAGCCGATGCGCTCGCCGCGGCGCTTAGCCGCCATTTCGCCGGCGCGCTGTCGCTGCGCGTGGCCGAGCCGCTGCGCTGGTGCGCCGAGCTCGCGCAGGAGCTTTCGCTCGATGCGCCGGCCGCTCTCGAGGCGGCCGGGCGCGACGTCGACCTTACCGCGCGCATCGGCGGCGAGGCCGGCAAGCGCTGGAGCCGGCTGCTCAACGAGGCGCAGATGCTGCTGCACGCGCATCCGGTGAACCAGGCGCGCGAGGCGCGCGGCGAGCCCGCCGTGAACAGCCTGTGGCTTTGGGGCACGGGGCGCGCGCCGCAGGCGGCGAGCGGGCGCTGGCGCTCGGTCAGCGCACCCGATCCCCTGCCGCTCGGCCTGGCGAAGCTCGCCGGGGCACAGCCGCGCGCGCTGCCCGAATCCGCGGGCGAGTGGCTCGCAGGCGCGCCCGGGGAGGGGCGCCACCTCCTCGTGCTCGACGCGGTGCGCGCGCCGCTCGCCCTGGGCCAGGGCGCGGAATACCGTGAATGCATCGATGCGCTGGAAAAGCGCTGGTTCGCGCCGCTGCTGGCAGCCCTGCGCGCCGGCCGCGCCGGCATGCTGACTGTGCATGTGCCGGATGCGGCGGCGTCGTTCGAGACCATGCGCGGCGACCTGCGCCGCTTCTGGCGCCGCCGCCGGGCCCTGGAGCGCTACGCATGAAGATCGTCGAGCGCGCCTACGCCGAAGCCGACCGGCGGGCGCTGATGGAAGCCGGCGTCCATCCGCTGCTCGCGCGCATCTACGCCGCGCGGCGCATCCGTACCGCGGTCGAGTTGAAATATGAAAGCACAGGTCTTTTGTCCCCCGCCCTTCTGAAAGGCATCCACGAGGCGGCCGCGCTGCTCGCCGACGCCGTCGAGCAGAAGAAGCGGCTGCTCATCGTCGCCGACTACGACGCGGACGGGGCGACCGCCTGCGCGCTCGGCCTGCGGGCATTGCGCATGTTCGGCGCCACGGTCGACTACCTGGTGCCCGACCGCTTCAAGCTCGGCTACGGCCTGTCTGCCGAGCTGGTCGAGCTGGCGGCGCAGAGGAAGCCCGATCTCCTCATCACCGTGGACAACGGCATCGCGAGCGTCGAAGGCGTGGCGCGCGCCAATGCCCTGGGCATCGCCACGCTGATCACCGACCACCACCTGCCCGGCGACGAGCTGCCTGCGGCGGCCTGCATCGTCAATCCCAACCAGCCCGGCTGCGAGTTTCCTTCGAAGGCGCTCGCCGGGGTGGGCGTGATGTTCTACGTGATGCTGGCGCTGCGGGCGGAACTAAGGAACAGGAAGCATTTCGTGGATCAACCTAATCTTGGCTCGCTCACCGATCTGGTCGCGCTCGGCACCATCGCCGACGTGGTGCCGCTGGACGCGAACAACCGCAATCTCGTGGCGCAGGGGCTCAAGCGCCTGCGCGCAGGGCGCGGCCAGCCGGGGGTCATGGCGCTGCTGCGCGCCGCCGGACGGCGGCTGGACGAGGCCTCGAGCTTCGACCTGGGCTTCGTCGCCGGCCCGCGGCTGAACGCCGCCGGGCGCCTTGCCGACATGAGCCTGGGCATCGAATGCCTGATCGCCGACGACGAGGCGCGCGCCGCCAACCTCGCGCAGCAGCTGGACCGCCTCAATGCCGAGCGCAGGATCATCGAAGCCGGCATGCTGGAACGGGCGCTGGAGATCATCGGCAAGCTCGACCCCGCGGCCGGTTCGGTGTTCTACGACCCCGGCTGGCACCAGGGAGTGGTCGGGATCCTCGCCTCGCGCCTCAAGGACCGCGTGCACCGCCCGGTCATCTGCTTCGCCCGCGCGGAGGAAAGCGCGCGCCCGGTGCTGCGCGGCTCGGGCCGCTCGATCGCCGGGCTGCACCTGCGCGATTGCCTGGATCTCGTCTCCAAGCGCGCCCCCGGGCTCATCGCGCGCTTCGGCGGGCACGCGATGGCCGCGGGCCTCACCATCGCGGAGGGCGACTATGCGCGCTTCGCCGCCGCCTTCGGCGCGGCGCTGGACGAGCTGCTGCCGGCCGAGGCGCGCCTGCGCACGGTCGAGACCGACGGCGCGCTCGAGCACGCGCACTGCACCCTCGAGGTGGCGCGCATGCTCGACGGCGAGATCTGGGGGCAGGGCTTTCCGCAGCCGGTGTTCTGCGATAATTTCGCCGTGGAAACCCAGCGCGTGGTCGGCGAGCGCCACCTCAAGCTGCGGCTGGTCAAGGACGGCCGGCGCTACGAGGCGATGCGCTTCGGCGCGCTGGAGCCGCTGCCGGGAAAGGTGCGCGCCGCCTACCGCCTGGCGGTGAACGAGTTCAACGGCCTCAAAAGCGTCCAGCTCACCGTGGAGCACTTCGAATGACCCGGGTCCTTGCCTTTTTCCTTATCTGCTTTTTTTCAATTGGGAATGCGGCGGATCTGCAGCCGGTAAAAGACGCGGGGCCCTACGTCCCCTCGCCGCAGAGCGTGGTGGCCGACATGCTGCGCTACGCGGATGTCGGGCCGCAGGACTTCCTGATCGACCTCGGTTCTGGCGACGGCCGCATCGTGCTCACGGCGGCCAAGGTGTTCGGCGCCCGCGGCTTCGGCGTCGAGATCAAGGAGCAGCTGGTCAGGAAGGCGAACGAGGATGCGCAAAAGGAAGGCATCGCCGAGCGCGTGAGGTTCATCAAGCAGGATCTCTTCAAGACCGACCTGTCGCAGGCCACGGTGATCACCATGTATCTCCTGCCCGATACCGTGAATCTCCTGAAGGACAAGTTCCTGAGCGAGCTGCGCCCGGGCACGCGCATCGTGTCGCACGACTACCCGCTGACCGGCTGGATCCCGGAAAAGTACGTGCAGATGGACCTCGAGGACAAGGTGCAGATCAGCGGCGTCACCACCACCCTGATCTACCTCTACGTGGTGCCGGCGAAGGTCGACGGCAGGTGGAGCGCGAATATGCCCCCGGCGGTCAGCCGCCTGCCCGCGACGCTGCAGCTCAGCCAGCAGCTCACCCGGGTCTCGGGCAGCGCGCGCCTGGACGGCAAGGAAGTGCCGCTGCAGGAGCTCAAGCTGCGCGGCGACAGGATCAGCTTCCGGCTCTCGGGCCGTCCCGGCGAGTTCACCGGGCAGGTGAAAGGCAGGAGCATCGAGGGCGAAGTGATCAGCGGGCGCAGCAAGGCGCCCTGGAGCGCGACGCTGGGCGGATGAAGCGGGTGGCCGCCTGATGGAGCGCAAGCGGGTGAACTCCTCCAAGCTGCGCTCGGTGGGCTACGACGAGAAGAGCCGCACGCTCGAGGTGGAGATGTCGAACGGGCAGGTGTTCCAGTACTCCGGGGTCTACCCCGAGGTCTATCGCCGCTTCATGGCGGCGCCGAACCCGACTACGTTCTTCGACGACAAGATTTCCGAGGAATATTCCGCCAAGCGCGTGTGATCAATTACACTAGCGGCCAATAAAGCTCGAAGGGAGGCCGCATGCTGCGGCTTATCGTATGCGGCTAATCGTGATTTGCGGCCTGCTCGCCGCCGGCTGGGCGCATGCCGCGGCAGTCGCTCCGGCCCAGGCGCTGGACCAGGCCACCAGCGCCGAGACCGGCAGCCTGCGCAGCATCGCCGGCTGGCTGAAGCAGCACGGCAAGGAAGGCTTCGTCGGCGCCGATGTCGCCGATACGATGGGCATACCGCGGCTGGAGAGCGAGGACCTGCTCGAGGCGCGCCAGCGCGGATTCCGGAGCGAGGACGCGCTGCGCATCGCCCAGATCTCGGCCGACGGCAGGCGCGATTTCATTCTTTTCATGGTGCAGCGCCCCGACGACCAGGTGTACTTCTACTTTTCCACCGTGCGCGAAGGCCTGAAAAAGGCCTTCGTCTCCATCCCGAGCCGCAACCTCGTCATGCCGCTGGACCGCCTGGAGGCGGAGCTGCGCTTCCGCCAGGAAGTGCGCTATTGGGGCGACCGCATCGAGGCCCCACAATAGCAAGCGTGGAAGCCGAACGCATCAACCAGATCGCCTCCTCGCTCGCCGACCTGCAGAACCGGTCGGCCGAGCTGCGGAGGTATCTTTGACCTCGCCGCCAAGCAGCAAAGGCTGGAAGAGGTAGAGCAGCTCCTGAGCGAGCCGCAGGTCTGGAGCGACCCGCAGCGCGCGCAGGAGCTCGGCAAGGAGAAGAAGGCGCTCGAGGCCGTCGTGGGAACGCTCGGCCGCGTCGGCGGCGGCCTCGCCGACGCGAGGGAGCTGTTCGAGCTGGCACGCGCCGAGGGCGACGAGGCGACGGTGCTCGGGGTGGCTTCCGACATCGAGAAGCTGGAGAAGGAAGTCGCGGCGCTGGAATTCCGCCGCATGTTTTCCAACCCGCTGGACGCCAACAACTGCTTCGTCGACATCCAGGCCGGCTCGGGCGGCACCGAGGCGCAGGACTGGGCCGCGATGCTCCAGCGCATGTACCTCAGGTACTGCGACCAGAAGGGCTTCCGCGCCGAGGTGCTCGAGCACACGCCGGGCGAGGTGGCCGGCATCAAGAGCGCCACCCTCAAGGTGACCGGCGACTACGCCTACGGGCGCCTGCGCACCGAGGTCGGCGTGCATCGCCTGGTGCGCAAGAGCCCGTTCGACTCCAATGCGCGGCGCCACACCTCGTTCGCCAGCGTGTTCGTCTATCCCGAGATCGACGAGACCATCGAGGTGGAGATCAACCCGGCGGACCTGCGCATCGACGTGTACCGCGCCTCCGGCGCCGGCGGCCAGCACGTCAACAAGACCGAGTCCGCGGTGCGCATGACCCACCTGCCCAGCGGCATCGTGGTGCAGAGCCAGAACGACCGCTCGCAGCACCGCAACCGCGCCGAGTGCATGGCGATGCTCAAGGCCAAGCTCTACGAGCTCGAGCTGCGCAAGCGCCTCGCGCAGCAGAACAAGCTGGAAGCCTCCAAGACCGACATCGGCTGGGGCCACCAGATCCGCTCCTACGTGCTCGACCAGTCGCGCATCAAGGACCTGCGCACCGGTGTGGAGACCGGCAACACGCAGCGCGTGCTCGACGGCGACCTCGATGAATTCATCAGCGCGAGCCTGAAGCAGGGAGTCTAGAGCGTGGACGAAGACAACAGGCTGGTCGAGGAGCGGCGCGAGAAGCTGAAGGCGCTGCGCGCCTCGGGCAACGCCTATCCCAACGACTTCAGACGGAAAGACCTTGCTTCGGCCCTGCATGCTTCCCACGGGACCGAAAGCAAGGAGGATCTGGAAAAGGCGAGACCCCTCGCCGCGGTAGCCGGGCGCATGGTGCTCAAGCGCGTGATGGGCAAGGCGAGCTTCGCCACCCTGCAGGACGGCAGCGGAAGGATTCAGATTTATGTGTCCAACGATGCCACCGGAGAGAATGCCCATGAAAGCTTCAAGCACTGGGACCTGGGAGACATCGTCGGGGTCGAGGGCCATCTCTTCAAGACGATGAAAGGCGAGCTCACGGTCCACGCGGCGAGCATCCGCCTGCTGGCGAAAGCGCTGCGGCCGCTGCCCGAGAAATTCCACGGCCTCACCGACCACGAGAGCCGCTACCGCCAGCGCTACGTCGACCTGATCGTCAACCCGCAGGTACGCGAGGTCTTCCTCAAGCGCTCACAGATCATCGAGAACTTGAGAAGCGTGCTGCGCGCGGAAGGCTACCTCGAAGTCGAGACGCCGATGATGCAGCCGATTCCGGGCGGCGCCGCGGCGCGGCCGTTCAAAACGCACCACAACGCGCTCGACATGGAGCTTTACCTGCGCATCGCCCCCGAGCTCTACCTCAAGCGCCTGGTGGTGGGCGGCGTCGAGCGCGTGTTCGAGATCAACCGCAACTTCAGGAACGAAGGCATCTCGACGCGGCACAACCCCGAGTTCACCATGCTCGAGTGGTATTGCGCCTACCAGGACTGGCAGCACATGATGGACCTCACCGAGAAGCTGGTGCGCGCGGCCGCAGGGGTTTCCCAGGTCCGCTACCAGGGAAACACGATCGAGCTTGCGCAGCCCTTCGCGCGGCTGACGATCCCGGAGGCGATCCGCCGGCGGGGAATCGAGGGCGACTTGCGCGACCGCGCGTTGCTCGCCGCAAAGCTGAGTAAGCTGAAAATCGAGTCCGGCAAACAGCAGGGCTGGGGCGCGCTGCAGCTCATGCTGTTCGAAGCCGTGGCCGAGAGGCATCTGATCCAGCCGACGTTCGTGACCGACTTTCCCGCCGAGGTATCGCCGCTCGCGCGCCGGCGCGATGCGGACCCCGAGCTCACCGACCGTTTCGAGCTGTTCATCGACGCCAAGGAGATCGCCAACGGCTTCTCCGAGCTGAACGATCCGCAAGACCAGGCGCAGCGCTTCCTCGATCAGGTCAAGGCCAAGGAAGCGGGCGACCCGGAGGCGATGTACTACGACGCCGACTACATCCGCGCGCTGGAATACGGCATGCCGCCCACGGCCGGCGCCGGCCTCGGGGTCGACCGCCTGGTGATGCTTTTAACCGACAGTCCGAGCATCCGTGACGTAATCCTCTTCCCGCACATGCGGCCCGAAGGGCAATAAGCTATCCTGCAGTCCGTAGGGGCAACACGCAGTGGAGGTTAATAATGATCGTCAAGTCTCTTCACCTAGGCAGTGCAGCGGTGGCGGCAGCTCTCATGCTGGGCGGCTGCGTTACGCAGGACACTTTCGACAAGGCTCAAGGAGAGAAGGCCCAGGAAATCAGCGCCCTGCAAAGTCAGCGGGCGGCGCTCGAGCAGCAGCTCCAGGAGCTGCAGTCGCAGCGCCTGGCGCTGCAGCGGGAGAAGACTTCCCTGGAGCAGGACAAGGCCGCGCTCGAGCGCGACCAGGCGAAGTTGCGCGCGCAGAACGAGGCGCTGGAGAGCCAGCGGATGCAGCTTCTGAGCGCCAGCAAGCAGTCGCAGTCGCGCTACGACGCGCTGGTCGCGGACCTCAACCAGGAGGTGCAGAAAGGCCAGCTCCAGGTACGGCGCTACAAGGACATGCTGACGGTCGATGTCGCCGAGCAGCTGTTCTTCGATTCGGGCCGCGCGGCGCTCAAGGAGACCGGCAAGGAGGTGCTGAAGAAGGTCGCCGACGCGATCCAGTCCTACGAGGACAAGGCGATCCGCGTGGTCGGCCATACCGACAACGTGCCGATCACCGGGGGGCTGCAGAAAGTGTTCCCCTCCAACTGGGAGCTGTCGGCGGCGCGCGCGACGACCGTGGTGCGCTTCCTGCAGGACGCCGGCATTGCGCCCGAGCGCCTGCTCGCCACCGGCCGCGCCGAGTACGCGCCGGTCGCGCCCAACGACAACCCGGAAGGACGCCAGAAGAACCGGCGCATCGAGATCACGCTGATCGACCGCAACCTGCTGCAGGAGCCCGGCAAGAACTAGCCGCCTTCGACGCCGAGCGCGATGCGGCCACGTCCGGCCATGCGCTCGGTCGCTCGCTCCCGGGACTGCAACAATCAGGATGGGTTAGCGCGTGCGATATAGAGCTGAGCGGTGGCGATCACGTAGCTATCCACCAGCTCGTGCCACCGATTGGGATTCCCGGCCGGCAGCGCCATGATTTGACCGTG
>CAZJJC010000177.1:0-2681 GCA_964546195.1 uncultured Enterobacteriaceae bacterium | reverse complement strand
AGGCGCACGCCTGCCACAGGCACGTGATGATCTCCGGCAAGGTCTATCGCACCGTGTCCGAGGGCTGCTGGAGCGTGCCGCGGCGCATCGAGGACATGGACGGCATGCGCGTAGCGCGCCAGGCGCTCTCGCCGATGCCCGAGCTCCTGTCGTACTGGCTGCCGATGCCTGACGCCGGGGTGCTGATCCGCTACCTGAACGACGAGATCGCCGCGATGGTCGCGCGCGCCCCCGATCGCTTCGTCGGCCTGGGCGCCGTGCCGCTCCAGGACGTGGATGCCGCAGTTGCAGAACTTCAGTATTTGAAAAGCCTTGGTTTCGCAGGAGCAGAGCTCGCCAGCCATGTCAACGGCGCCTCCATCGGCGAGGCGCGCTTCGCGCCGTTCTTCGCGGCCGCCGAAGCGCTCGGCGCGGCGGTTTTCGTGCACGCGCTGCGGCCCGCGGGGCAGGAGCGCATCGTCGGCGCCTTCCCCGAGCAGGCGGTGTGCTTCCCGGGCGACATCGCCCTCGCCTGCGCCTCGATGATCACCGGCGGCATCGCGGCGCGCCATCCGCGCCTGCGCATCGCCTTCAGCCACGGCGGCGGCGCCATGGCGATGCTGCTGCCGCGCCTCGTGCACGCGTGGAAGATGATTCCCAAGGCGCGCGAATCGCTCGCCGAGTCGCCGGTCGAGACGGCCCGGCGCTTCTTCTACGATCACCTCGTGTTCGACCCGCCAGCGGTGCAATTCCTGGTCGGCTCTTTCGGCGCCTCGCAGATCCTGGTGGGGTCCGACTATCCGTTCAACATGGGCGATCCCGACCCGGTGGGCACGCTAGAGAAGGCGGGGCTCGACTTCAACGTCACTGCAGCGAACGCGCGCCGCTTCCTAGGATTGCCGGAAGAACCTCGCTGATCGGCTGGTCGAAGACGGCGTCGGCGATCTCGTCGAACGGCGTGGGCTGCGCGTTGACGATCACGATGCGCGCGCCGGCCGAGCGCGCCACCTCCACCGCACCGGCCACCGGGTACACCTGAAGGCTGGTGCCCACGGCGAGGAAGAGCTCCGCCTCGCCCGCGGCCTGCATCGCCCGGTCGATCACCTCGGGGACGAGCTGCTGCCCGAAGGATACGGTGTCGCTCTTGAGGATGCCGCCGCAGTCGCGGCAAAGCGGGTCGTCCTCGCCCGCACGCACCCGCTCCAGCACGAGCTGCATCGGCCCGCGCATGCCGCAGCCCCAGCACATGAACTTGCGCATCGTGCCGTGCACCTCGATCACGCGCTCGGGCGAGTTGCCGGCGAGCTGGTGCAGCTCGTCGATGTTCTGCGTGATCAGCGCATGCAGCTTGCGGGTTTTTTCCAGGTGCACCAGGGCGAGATGGCCGGCGTTGGGCTGCGCGCGCCATGCCGGGCTCGACAGGCGGTTGCGCCACGAAGCCTTGCGCACCTCGGGATCGGCCAGGTAGTAGTGGATGTTGGACATCTTCTCGGCCAGCGGATTTTTCGTCCACACGCCCTGCGGGCCGCGGAAGTCCGGAATGCCCGAGTCGGTCGAGATGCCCGCGCCGGTGAGCGCGACCACGCGCCTCGCGCCGGCCAGCCAGGATTGGACCTGCGCGATCAAGGCATCTGGATCTTGCCGCCCCCGCCGGTCATCGGCGGCAGCGGGCCCTGCGGCACGACGATCGACGAGGCCGCCTGGCGGCGCAGCTCCTGCAGCTCCTTCACCGTGCGCTCGATCGCTTCGCGCGCAAGGTCGCCGAACTTCTGCGCCGCCTCCTCGAGCGAGCCCGCGCCGATCTCGAAGCCGATCGGCAGCGCGCCCGCCGGTGTGAGGACCTGGGTCTCGCCGACATACAGCACCGCGCGCCCCGGGTCGCGCGTGCCCTCGCCGGTCACCGGCGTCAGCCTGCGAATCGTGCCCACGCGCCGGTCGGTGAAGACCTCCTCGAGATACAGGGCCTTCGGATCGACCTTGATGTCGCTCGTGGTCTGCTGCTCTTGTCTGGTAGCCATCGGCCGATTTTACCGCCAGGATCGCAGCTTGAACCGCTGGATTTTCCCGGTCGCCGTCTTGGGCAGCTCGCTCATGAACTCGATCCATCGCGGGTACTTGTACGGGGCGAGCTTGTCCTTGACGTGTTGTTGAAGCGCCTGCTTCAACGTTTCATCGCCGTTCATCCCTTGCTTTAGAACCACGTAGGCCTTGGGCTTGACGAGCTTCTGCTCGTCTTCCATGCCCACCACCGCCGCCTCCAGCACCGCCTCGTGCGTGACGAGGGCGGCCTCGACCTCGACCGGCGAGACGTAGATGCCACCCACCTTGAGCATGTCGTCGGAGCGGCCGCCGTAGGTGTAGTAGCCGTCCTTGTCGAAGGTGTACTTGTCGCCGCTACGCGTCCACTGGCCCTGGAAGGTGCTCTTGGTGCGGCTGCGCTGGTTCCAGTACATGATCGCCGCGGTGGGGCCGTCGATCTGCAGCTCGCCGATCTCCCCCGGCCGGGTGATGACGTTGCCCTGGTCGTCGACCAGGCGCACTTCGTAGCCCGGCACCGGCTTGCCGGTGGTGCCGTAGCGCACTTCGCCGGGGCGGTTGGAGATGAAGATGTGCAGCATCTCGGTGGAGCCGATGCCGTCGAGGACCTCGGCGCCGGTGCGCTCGGTCCAGCGCTCGCCGAGGTTCTTCGGCAGGGCCTCGCC
>CAZJJC010000176.1:0-14616 GCA_964546195.1 uncultured Enterobacteriaceae bacterium | reverse complement strand
ACTAGCTCGAAGGCGCGCACTTCCACTACACGCGCGGCCTCGGCCTGGCGAACGCCCTCGCCGCCTACGAGGTGGGCTTGCGCAACTTCGACAGCTCGATGGGCGGCCTGGGCGGCTGCCCCTTCGCGCCCGGCGCGAGCGGCAACGTCATCACCGAGGACCTGGTGTTCATGTTCGAGAGCATGGGTCTCGCTACCGGGATCGACCTTCAAAAGCTGTTTGCTGCCCGGGAAATTCTGGTCAAAGCCATCCCCGAAGAGCCGATCTACGGCCACACCCCGCTCGCCGGCCTGCCCAAAGGATTCCGTGCTGCCGCTTGAGGGGGTGCGCGTCGTGGAGTTCGCGCACATGGTGATGGGCCCCTCCTGCGGCCTGGTGCTCGCCGACCTGGGCGCCGAAGTGATCAAGGTCGAGCCGCCCGCCGGCGACAACACGCGGCGCCTGGAAGGCGCGGGCTGCGGCTTCTTCCCCGTCTTCAACCGCAACAAGAAGAGCTTTGCCGTGGATCTTCAGCGGCCCGAAGGTCGCGAGCTCGTTTTGAAGCTTCTCAAGAAGGCAGATGTACTGACCGAGAATTTCCGGCCGGGCGCGCTCGACAAGCTCGGCTTCTCCTACGAAGAGCTTTCGAAGGACTATCCGCGCCTCGTGTATTGCTCGCTCAAAGGTTTCCTCAAGGGTCCGTATGACCATCGCCCGGCGCTCGATGAAGTGACGCAGATGATGGGCGGCCTCGCCTACATGACCGGCCTGCCCGAGCGGCCGCTGCGCGCGGGGTCCTCGGTGGTCGACATCCTCGGCGGCACCTTCGCCGCCGTGGGCATCCTCGCCGCGCTGCGCGAGCGCGAGAAGACCGGGCGCGGCCAGCGGGTCACCAGCGCGCTGTTCGAGACCACCGCCTATCTCGTCGCGCAGCACATGGCGCAGTTCGAGCTGACCGGCGAGGCGCCGCCGCCGATGTCGGTGAAGCGCCCGGCCTGGGGCGTGTACGACATCTTCGACACCGCCGGCGGCGGGCGCCTCTTCATCGGCGTGGTGACCGACACGCAGTGGGTTGCTTTCTGCCGCGACTTCGGCCTGCGCGAGCTCGAGGCGGATGCAAGGCTCAAGACCAACGGCATGCGCGTCAAGGAGCGTTCATGGCTCCTGCCGTGCCTGGCGGAGGTGATGAAGCAGCATACGCAAGCCGCCTTGGCTGCCAAGCTGGAGGCGATCGGCCTGCCCTTCGCCCCGATCGCCAAGCCCTGGGACCTGCTCGACGACCCGCACCTCAAGGCCTCCGGCGGCCTGCTCGAGACGCGGATCAACAAGAAGAGCGTTCACGTTCCCGCCCTCCCGATAGCGCTGGACGGCCAGCGGCTGCCCAAGCGCCTGGACCCGCCGGCGCTCGGCGAGCACGCGGCGCAGTTGCTCTCGCAATTGGGTTATTCGAGCGAAGATCAAGCGCGCCTGAAAGATGAAGGCATCGTCGCATTGCCATAAGGGTCGCGAGTCCTACGCGCAGCGCGCATGGGAGCAGGCCTACCAGGCATTCAGGCTTGCCGATCAGGCTGCACCGCTGGGGGCCGAAGACCTCGAGTTGCTTGCGGTTTCGGCCTACCTGACGGGGCGGGACAGCGATTTCCTGACGGCATACGAACGCGCGCATCGAGGGCACGTCGGCGCTGGGGCCGGCGTACGGGCTGCCCGTTGTGCGTTCTGGCTGGGACTTACGCTGCTGTTCCGCGGCGAGGCAGGCCGCGCGACCGGATGGCTCGGCCGGGCCCAGCGGCTCGTCGAGCGAACCGAATGCGCCGAGCAGGGCTACCTCCTCTTGCCAGGCGTGGAGCGGCAGCTCCGAGCGCGGGACTTCGAAGGCGCCCACGGCACTGCGGCTGCCGCGGCGGCAATCGGTGAGCGCTTCGCGGACGCGGATTTGATCGCTTGCGCACGGCATCTGCAGGGTCGCAGCCTATTGCACCAGGGCAGGACCGCGGCGGGCCTTGCGCTACTCGACGAGGCCATGGTCGCCGTCAGCGCCGGGGAAGTCTCGCCCGTCATGACGGGACTGCTCTATTGCAGCGTGATCCGCGCCTGCCAGGAGTTCTACGCGCTCAGTCGCGCGCGTGAATGGACTGCCGCGCTTGCGCAGTGGTGCGAAGAGCAATCCGAGATGGTCGCGTTCACGGGAACTTGCCTCGTGCATCGCGCCGAAGTCCTGCAGCTGGGCGGCGCCTGGCGGGAGGCGGTCGACGAGGCGCGGCGCGCCTCCAAGCGCTTCTCTCGGGGAACCGACCCCAGCCCTCCGGGAGCCGCGTTCTACCAGGAAGCGGAGGTACATCGCCTGCGCGGCGACTTTGCTGCCGCCGAGTCGGCGTACCGGGATGCCAGCCAGAAGGGCCGGGAGCCGCACCCGGGACTGGCCCTGTTGCGCTTGGCCCAAGGACGCACCAAAGCGGCAGCCACAGCGATTCGTCGCGTCATGGCAACGGCTACCGAGCGAGCGCAGCGCACGACCCTGCTGCCCGCGTACGTCGAGATCATGCTTGCGGCGGGCGATGTCGCTGAAGCACGCAGCGCAAGCCGCGAGGTCCAGGAGACTGCGAAGAGCATCGACTCGGAGGTGCTCGCTGCGATTGCCGCGCAGGCCCAGGGCACGGTGGAACTGGCCGAAGGCAACGCGCGCGCCGCGCTTGGCCTGCTGCGTCCTGCCTTTCAGCTATGGCACCAGGCGGAAGCGCCCTACCTCGCCGCGCGAGTGCGGGTGCTTCTCGCCATGGCGTGCCGCGCCCTCGGGGACGAGGAGGGCGGCGGGCTGGAGCTGGAGGCGGCCAGGACGGCGTTCGCGCAACTCGGCGCAGCGCCGGAGCTCACCCGCATCGACGAGCTCGCTCGAATCGCGCCACCGCGCGATCCTCAAGGATTGACTGCGCGCGAGCTGCAGGTCCTCCGGCTGATCGCGGCAGGCAAGACCAATAAGGCCATCGCCGCCGAGCTCACTCTGAGCGAGAAGACAGTGGACAGGCACGTGAGCAACATCTTCTCCAAGCTCGACGTGCCCTCGCGAGCCGCTGCCACCGCCCACGCCTACAAGCACAGGCTCATTTGATTCCCGCAGGCTGGCCCGCAATGCGTTCGTGCATGCCCGTCCCGGCGCGCATCAGGGCCAGGCCAAACCATAGCGTCCACAAGCACATCACCAGTGAGGACACGACCCATATAAGGCTGCCCGGTCCAATGCCTAGCCACATCCCCATGGCCCAGCCGGCAAAGGCTGCGGTCCCCGCGACCGCCCCCACCCACGATGCCCATGCGGGCGTAGCACCGTGAGGCGTCCGGGCCTCGTTCCCAGCGATCACCGCGACCGCCAGGGCAAGAACTACAAAGCCGTTCGCTTTTGCTTCGGCGAATGCCCACCAGTCCTCGAACATCGGCGCGTTGCCCGAAACCGCAGCGCCGGCGATGACGGTAGCTTCGGCGACGGCGGTCGTCACCGTCCATAGCGCGCCCACGGGGAGCACCGCCCACGCAGAGATCGTCCAGGCGTTGCCCGTCAGACGGGTTCCGACGGACAGCGCGACCAAGCCCGCCACTGCGAAGCAGGACAGCGCGGCCGCGGCGACCCAGTGAACCAGGACCCACCGGCTCGCTCCTTCGGCGATGACGGTCATCTGCGCGCTCATGTCCGCAGCCAGCGGTCCGTGAAAGATGAGCGCCGCCGCAAGAAGGAACGAGGCGATTGCGAGCCAACCGCCGGCCACTCGAGTACCTGTTTCCGTGTTGCGCACCTGCATGACGCGTCTCCTCTAATAGCTTGTCCTTATAGGCATATCCAGGCCTCCGCGCATCGGGAGAATTACCCATGGCACTGCCCTGAACGCGTGCGTCATTGCACCCGACCTGCCCGGCCACGGTGCATCCGGCCCGGCAACGGACCCCTGACCGAGCAGAGCGCGGCAAGATCCAGCAGGCACTGGAAAGGCAGGTACGTGAGCGATTCATATCGGCATCGGAATGCGGCACTAGGGCCTCCTGTTCACACGGTAGTCGAGAACCTGCGCAAGCGGCGTATGATCGCGTGCGCTAATCTCGCCATAACCAGAGGAGAAGAAGATGTCGCTTACCAGGATCGTGCTCGGTTTTAGCCTAGTGGCTTTCGCGGCGGTTGCTGCGGCGCAGAAGCGGCCCGACTACGGCGCGGCCGTCAATACCGCGACCGCCAAGAAAATCGCCGCGGCCGTGATCGCCGAATGCCAGAAAAACCAGTGGAATGTCGCCGTCGCGGTCGTCGACCCGCACGGCTATCTCGTCTACTTCGAGCGCATGGAGAATACGCAATACGCCAGCAACGACATCGCCATCAACAAAGCCAAAACGGCTGCCACCTACCGGCGGCCGACGCGCGTTTTCGCCGACGTGATCAACAAAGGCGGCCCAGCGACCGCAACGCTCGGCGGCGGACTCACCGCCTCGCCCGGGGGCGTGCCGATCTTCGTCGACGGCAAGGTCACCGGCGCGGTGGGTGTGAGCGGCGTGACCGGCGACCAGGACGAGCAGTGCGCCAAGGCAGGCGCCTCGGGGATGTAGCTCACTTCATCTTGCAGTCCGGCCCATCGGCGTCGGCACGGTCGTTCAGGACCGTGCCGATCGTCTTGTGCGCCAGGCGGCCGTCGGAGCCTTTGCCGACGAGCTGCAGGTAGTAGTCCTGGATCGGGAACTGGTTGCGCCCGAACCTGAACGAGCCGCGCACGCTGCCGAAGTCGGCGGCCTTGAGTGCGGCGCGCAGCGCTTCCTTGTCCTCGATCCTGCCCTTGACCTTGCGCACCGCGGAATCGATCAGCAGCGCCGTGTCGTAGCCGGTGGACGCATACCCGGTGGGCAGGCGGTTGTACGCCTTCTGGAACTCGGCCACGAACTTCTTGTTGGCCGCGTTATCCATGTCGATCGACCAGTGCGCGAGGCTGAACAGACCGAGCATCGGGTCGCCCACGGCGCGGATGATGTCCTGGTCGGAGCCCCACAGCGGCACGATGAGCTGAATGTCCTTCGACAGCCCGGCGGCGACGAACTGCTTGATGAAGTTGACGCCCATGCCGCCGGGCAGGAAGACGTACAGCGCCTCGGGCCTGGCCGCGCGGATCTGCGAGAGCTCGGCGGCGTAGTCGAGCTGGCCGAGCTTGGTGTACATCTCGTCGACCAGCTTGCCCTTGTAGTAGCGCTTGAAGCCGTTCGCCGCGTCGTGGCCGCCGACGTAGTTGGGCGCGAGGAACAGCACGTTCTTGATGCCCTTGGAGGTGACGTACTGGCCTGCCGCCTCGCTGTAGGCTTCGCTCGGCCAGGAGGACACGAAGAAGAACGGATTGCACTGCGCGCCGGAGTAGACCGCGGGCCCCGCGTTGGGGGCGATGAAGAAGGTCTTCGAGGCGAGCACGTCGGGCGCGATCGCCACCACCACGTTGGAGAACACCGGGCCGGTGATGAAGTCGACCTTCTCCAGCCGCAGGTAGCGCTCGGCGATCTGCTTGGCGTTCTCGGGCTTGAGCTGGTCGTCGCTCACCAGCACCTCGGCCGGCAGGCCGCCCAGCCTGCCGCCGTTCAGCTTGATCGCCAGGTTGAACGCGTCGCGGATGTCGATGCCGATGGCCGCGTTCGGCCCGGACAGCGTGCTGATGAAGCCGATCTTGACTTTATCGGCAGCGTGGACGGTCGCGGCCAGCGCAAGCGTACAGACAATCAACCCCGTTCTTAACATGTGTCCCTCCTCAGCGTTGTACCCGTTGAACCTTCATCTTTTCGTCGACGATCCGGCCGCGGTCGATGACCACCCTGCCCTCCAGCGCCATTGTGCAGTCGCGCATCGGCACGTCGTAGTGCCCGCGCGTGGTGCGCTTGCCGCCGCCCTGCGTGTTGGGGCCGGTCGAGAACAGGAAATTCCCGGGGAAGGTGCGCGCCGCGGCGCGGTGGCGCTCCGGCAGCTCGCCGTGCAGCGCGATGCCGTACCAAAGCGCCTGCGGGTTCATTCCCCAGCCGAGGTGCGACACGGCGTAGGGATCGCGGTCCCGGGGCGAGCTCCTGCCGTCCTCGAGCCAGTCGCGCATCAGCTTGGCGTCCATGCCGCCCTCGATGCCGACGATGTGGCCTTCGCGGATCTCGAGCTTCACCGGGTCGGCGACGTAGCGGCAATAAGGCAGGATCACGATGTCCCCCGGCTGCATCACCACCTTGCCTTGCGCGCTGCCCTCGTTCGGGAAGGTGTGGATGTGGCCGCCGCCCCAGTGGTCGAAGTGCCCGCGCTCGTCGGCGTAGCCCCATTGCGTCATCACCGGGTACTCGCCGCAGGTATAAGTGAGGTCGGTGCCGGCGTCGCTCGTCACGCGGACCGTTTTCGTCTTCTTGTAGAGGGATTCGGCGTACTTGCACGCCTCCTTCAGCCCGGGCGGCGCCATCAGCTGCTCCAGGTCGTCGGGCGCGTCTATGATCATCAGCACGCGCGTGCCGCCGTCGAGCACCTGCTTGAGCCACTTCGTGAACAGCGGCACGTGGAAGATCACCACCAGGTCGGCCGCGCGCACCGCCTCGAGCGTGCCCTTGCACTGGCCGATGGTCGGCACGCCGACCTTGGTCCAGGAGGGCAGCGAGTTCACGCACAGCTCGTAGATGTCCGCGCCCAGGTCGTCGGCGGCGGCGAAGGCCGCATGGATGTACTCGCGCCGCGTATCGAGGTCGCTCACCGCGCAGACGGTCTCGCCCCGCCTTAGCTGGCTCAGCTCCAGTTCCCTGCGATAAAGCTGCGCGAGCCTGGCGGGATTCATCTGCGCATTATGGCCTGCCTGCTTTTCGGGCGCGACTCATCGCCTCCCATAGGCGGTGCGGCGTAGCCGGCATTTCGAGGTCGGTGACGCCCAGCGGCTCGAGCGCGTCGAGCAGCGCGCTCACCAGCGCCGCCGGCGCGCCGATGGCCCCGGATTCGCCGCAGCCCTTGGCGCCGAGCGGGTTATGGGTGCAGGGCTGGCTCTGGTCCGTTTCGCATCGGAAAAACGGAAAATCCGAGGCCCTCGGCAAGGCGTAATCCATGAAGGACGCCGACAGCAGCTGCCCCTCCTCGTACACCGTGCGCTCGGCGAGCGCCTGGCCGATGCCCTGCGCCAGGCCGCCGTGCACCTGCCCTTCCACGATCATCGGGTTGATCACCGTGCCGACGTCGTCCACCGCGCAGTAGGCGACGATCTCGGTCATGCCCGTCTGCGGGTCCACCTCCACCTCGCATACGTGGGCGCCGTTGGAGAAGGCGAAGTTCGACGGGTCGTAGAAGGCGCTCTCGTCCAGCCCCGGCTCGAGGCTCTCGAGCGGGTAGCGGTGCGGCACGTAGGCCGCCTTCGCCACTTCGGTGAAAGAGAGCTTCCGGTCGGTGCCGAGGATGCGGAATTCCCCCTCGGAAAACTCCACGTCCGCCTCCGCCGCCTCGAGCAGATGGCCGGCGATGCGCTTGCCCTTCGCGATCACCTTGTCGATGGCTTTCGACAGCGCCGAGCCGCCCACCGCCATGGAGCGAGAGCCGAAGGTGCCGGTGCCCACCGGAACGGCGGCGGTATCGCCTTCTACGATATTGATCTTTGAAAAATCAACACCCAAGCGATGCTGAAGAATCTGCGCAAAGGTGGTCGCATGGCCCTGGCCGTGGTTGTGCGTGCCCAGGAACGCAGTGACGCTGCCGTCGGGCGCCACGCGCACCTGCGCCGCTTCGTAGAAGCCGCCTTGGGCTCCCATCAGGCCGGCAAGACGCGACGGCGCGACGCCCGAGGACTCGACGTAGCACGCGAGGCCGATGCCGCGAAGCTTTTTGGAAAAGGCTCTTCTTGCGGAAAAGCCGCGGTAATCGGCCGCCTCCAGGGCGCGCTGGAAGATCCTCGGAAAATCGCCGCAGTCGTAGGTCGGCCCGATCGGCGTCCTGTAAGGCATCGCCGAGGCCGGGATGAGGTTGCGCCGGCGGATCTCGGCGCGGTCCATGCCGAGCGCGCGCGCCGCCTTGTCGGCCAGGCGCTCCAGCACATAGCAGGCTTCCGGCCGCCCGGCGCCGCGGTACGCGTCGGTCGGCAGCGTATTGGTCAACACCCCGGTGACTTCGGCAAAAACGGCTCCAGTCCTGTAGACGCCGGCGAGGAGCGCACTGTAAATCGGCCCGGGAATCGCCGCGCCGAAGGTCGACACATAGGCCCCGAGGTTTGCCGTCGTGGAAACCTTGAGGGCGAGGAACTGCCCTTGCGCATCCAGGGCGAGCTCGGCGCGCGTGACGTGATCGCGCCCTTGCGTATCGGAAACGAACGACTCGCCCCGCCCGGCGATCCACTTCACCGGGCGCCCCAGCCGGCGCGCCGCCCAGACGAGCAGCGTTTCCTCGGGATAGTGCTTGCCCTTGTAGCCGAAGCCTCCGCCCATGTCGGGCGACACCACGCGCAGCGCGCTCTCGGGCAAGCCGAGCTCGGCGCACACGTAATGGCGGATATGGTGCGGCGCCTGCGTGCCGCAGTACAGCGTGTCGCCGGTGGCGAGGATGCCGCGCGCCTCGATCGCCGCGCCGCAGAGGCGGTTGTTGACAAGCTCCACGCTGACGCGGTGGCTTGCCTCTTCGAACGCCTGCTGCACAGCCAAGGCGTCGCCTCGCGACCAGCGAAAGCAGACCTCATTGCGTATAAGCGGCAGCGGCTCGTAGTGCACGACGACGCGCTCGGCGGCATCCTCGGCGAGGGGCCGGGTTTCGGCGAACACCGCAGCCACCGGCTCGCCGACATGGCGCACCGTTTCGCGCGCCAGCGCAAAGCGCGGCGGCTCGACCATCCCGGGAAGCACCCAGCCCGCGCGCATCGGTCCGACGCCGTCGGCAGCCATGTCTTTCCCCGTGAATGAAAGAATTCCTTCCGATTTCTCTATTGCCAGGATCCTGGCGTGGGGGTGGGGCGAGCGCACGATCGCGCAGTGCAGCTCTCCCGGGAACGAGAGGTCGTCGACGAAGCGGCCCGCGCCGATGAGCAAGCGCCGGTCCTCGACGCGGCGCACCGCCGAGCCGATCACGCGCGGCTAGCCCGTTTCTTCGCGCAGCAGGTCGAGCCGCTCGTAGATCGCGCGGTCGGTGACCAGGAAAAGGTCGGCTGCGCCGCCGCCCGTGGCCTCGTGGCTTGCCCAGTTCCAGTGCGGGACGGTGAACACGTCGTGCTGCGACCACGCGAAGGTCTGCTCTCCGATGGTGGATCGGCCTTCGCCCGACACCACCAGGCAGACGGCGTTGCAGGTGCTGCGCTGAGGCTTCGTCTTTCGCGTGATTGTTTTCCTGAACAGATCGAGGGTGGGCATGACCGAGCCGTTGTGCCTCGTATAGCGCACGGTTTGCGCGCCGTCCGGGCCGGGCGAAGCTTCGGCCAGCCGGCGGCGCATCTCTTCGCCTGCAAACCGGTATTCGGAAGCGCCCTCGTCGCCGACGTCCCAGAAGCGCTCGTCCTGGCGCGTGCCCGGCTCGAAGAAGCTCGCGTCGAGGCTGCAGATCGCCGGCATGTTCGCCGCGTCGAACCACACGGTGCGCCGGCTGCCCGGGTTGATGTGCCCGTGCCAGCACATCGGCGGGGTCAGCACCAGGTCGCCCTCGTTCATCTCGCAGCGCCGGCCGTTGACGATGGTCAGCGCGCCTTCGGCGCGCGTGGCGAAGCGGATCGCCGCCGCAGTGTGGCGGTGCGGCACCGCCTTGTCGCCGGGCTCGAGCACGGTGAAGGCGCCGATCAGGTTCTGGGTGGTGACCGTGTCGCCGCCGAAGGCCGGGTTGACCAGGATCAGCGCGCGGCGCTCTACGTCCTCGATGCCCACTTCGCGCGCCGCGCGCTCCGTGAACGGCTCGATGTCGCGCCAGCGCCAGTGCATCGGCGCATCCTTCGCCTTCGGCGCGACCGGCGTGATGCGCTTATAGCGGTCCCACAGCGGGTGGAGGTGGGACCGCTCGAGCGCAGCGACCAGCGCGCTATCTCCGCGACTCATCGAAGCCCTGCTGCTCGCTTTGTCTCTAGAATTCCCGGCCCACCTTGCGGTCGAGCGACAGCTCGCCTCCGCCGCGCAACAGGATGGCGAGCGCCACGCCAAGCAGCAGCAGCGGCATCTCCATGCCGCCTTTCGTCCACCACCAGCCGAACTGATTGTTGTAGTGGAACGCTGCCACGTACATGAAGACGCAGAACATAGCAGCGACCGGCCGCGTGAACAGCCCGATCACCAGGAGAGCGCCGCCGAAGAATTCCAGGCATCCGATGAAGTACGCCCAAAAGATGCCGGGCGACCATCCCACCGTTCCCTCGATGCCCTTGGCGAGCCCCGCGACGTTCCCGCCCCACACGCCGAACAGCTTCTGCATTCCGTGCGGGATGAACCAGGCGCCGTAAACGATGCGCAACAGCGGCCAGGCGTAATAGCTCAGCCGGTTGAAGATGCCTCCCAAAGCAGGAATGTAGTACTGCGTACGGTTTTGCAGTTGCGCCGACATGGTTTTCTCCTCCTTTCGGTTACCCCCCGAAACCCCATCGGAATACTACCGCGGGCGCTTCAACCCCGGTCGACTGAAATGGACCCCGGTCCGAAAGCCGCGAGCATCATCAGGCCGCCGACGATCGCCAGGTTCTTGAAGAACTGCTGCATCTGAAGGGCATACTGCGCCGCATCGTATTGCCAGTAGCGATGCGCCATGAAGGTGGCGATGAGAACGTAGGCGACCAGCAGCCAGGCGGCCAGGCGGGTCTGCGAGCCGATGATCAGCAGGATCCCGGCAATGACCTGGATGAAGATCGCGATCGCGACCATCGCTTCCGGTGCCGCAAATCCCAGCTTGCTGAAATAACCGACGCTGCCCGCAAACCCCAGAATCGAGCGCACGCCGAAAAGCACGAAAAGGCCGCCCAATCCCAAGCGTGCGAGCAAGGGGAGAATCGGGTGGTGCCTCCGGCTTCTCAGGAGATGCACGGATTAAATATACTGCATGGCATGCAGCTCACACTTGCCTGCGGCCGTTACGACCGCACCCAGGCGCTGATCGACGGGCGCGTGCGCCCGGAAGGCGTCGAGCTCAACTACCTCGCGCTGCGGCCCGGCGAGACGTTCTGGCGCCAGCTCAACCATGAGGAGTTCGACGCCTCCGAGATGTCGCTCTCGTCCTACGCCATCCTGCGCTCGGAGGGCGACGAGCGCTTCATCGCCCTGCCGGTGTTTCCGTCGCGGATATTCCGCCATTCCGCGATCTACCTGAAGCAGGATTCCAGGATCGAAAGACCCGAAGACCTGAAAGGCAGGCGCATCGGCGTCGGCGATTACCAGATGACCGCCGCGGTCTGGGTGCGCGGTGTCCTGCAGCACGAATACGGCGTCCTGCCCGAGGACATGCGTTGGGTCGCCGGCCGCCCGATCCGCGCCATCCGGCCGCCCGAAGGCGTGCACCTCGAATTCAGCACCGCGTCGCTGGAGGACATGCTCGAGCGCGGCGAAATCGATGCGCTTGTCTCCGTCATGCTGCCGCGCCGGCTCGGTGCCGGCGTGCGGCGCCTGTTCCCGGACTTCAGGAAAGCGGAGGCGGACTACTACCGGAGAACGCGCATTTTCCCGATCATGCACACGCTTGCGCTCAAGCGCCGCGTGTACGAGAAGCACCCCTGGCTCGCGGTCAGCCTGTACAAGGCGTTCTGCCAGTCGCGCGAGCTCGCCCAGCGCTCGCTCTACGATACCGACGCGCTCACGGTCAGCCTTCCATGGATCGTCGATGAGATCGAGCGCTCCCGCGAGGTCGCCTGGGATTACTCGATCGAAGGCAGCCGTCCTACGCTTGAGGCGCTGGTGGCCTACCTCGACGAGCAGCGCCTGACGCGCCGCCGCATGAACGTGGAGGAGCTCTTTGCGCCGAACGTCGATCCGGGCCTCGAGCGTTATCTTCATGCCACCGGCGAAAATTAGCGAAGCTTTCGCGCCAGAGGAGTCCCGGACCTGATGATCGAGATCGAGGCGGTAGCAGCACTCCCTTAGGCCTGCCTTACTGCTTCAGCACGTCGATGCCGGCCTTGGCGATCTGCTCGTCCTCGTGCGACTGCACGCCGGAGACGCCGACGCCGCCGATGCACTCGCCGTCGACCACGACCGGCAGGCCGCCCTGCACCGGGGTGATGCCGGGCATGGCGAGCATGGCGTTGCGCCCCTCCTTGATGCGCGCCTCCCACATGGCCGTCGAGCGGCGCGACTCGGCCGCGGTGCGGCCCTTGCCGATCGCGATGCGCGAATTGGCCGGCGTGGCGCCGTCCATGCGGACGAGGTGCAGCAGGTGCCCGCCGTCGTCGAGGATCGCGATGCACACGTTCCAGTTGTTCTTCCTTGCTTCTGCCTCCGCGCCCGCCGAGATCTTCTTGCAGTCTTCGAGGGTGAGCATGGATCGCATTTTCATCAGTGCAGTGCCTGCTTGATTTGCTCGAGGGCGCCGGGATCCTCGATGGTGGTGAGATCGCCCGGGTCGCGGCCTTCGGCAAGGGCCTGGATGGACCGGCGCAGCGTTTTGCCCGAACGGGTCTTGGGAAGCAGCGTCACGAAATGCACCGCCTTGGGCCGCGCGATGGCGCCGAGCTGCCGGTCGACGGTCTGCATGATTTCTTCGGGCGAAGTGCTTTTCAGCGGATCTTTCAGCACGGCGAAGGCGAGCGGCATCTGTCCCTTGAGCGGATCGGCCACGCCGACCACCGCGCACTCGGCGACGTTCGGATGCATGCTGACCGCCTCCTCGATCTCGCGCGTGCCCAGGCGATGGCCGGCGACGTTGATGACGTCGTCGGTGCGGCCCAGGATGAAGTAGTAGCCGTCCTTGTCGCGGATGCCCCAGTCGAAGGTCGAATACATGAGCTGGCCCTCGAACCCCTTGAAATAGGTGTTCACGAAGCGCTCGTCGTCGCCCCATACCGTCGACATGCAGCCCGGAGGCAGCGGCGGCGCGATGGTGACCACGCCTTTCTCGCCGTCGGGCACCGGCTGGCCGGTCGCCTCGTGCAGCAGGCGCACCTCGTAGCCGTAGACCGGGAAGCTCGGCGAGCCCATCTTGAGCCGGGTCTTCTCCACCCCGGGCACCGCGGAGAGCAGCGGCCAGCCGGTCTCGGTCTGCCAGTAGTGGTCGATCACCGGCCGGCCGAGCGATTCGCTGATCCACGCGTGGGTCGGCTCGTCGAGCGGCTCGCCGGCGAGGAACAGATGCTTCAGGCACGAAAGATCGTACTTCCTCAGGTAGAGCGGATCCTGCTTCTTCAGCACGCGGATCGCGGTCGGCGCCGAGAACATCACCGCCACCTTGCGGTCCTGGACGATCTTCCACCACACGCCGGCGTCGGGCCGGATGGGCACGCCCTCGTACATGATGGTGGTCATGCCGGCGATGAGCGGCGCGTAGATGATGTACGAGTGCCCCACCACCCAGCCGATGTCGGAGGTGGTGAACATGGTCTCGCCGGCTTCGCCGCAGAAGATGCGCTTCATCGACGAGGCGAGCGCCACGGCGTAGCCGCCGACGTCGCGCTGCACGCCTTTCGGCTGCCCGGTGGTGCCCGAGGTGTACAGGATGTAGGACGGCTCGTTCGATTCCAGCCAGGCGCAGGGAACCTGCGCGCCCTTGAATTTCTCCCTCAGGGAAGTCCAGTCGACGTCGCGCCCCTGCGCCATCGCCATGTCCGGATCGAGCCCCCTGGAGAACAGCAGCACCTTGGTCGGCGGGTGCTTTGCGAGCTTGAGCGACTCGTCGACCAGCGCCTTGTAGGTCACCACCTTGCCCATGCGGCTGCCGCCGTCGGCGGTGACCATCAGCGCCGGTCTTGCGTCGTCGATGCGCGCCGCGAGGCTCGCCGCGGCGAAGCCGCCGAACACCACCGAATGGATCGCGCCCAGGCGCGCGCAGGCGAGGATGGCGAAGGCCGCCTCCGGGATCATCGGCATGTAGATGATGACCCGGTCGCCCTGCTTCACGCCTAGGGACTGCATCATCGCCGCCACGCGATTCACCTCGGCGTGCAGCTCGCGGTAGGTGAAGGCCTTGGATCGATCCACCTCCGTGGAAATCCAGACCAGCGCCTGCTGGTCGGCCCGCGCCGCGAGATGCCGGTCGACGGCGTTGTGGCACAGGTTGGTGTGCCCGCCGACGAACCAGCGCGCGAACGGCGGCCGATCGTAATCCAGGACCCGATCCCAGCGCCGGAACCAGCTTACGTCCTCCGCCGCCTGTGCCCAGAAGGCCTGGGGATCACGCCGCCAGCGTGCGTAGACCTCATCGTATCGATCAGCCATCGCGTCCTCCCTGGGCCGGCATTCTCAACCAAATTGGCCGTGACACAAAGGGCGTGCCCTCCGGCTGAAAATGTCACGCAAACCGTTTTGCAGGTGCGAAGTGTTCATGCTTGTGGGGGTGAACCATGCGCATGGCGACAATCTCTGCGGCGATGCTTCTGCTTTTCGCGGGCGCACCTGCTGGATCGGAGGAAGTGCCGTCTCCGACCTGCTGGCAAGCCGTGGCGGCGGCCGACCCGGACGGGGACGGCATCGTTACTGCGAAGGAAGCAGCCGATACCCTTGCTGGCGCGTTCGGCCTGGTGGATCTCG
>CAZJJC010000175.1:0-5303 GCA_964546195.1 uncultured Enterobacteriaceae bacterium | reverse complement strand
GGATTACAACGAGCGCACGAAGAAGTTCGTCGACTCGGGCAAGGTGGACGAGGCCGCGAACGAGGCGAAGCCCAAGTCCGAGCAGGAAGCCCATGAGATGCAGAAGGCCGAGCGCCTGGGCAAGCGGCGCGCCAAGGGCGAAGACCCCGCCCTCAACGAGCCGGACCGCGTGCAGGACGATCCGAACTTCCCGAGAAAATAGCTACTGCTTGCGCAGGCTGCCCCATAGCTGGTCCAGCCGCGCGTAGCGCCCGCAGCCGGTGACGTAGAAGCGGTACTGCACCGGGTTTTTCTTGTAATAGTCCTGGTGATACCCCTCGGCGGGCCAGAACTCGCCCGCAGGGGTCACCGGCGTCACGATCGGCTGCCGGAACGGCTTGTCCTTTTCCCACTTCGCCTTCGAGGCCTCGGCGAGCCGCTTCTGCTCCTCCGAGTGGTAGAAGATCTCGGGGCGGTACTGCGAGCCGGAGTCGCAGAACTGCCGGTCCTTCACCGTCGGATCGTGGTTCAGCCAGAACGTCTGCAGCAGCTTCTCGTAGCTGAGCTTCGCCGGGTCGTAGGTGACCTGCACCACCTCGGTATGGCCGGTGCGCCCCGTCGACACCTGCTCGTAGCTCGGGCTCTTGACCTTGCCCCCCATGTAGCCCGAAACCACCGCGTCGGCGGGGAGCCCCAGCTTCTCGAACGCCTCTTCGGTGCACCAGAAGCAGCCGCCGGCGAAGGTCGCCTTCTCGAGCTTCTGGGCGTGCAGGGCGGGATGCAGCCCCAGCAGCAGCAGAAATACCAATGCCCTCATTTGCTCATCTCCTCAAGGACCGCGTCGATGACCGGTTGGTCGCGCAAGCATAGCCTGACATTACTGACGATCGCGGAAGGAGCGTCCCGGCGCTTGGCGCCTCCTACTCGATCTTGGCCTTCGCCCTGAGGGCCTTCACCAGCTGCTCGATCCTGCCCTGCACCAGCGTCTGCTGGATGCGCGGCTTGACCTCGCTCAGCGCCGGAAACTTCACCGCACGCACGTCGTCGAGCCGGATCACGTGGAAGCCGAAGCGCGTGCGCACCGGCTGCTCGGTGTACTTGCCCTTCTCGAGCTTCACCATCGCGCCGGAGAACTGCGGGTCGAAGGTGCCGGGCACGTTCCAGTCGAGGTCGCCGCCGCGCGGCGCGCTGCCGCTGTCCTTGGAGTTCTTGCTCGCCAGCTCGTCGAACTTGCCGCCCTTCCTGAGCTCCGCGATCATGCTGTTCGCCTGCTCCTCGGTCTCGAGCAGGATGTGGCTCGCCTTGTATTCCTTGTCGCCGGCGTGGCTCTTGAGGCGCTCGTACTCCTTCTCCAGCTCGGCGTCGGTGATCGGCTTCTTGCGCAGCGAGTCGCGGATGTAGGCCCCGACCAGGATCTCCTGGCGCGCCATGTCCATCTGTGCCTGAACCTCCTTGCCCTTGCCTATCCCGGTGCGCTGCGCCTCCTGGGCGAGCAGTTCGCGGTTGATGAGCTCCTCGCGCACCATGGCCCGCGTCTGCTCGTTGTCCGGCATGCCGCGCTGGCCCTGCTGCTGCACCAGCGCGTCCATGCGCGCCTGCGGCACCGCGACGCCGTTCACCGTGGCGACGGCGGCGGGCTTTGCCGGCTTCGTTCCCGGCGTCGCCTGGCCGAAGGCGCTGGCGGCGGCCGCCGTCAAGGCCGCGCCGATGATCCATGTCTTCATGGGTTTCCTTTCGCTTCTTCAGGGCTGCGCGCCGTGATGGCGAGCGCGTGGATGGGATGCTGCATGAGCTCCCCCAGGGCCTGGTAGACCATGCGGTGGCGGGCGAGGGCCGGCTTGCCGGCGAACCGCGGCGACACGATCGACAGGCGCCAGTGGGTGCTGCCGCCTTCCCGGTAGCCGGCGTGGCCGCGATGCTGCTCGCTTTCGTCCACCAGGTCGAGCGCCACCGGCTCCAGGGCCTGCAGCCGCGAGCGGATGCGCTCGGCCACGCTCAATGCTTGTCTTCCACGTGCCGGGCGAGAAACACAGCCTGGATCAGCACGAAGGCGAGCATCAGGCCCATGCCGCCGAACAGCTTGAAATTGACCCACAGGTCGGTGGAATAGTTGTAGGCGACGTAAAGGTTGAGGGCGCCCATGAAGGCGAAGAAGCCGACCCAGCTCCAGTTGAGCCGCGCCCAGACCGGATCGGGCAGCTGCACCTGCTGCGACAGCATGGAGCGGATGAGGTTCCGGCCGAACACCGCGGCCGCGGCGAGCACCGCGCCGAGCAGCCAGTAGAGCACAGTGGGCTTCCACTTGATGAAGGTCTCGTCCTGCAGCAGCAGGGTCGCGCCGCCGAACACCGCGATGATTCCCAGGCTCGCCCATAGCATGGGCTCGACGCGCCTGCCGCGCAGCTTGAGCCAGCCCACCTGGACGAAGGTCGCCGCGATCGCCACGCCGGTCGCGACGTAGATGTCGGCGAGCTTGAAGGCGATGAAGAACAGCAGTACCGGGAAAAGATCGAAAAGAAACTTCATGCGAAGGACCGGATTCTACGTCACTTCCAGCCCCCGACCGCCTTGCGCGCCGCCTCGTTCCCCGGGCGCACCACCAGGCCGGTGGAGGACACCGTGACAAGGTATTCGGCGCCCTCGGCCATCGGCACGAAGGCCGCGCTGCCGTACATCGCGTCGGCCAGCGGGACATAGCGCGGGTAGCGCCGGGTGAGCGCCCACAGGTCCAGGCCCGCTTCTTCCGCCAGGTGGTGCACGGTGCGCCGCGCCGCGCGCTCCGAGGCCACGTCGCCATAGCGTCCGGACAGCCGCTCGAGGCGATAGAGCGTATCCAGGCCGAAGAGATTGCCCATGGCGCGCCATTTCAGCACGCGGGCGTCGATCTGCCACTCGTCGCCGCGCACCTCGAAGTGCCGCGCCGGCGCGTTCTTCGCCTGCAGGCTCACCGCGAAGTGGCGCTCGCCGAGCTGGCGCGAGGTGACGCGCGCGGCTTGCTGCTCGTGCGTGAGGCGCGCGTAGGTGAAAAGGTTGGCCGCCACCAGGCCGGCGCCCGCCACGAGCAGCAGGACGATCCCGCCCAGAAGCAGGTACAGCGTGCCGCGCACGAGCCGCAGGTGCCGCAGCCGCCGCAGCCCCGCCACCAGGAACGGCAGGGCGAGCAAGGCGCCCAGCAGCGCGACGCCGAGGATGAGCGCCTGCGGGTCGAGCGCGGCGAGCCAGTCGATCACGGCTTCACCAGCCCGCGCTTGCGGTGCCAGTCGATGATCGCTTCCTTCGGGTACTGCCTGAAGCGCTTTCCCTCAGGCACTTCCGCCCAGTTGGCTTTGGATCCTAGAAAAATCAGCTGGCGCTCCCTGGGCTTGGGCAGCGGCGTGTCGATCGCCGAGGCGAAAGGGTAGACCCATTCCGGCCAGCGCTGGTCCCATACCCACAGCGCGCTCGCGCACTTGGGGCAGAAATGCCGTTCGCCGGAAGAAGGTTTCACGCGATAGGTGCGCGTCTTGCCCTTCACCTTGAGCGTGCCGGCCTTGCCCATGATGTTGATTGCATAGCCGCCGCCGCCGGCGGTCTTGCGGCAGATCGAGCAGTAGCACCACATGTAGGGGAACGGCGTCTCGGAGTCGACCGAGAAGCGCACCGCGCGGCAATGGCAGGAGCCCTTCAGCAGCATGCGATTACTATAACCATAACTTACGGAGGCGACCGTGGCCCTTGTCACGCTCATCGAATACGCCGGCGCGCCGGCCGAAGTGCGCGCCGTCTACGACGACATCATGCGCACGCGCGGCGTGGACTGGATCAACAACTTCTGGAAGGCGCTGGCGAACGACCCGCGCGAGCTCGAGCGCGTCTGGGAGAACGTCAAGCAGGTCATGGCGCCCGGCGCGCTCGACCCGCTGGTGAAGGAGATGGTCTACGTCGCCGTGAGCGCCACCAACGGCTGCGAGTACTGCACCTATTCGCATACCGCCGCGGCGCGCAAGCAGGGCATGACCGACGCGATGCTGATGGAGCTGCTGGCGGTGGCGGGGCTGGCGAACGAGACCAACCGCCTCGCCAACGGCCTGCGGGTCGAGGTCGATCCGCAGTTTCGGGTATAAGCTCGAGGCATGTCCGCGCCGCTCATCGACCTGCGGATGGAGAATCGCGTCGCCCATCTGGTGCTTGCGCGCCCGGGCGCGGCGAACGCGTTCACCGGCGCGATGCTCGCCGAGCTCCTCGCGGCGCTCGCGCGCGCGGCGGCCGAGGCCGACATCCTCCTGATCCGCGCCGCAGGCGCCGACTTCTCGCTCGGCCGCGATCGCCAGGAGCCCAGGAGCGGCGCCCCCTACGAGGCGTTCCGCCTGATCAGCGACGTGAACGGCGCGCTCGCCGCGTTTTCCGGCATCGCCGTGTCGGCGGTGCAGGGGCGCGCCTACGGCTTCGCGGTCGGCCTGGTGATGCGCAGCGACATTGCGCTCGCCGCCGACGACGCGCGCTTCGCCCTGGACGAAGTGAAGCTCGGCATCCCGCCGATGTTCATCATGGCGGAGCTCCTCGAGCACCTGCCGGCGAAAGGCGCGCTCGACATCGTGCTGTCGAGCCGCGAGTTCACGGCGCACGAGGCGAAGGACATGGGGCTCGTGTCGCGCGTCGTGTCGGGGGCGGGCCTTGCGGCGGCGGCCGAGGAGCTGGTGCGCGAGCTCGCAGGGCGCGACCCGGCCGTGCTGCGGGCGAGCAAGCGCTATCTTGGCGAGGTGCGCGAGCTGCCGGCCGCCGCGCGCGCCGCTTACGCCCTCGTGGAGCAGACGCGCTTCGCCGAGCGGAGAAGGCATTGACGGCGCGCGTCTGGCCGGCAGAGGGCGATTCGCGCGTCCCTTACTGGGTCTATACCGACGAGTCGATCTACCGGCGCGAGATCGAACGCATCTTCGAAGGGCTGACCTGGAGCTACCTCGGCCTCGAGTGCGAAATCCCCAACCCCGGCGACTATAAGCGCACCTGGATAGGCGAGCGCTCGGTGCTCGTCGTGCGCGGCGAGAACGGCGCAGTCAACGGCTTTCTCAACCGCTGCGCCCACCGCGGCGTACAGCTTTGCCAGCAGGACACCGGCCACGCGGATCGATTCTTCATGTGTCCGTACCACCAGTGGACCTACGACCTGGAAGGTAAGCTCCGCGGGCTGCCGTTCGTCCGCGGGGTGAAGGGCGTGGGCGGTATGCCGGCGGATTTTTCCATGGCCGATCACGGCCTCACGCCGGTCCGCATCCATGCGCGCCGCGGTGCGGTCTTCGGGTCGCTCAGCGCCGAAGCACCGCCGCTCGAGGAATACTTCGGCCCGA
>CAZJJC010000174.1:0-7168 GCA_964546195.1 uncultured Enterobacteriaceae bacterium | reverse complement strand
CGACGTGACCGGGTCGGTGGAGCTGCCCAAGGGCACCGAGATGGTGATGCCCGGGGACAACGTGAAGATGGTGGTGACCCTGATCACCCCCATCGCGATGGAGCAGGGGCTGCGCTTTGCCATCCGCGAGGGCGGCAAGACCGTCGGCGCGGGCGTCGTTGCGAAGATCATCGAGTAGAGCTGGGATAAAGGCAAAGGCAGGAAATGCAAAGCCAAAGAATCCGCATCCGTCTCAAGGCGTTCGACTACCGCCTGATCGATCAGTCGGCGCTCGAGATCGTGGATACGGCCAAGCGCACCGGCGCCGTCGTGCGGGGGCCGGTGCCCCTGCCGACGCGCAAGCAGCGCTTCGACCTGCTGCGCTCGCCGCACATCGACAAGGCGTCGCGCGACCAGCTCGAGATCCGCACGCATTTGAGGCTCATGGACATCATCGACCCGACCGACAAGACGGTGGACGCGCTCATGAAGCTCGATCTGCCCGCCGGCGTCGACGTGGAGATCAAGGTTCAGTAGTACGAACTGATACGTGCAGGGCCGGCCAATTGCAGCCGGCGCCCCTGAGGGCACCCAGGGGTCAAACGAAAGAGGACGCTATGACGATAGGACTTGTCGGCCGCAAGGTCGGCATGACGCGCATCTTCACCGACGACGGCGGCACGCTGCCGGTGACGGTGCTCGACGTCTCCGACAACCGCATCACCCAGATCAAGACCGCCGAGACGGACGGCTACGCCGCCGTCCAGGTGGCATTCGGCAAGCGCCGTGCCTCGCGCGTCAACAAGCCCCTGGCGGGGCACCTCGCCAAGGCCGCGGTCGAAGCGGGGCACGTGCTCAAGGAATTCCGCGCCAGGCCCGAGGAGCTCGACGAGCTCAAGGTAGGCGCCAAGGTCGGCGTCGAGCTGTTTCAGGTCGGCCAGCGGGTCGACGTCCAGGGGGTGACGATCGGCAAGGGCTTTGCCGGGGTCATCAAGCGGCACCATTTCGGCGGGCAGAACGCTTCCCACGGCAATTCCATCTCGCACCGCGTGCCCGGCTCCACCGGACAGAACCAGAGCCCGAGCCATGTCTTCAAGGGCAAGCGCATGCCGGGCCACCTGGGCAACGTGAAGCGCACGATAGGCAACCTCGAGATCGTGCGCATCGATGCCGAGCGCCAGCTGCTGCTCGTCAAGGGATCGGTGCCCGGCTCGCGGGGCCGCGACGTCGTAGTGCGCCTGGCCGCCAAGGGGCAGAAAGCCCCTGCCAAGGCGCAAGGCGCCAAGCCCGCGGCGCAACCCGCCAAGCCCGCGGCGCAGTCCGCCAAACCCGCTGCGGCGAAGGGCTAGCGCATGGAACTGAAAATGGTGGGCGATAACGGCGCCGCCGGCACCGTGCAGGCGACCGACCACGTGTTCGCACGGGACTTCAACCAGGCGCTGGTGCACCAGATCGTGGTCGCCTTCCAGGCGAACGCGCGCATCGGCTCGCGCGCGCAGAAGGACCGCGGCGCGGTGCGGCATTCGACCAAGAAACCGTGGCGGCAAAAGGGTACCGGGCGCGCGCGTGCCGGCATGACCTCGAGCCCGCTGTGGCGCGGCGGCGGCAAGATCTTCCCGAATTCGCCGGACGAGAATTTCTCGCACAAGGTGAACCGCAAGATGTACCGCGCCGGCATGGCGTCCATCCTCTCGCAGCTGGCGCGCGAGGACCGCCTGCGCGTGGTGGAGGAGTTCAAGCTGGACGCGCCCAAGACCAAGCTGCTCGCGCAGAAGGTCAAGTCGATGGGCTTCGAGGAAGTGCTGCTGATCACCGACGAAGTCGACGAAAACCTGCTGCTTTCCTCGCGCAACCTGCGCAACGTCCAGGTCATGTCGGTGCGCAACGCCAATCCGGTGGCGCTGGTGCGCTTTCCCAACGTGCTGCTGACCAGGGGTGCCGTCGCCAGGCTCGAGGAGTTGCTCAAATGACCGGGACGAAGAAATACGCCGCCGACCGCCTCATGCTCGTCGTGCTGGCTCCGGTGGTGTCCGAGAAGAGCACCTACGTCGCCGACAAGAACCGCCAGTACGTGTTCCGTGTCGCCGACGATGCCACCAAGCCCCAGATCAAGGCCGCGGTCGAGCTGATGTTCAAGACCAAGGTGGACGGCGTGACGGTCTCCAACGTCAAGGGCAAGGAGCGCCGCTTCGGCCGCCTCTCCGGCCGGCGCCGCAGCTGGAAAAAGGCCTACGTGCGCCTCGCCGAAGGCCAGGAAATCAACTTTGCAGCTACGGGATAAGCCATGCCTCTCGTGAAAGTTAAGCCGACTTCGCCTGGCCGCCGCGCGCTCGTCAAGGTCGTCACGCCCGAGCTGCACAAGGGCGAGCCGCACTGGCCGCTCACCGTGCAGCAGTCCAAAGGCAGCGGCCGCAACACGCATGGCCGCGTCACCATGCGCCACCAGGGCGGCGGCCACAAGCAGCACTACCGGGTGATCGATTTTCGCCGCAACAAGGACGGCATCCAGGCGCGGGTGGAGCGGCTCGAGTACGACCCGAACCGCAGCGCGCATCTCGCGCTGCTCCTGTACGCCGACGGCGAGCGCCGTTACGTGATCGCGGCCAAGGGGGTCCAGGTCGGCGCCCAGCTGCTCTCGGGTGCCGAAGCGCCGATCAAGGCGGGCAATGCCCTGCCCCTGCGCAATATTCCGGTCGGCACGACGGTGCACTGCGTGGAGATGATGCCGGGCAAGGGCGCGCAGATCGCCCGCTCCGCCGGCTCGGGCGTGCAGGTGCTGGCGCGCGAAGGCTCCTACGCGCAGCTGCGCCTGCGCTCAGGCGAGATCCGCAAGGTGCACATCGATTGCCGCGCCACCATAGGGGAGGCGGGCAACGCCGAGCACAACCTGGAATCGATCGGCAAGGCGGGCCGCAAGCGCTGGCGGGGCATACGCCCGACGGTGCGCGGCGTGGCGATGAACCCGATCGACCACCCGCACGGCGGCGGCGAAGGCCGCACGGCGGCGGCCCAGCCCCCGGTATCGCCGTGGGGCGTACAGACCAAGGGATTCAAGACGCGTCGCAACAAGCGGACCCAGGTCATGATCGTGCGCGACCGGCGCGTGAAATAAAGAGGACCAGCCATGGCACGCTCAATCAAGAAGGGCCCTTTCGTGGACCATCACCTGCTGGCGAAGGTGGACAAGGCGCGCAACTCGAACGACAAGCGGCCGATCAAGACCTGGTCGCGCCGCTCGACCATCGTGCCGGACTTCATCGGCCTGACCATCGCCGTGCACAACGGCAAGCAGCACATGCCGGTGTACGTGACCGAGAACATGGTGGGTCACAAGCTGGGCGAGTTCGCGCTCACGCGCATCTTCAAGAGCCACTCGGCCGCGGGCAAGCGCACCGCGGAGGCGGTCGGCGGCGACCGCCGGCCGCCGTCGGGCGCGCCCGGTGCGGCTCCCGCCGCGGCGGCAGCGCCGGCCGCCGCCGCGCCGGCCCCGGCGGCGAAGAAGTAAGGAAAGCCATGGAAACCCGAGCCATACTCCGCGGCGCCCGCATGTCGGCGCAGAAGGGGCGCCTCGTCGCCGACATGATCCGCGGCAAGCCGGTGGACCAGGCGATGAGCATCCTCGCCTTCGCGCCCAAGAAGGGCGCCGCCATCATGAAGAAGCTCCTCGAATCGGCGATCGCCAATGCCGAGCACAACGACGGCGCCGACATCGACGCGCTGAAGGTGAAGACGATCTACGTCGAGCGCGGCATGTTCCTCAAGCGCTTCCAGGCGCGTGCGAAAGGCCGCGGCAACCGCGTGCTGAAGCACACGTGCCACATTTTCATTACGGTGGGCGATTAACAGTGAAGGCATATTAATCATGGGCCAGAAGATCAACCCGGTCGGATTCCGGCTCGCGGTCAACCGCAACTGGAGCTCCAAGTGGTACGCGAACAAGCGCAGCTTCGCGCCGATGCTCGCCGAGGACATCAAGGTGCGTGCCTTCCTGAAGGGCAAGCTGGCGCATGCCTCGGTCGGCCGCGTGCTGATCGAACGCCCGGCCAAGGACGCGCGCATCACCATCTTCTCCGCCCGTCCCGGCGTGGTCATCGGCAAGAAGGGCGAGGAGATCGAGTCGCTCAAGTCCGAGCTGCGCCGCATCATGGGCGTGCAGCAGGTCCACGTGAACATCGAGGAGATCCGCAAGCCCGAGATCGACGCGCAGCTCATCGCCGACTCGATCGCCCAGCAGCTCGAAAAGCGCATCATGTTCCGCCGCGCGATGAAGCGCGCCATGCAGAACGCCATGCGCCTGGGCGCCCAGGGCATCAAGATCATGAGCGCCGGTCGCCTGAACGGCATCGAGATCGCCCGCACCGAGTGGTACCGCGAAGGGCGCGTGCCGCTGCACACGCTGCGCGCCGACATCGACTACGGCCAGGGCGAGGCCAAGACCACCTACGGCGTGATCGGCATCAAGGTGTGGGTCTACAAGGGCGAGATCATGCCCAAGGGCGAGACGCCCGGCGCGCTGGCGGTGCCCGGCGCGGCGGTGCCGCAGCCCGAGGCGCCTGCCGAGCCCAAGCGGGCCAAGAAGCCCGCGCCCAGGCCGGGCGCCAAGCGCGGCGCCGCGCGGCCGCGCCCCGATGCAGACAAGAAGGCCGCACCGCCGAAAACCACGGTGAAAAAGCCGAAGAAGGTCGTCCCCAAGGATGACGGCGGCGGCGACAAGAAGGAATAAAGACCATGCTGCAGCCCGCAAGAACCAAGTACCGCAAGCAGCAGAAGGGCCGCAACACCGGCGTCGCCACGCGCGGCGCCAAGGTGTCGTTCGGCGAGTACGGCCTGAAGGCCACTACCCGCGGCCGGCTGACGGCGCGGCAGCTCGAGGCTGCCCGCCGGGCGATGTCGCGCCATATCAAGCGCGGCGGCCGCATCTGGATCCGCGTCTTCCCGGACAAGCCCGTGTCCTCGAAGCCGGCGGAGGTGCGCATGGGCAACGGCAAGGGCAATCCGGAGTACTTCGTCGCCGAGATCCAGCCCGGCAAGGTCCTGTTCGAGATGGACGGCGTGCTCGAGCCCCTCGCCAGGGAAGCCTTTGCGCTCGCCGCGGCCAAGCTCCCATTCCGCACCATCGTAGTGCAGCGTCTCCTGGGATAACGCATGAAACCAAGCGAACTGCGCGAGAAGAACGGTGACGAGCTGCAGAAGGAATTGGAAGGCCTGCTGCGCGCCCAGTTCGGCCTGCGCATGCAGCTCGCGACCCAGCAACTATCCAACACCAGCCAGATGAAAAAGGTGAAGCGCGACATCGCGCGCGTGCGCACCATCATGAGAGAGAAGGTGGCCAAGTGACCGAGCAAGCTACTCCCGCGAAAAATCAACGCAAGCTGGTCGGCCGGGTGGTCAGCGACAAGATGCAGAAGACGGTGACGGTGCGCGTCGAGCGCCGCGTGAAGGACCCGATGATGGGCAAGATCATCACGCTGTCCAAGAAAATCCACGCGCACGCCGAGACCGACGAGTACAAGGAAGGCGACCTGGTGGAGATCGCCGAATGCCGGCCGATCTCCAGGACCAAGTCGTGGCGCGTGACCCGCCTTGTGGAGAAATCCAAGGCCGTTTAGAATGCCGGTCCCCGGACGGGGTCCAAGACTGCCCGCTAGCATGCGGTGCAAGTTGGAGTGGAGAAAGACAAATGATTCAGATGCAAACGGTACTGGACGTCGCCGACAACACCGGCGCGCGCGCGGTCATGTGCATCAAGGTGATGGGCGGCTCCAAGCGGCGCTACGCGTCGATCGGCGATCTCATCAAGGTGAGCGTCAAGGATGCCGCGCCGCGCGGCCGGGTGAAGAAGGGCGAGGTCTACGACGCGGTGGTCGTGCGCACCGCCAAGGGCGTGCGCCGCGCCGACGGCTCGCTTATCCGCTTCGACCGCAACGCGGCGGTGCTGCTGACGCCCAAGATGTAGCCCATCGGCACGCGCATTTTCGCGCCGGTGACGCGCGAGCTGCGCACCGAGCGCGTCATGAAGAGCGTAAAGCTTGCACCCGAGGTGCTATGAACATGGAACGGATCAGGAAAGGCGACGAAGTGGTGGTGCTTTCGGGCCGCGACAAGGGCAAGCGCGGCACGGTGCTGCGCCGCGTGGACGCCGAGCATGTGGTAGTCGAGGGCGTGAACCGGGTGAAGAAGCACCAGCGTCCCAACCCGATGAAGGGCCAGACCGGGGGCATCGTCGACAAGGACCTGCCGATCCACGTCTCCAACGTCGCGCTCTTCAACCCGGCGACCAAGAAGGCCGACCGCATCGGCATGAAGACGCTGCAGGACGGCCGCAAGGTGCGGGTGTTCAAGGACAACGGCGAACAAGTGGACGCTTGAGATGGCCAAGGAAAAGCAAGCCAAGGAAGCCAAGGCGAAGCAGGAGCAGAAGCCGGCACAGCCGAAGCAGCCCAAGAAGGAAGCCGCGCCGAAGAAAGAAGCTCCGGCCCCCAAGAGCGACGCCCCCGAGCTGCCGGCGCCGCCGGCGCGCCTGGCCGGGTTCTACAAGGACAAAGTGGTGCCCGAGCTGATGCAGAAGTTCGGCTACAAGACCGTGATGCAGGTGCCGCGCCTGCGCAAGATCACGGTGAACATGGGCGTGGGCGAAACCACCACCGACAAGAAGATCCTCGACAACGCGGTGGCCGACATGGCGAAGATCGCCGGCCAGAAACCGGTGGTCACCAAGGCGCGCAAGTCGATCGCCAACTTCAAGGTGCGCGCCAACTTCCCGGTGGGCTGCATGGTGACGCTGCGCGGCGCGCGCATGTACGAGTTCTTCGACCGCCTGGTGAACCTGGCGATGCCGCGCATCCGGGACTTCCGCGGCGTCTCGAACCGCGCCTTCGACGGCCGGGGCAACTACAACCTGGGCTTCAAGGAGCAGATCATCTTCCCCGAGATCGACTACGACAAGATCGACGCGCTGCGGGGCATGAACATCGCCATCACCACCACGGCGAAAACCGACGACGAGGCAAGGGCGCTGCTGTCCACGTTCCGCTTCCCGTTCAAGCACTGAAAGAGACCAGCATGGCCAAGCTCGCACTCAAGCTCCGCGACCAGAAGCGCCGCAAGACCGTCGAGAAATTCAAGGCGAGGCGCGCGGCGCTGCTCGAGATCATGCAGGACCCCCGCGCCTCGGACGAGGCCCGCGAGG
>CAZJJC010000173.1:0-11149 GCA_964546195.1 uncultured Enterobacteriaceae bacterium | reverse complement strand
CTGTGGCGGCCGCAGGGGCTTTTCGGATTGAGAACTTGAGCGGCTACACGGTCGACCCGCGCATCCGCTGGACGGAATACCTTCCGTGGCTGATCGCGCTCGCCGCGTTCTTCCTGCTGCCCGAATACCTCGCGCTCGGCGCGCGCATCCTGATCTTCATCCTGTTCGCGCTGTCGCTCGATCTGATCCTCGGCTACGGCGGCATCATCACCCTGGGCCACAGCGCCTTCTTCGGCCTGGGCGCCTATACCGCGGGCATCCTCAGCGCCAAGCTCGGCGTGCACGACAATTTCGTGCAGATGGTCGCCGCCGCCGGCGCGGCTGCGCTGCTCGGCGCGCTCACCGGCGCGCTCATCCTGCGCACCAAGGCGCTCACGCTCCTCATGCTCACCCTCGCCATCACCGCCATCCTGCTCGAGGTGGCGAACAAGATGAGCTCGGTCACCGGCGGCGCCGACGGCCTCTCGGGCGTGCAGGTGAGCCCGATCCTCGGCATGTTCCGCTTCGACATCTTCGGCAAGACCGCCTTCCTGTACTGCCTCGCGGTGCTGTTTCTCGGCTGGCTCCTCGTGCGGCGCATCATCTACTCGCCCTACGGCGCCATGCTGACCGGCATCCGCGAGAATACCGCGCGCATGCACGCCATCGGCGCCCCGGTGTACTGGCGCCTCGTCCTCATCTATACGATCTCGGCCACGCTCGCCGGCATGGCCGGCGCGCTGCTCACCCAGGTGAACCAGTTCGTCGGCCTCAACGTGCTCGGCTTCGAGGTGTCGGGCGAGCTGCTGGTGATGCTGATCCTCGGCGGGGTCGGACGCCTCTACGGCGCCTTCATCGGCCCGGCGGTGTACCTCGTGGCGCAGGACTACCTCGCCAGGCAGTTCCCCGAATACTGGTACTTCGGCATCGGCGCGCTGCTGATCGCCGTGGTGCTGTTCGCGCCGGGCGGGATACTGGGTCTTACGGACAAATGCCTTTCGTTCTTCAAACCGAAGCGCTCTGCACGAGCTTCGGCGCGCTGACGGTCGCGCAGAACATCGATTTCCGGCTGGAGGCCGGAGACCGGCACGCGCTCATCGGCCCCAACGGCGCCGGCAAGACGACGTTCGTCAACATGCTGATGGGCGTGGTGCGCCCCTCCTCCGGCCGCATCCTGCTCGCCGGCGAGGACGTGACGCGCGCCTCGCAGTCCGCGCGCGTGAAGCGCGGCCTGGGCCGCACCTTCCAGATCACCACGCTTTTCCGCAGCCTGCCGGTGCTCGACAACGTGGCGCTCGCCGTCGCCGAGCGCCGCGGCACCGCGCACAGCATGTGGAAGCCCGCAAGCAGCTACAAAGACATCATCGACGAATCCAGGGAACTGCTTGCCACGCTGGGCCTCGCGGACGACACGGCGGTCCGCGTCGCCGACCTGCCCTACGGCAAGCAGCGCCTGGTCGAGATCGCCATCGCGCTCGGCCTCAGGCCCAAGGTGCTGCTGCTGGACGAGCCGGCCGCCGGCGTGCCCTCCGAGGAGACCGAAAAGATCCTGGGAACGCTGGACAAGCTGCCTTCGGCGATCGCCGTCCTGATCATCGAGCACGACATGGACCTCGTGTTCCGCTTCGCGCGGCGCATCACCGTGATGGTGCAGGGCCAGGTGCTGGTCGAAGGCCCGCCCGAGGAGATCGCCCGCGACCAGCGCGTCCACGAGGTCTACCTCGGGGAGCAGCACCATGGCTGACCTTCTAAGGCTGGAAAAGGTCCGCTCCGGATACGGCGAGACCGTGGTGCTCGAGGACGTCGACCTCGCGCTGCCACACGACGGCGCGCTTGCGGTGCTCGGCAGGAACGGCGTGGGCAAGACCACGCTGCTTTCCACCATCATGGGCCACACGACTTTCCATTCGGGACAAATCACCCTGAATGGAAAATCGATTCATGCATTGCCCGTGTACGAACGCTCCCGGCTCGGCATCGGCTTCGTGCCGCAGGAGCGCCTGATCTTTCCGTCTCTCGACGTGCACGAGAACCTCGCCGTCGCCGGGCGCCCCGGCCGCTGGAGCGCCGAGCGCGTCTACGATCTGTTCCCGCGCCTCAGGGAGCGCCGCGCCGCCATGGGCAGCCAGCTCTCCGGCGGCGAGCAGCAGATGCTCGCCATCGGCCGCGCGCTCATGGGCAACCCCTCGCTGCTCCTGCTCGACGAGCCGCTCGAGGGGCTTGCCCCGATTCTCGTCGAACTACTGTTGAAGGCGCTTCAGCGCCTTGTGGCCGAGGATGCTCTTGCCATCATCCTGGTCGAGCAGCATGCCAAGGTGGCGCTCGGCGTCACCGACGCCGCGCTGGTGCTGAACCGCGGCCGCGTCGCACACTACGGGCCGAGCGCGGCGCTGCTCGCCGATCCGCAGCGCCTCGCCAGCCTGGTCGTCGCGCAGTAAACAGGGACAGGCCTATTTTCTCCTCCGGCGCGGCCTGCTCGCCTCGACCAGCCTGCACGCGATATCGATAGAGGTGCGAACCGAGGCGACGTCGCCGACATAGCCGCCCAGCGCTTCCTCGGCACGTTTGCGCAGCGCGTCGGCATCGACCAGTCCGCGGCTGGCAAGCAGCTCGACGTCCAGCCGGTCCTGGTCGGTGAAGCGCGCGAGCTTCGACACGGCGAGATCGACCGGCGAAAGAACTCGCACGTCGAGCAGCTTCGCGTCGATGCCCGGAACGGCGACCGGACGCGAGTTTTCATATGCGCCCTGGTGCAGCAGGCCCAGCGTATCGTTGTAGTTGCGGTCCAGATACATCACCCGCGCGCGGCCGTCCGCATCTCGATAGGACACCTCGATATCCTCGCTGAGCAGCACACGCGTCGAAAACGTCGCATCCACGTCCTCCGTGACCCGCGCGCCGGTCAGGAAATGCAGCGCGGCCCCTCCGGCGACGTACATCCGGACCGGAAGCGTGTCGCGCTGCGCATCCCTGAGCAACTCCTGCACCCGCGAAGCGATCCGGGCGAACGCCTTGTCGTATTCACCCGGCGGAGCCGACTTTTTCACGTCAGGCGCTTTCGCCTTCTCGCCATCGGCAAGAACCGGCCCGGCCGCACGGGGGATCGCTTCAGCCACAGGCCGAACACCTCGGGGGTGGAAACGCCCGCATGCAGGGCTTCGGCGAGCCTCAGGTAACGCTCGCGCTCGAATCCTCTCGCGCTCGCGAGCAGCACCGCGAGGCCACCCATGAAAAAGCCGGAGCCGTGGGCGCGCCAGAGCGCCGGGTCGGTGTTGCCGGAGGCCGCGAGATCCAACAGGCGGTCTTCATCTGCCCGCGTGACCCGCTCATGCTCCGACCCCGGTAGCGCGTCCGGAACCGCCACCAGGCGGCAGTCCGCCGCGCGGGCGAGCGCAGCAAGCGTGCGCAAATCGCAGGACGGCTGGCTCTTCAGCCTGGAAAGCGTCTCCTTCGGCAAGCCGGCAGCGCCGGCCCACGCCCCTTCCGTGGCGAAGCGCGCCTTGGCCGAGCCGGCCATGCCGGCGAGCAGCCCGGCCGGCGTCAGCCATTTTGAGCTATTCATCAACTCATGCTATCGTTTGTTTATGTTTCAGTCAACACGCGGCCAGCCCCGTGGCCGCGCAGTAAACTCGGCAGCAGGGACGGTCCCCATTTTTCCGGAGCTCACATGAAAGCCAAGCTGCTGATCGGCCTGTCCATCGCCGCGCTCGCCGCGGCCGCTGCGCCGGCCCATGCCCAGAAGGCGGTTTCCGATACGACCGTGAGCGGGTTCCCGTTTCCCGAGTCGGTGGGCTGCGACGCGAGAAACAACGTGCTCTACGTGAGCCAGTTCGTCTCGGAGCTCAAGCCCGCCGAGAAGGACGGCAAGGGCCGCATCAGCAAGGTGAGCCTCGAGGGCAAGATGCTCGAGGAGCAGTTCCTGCCGGCGCAGGGCGAGGTGCTGAACAAGCCCAAGGGCATCTGGGTGGCCGGCAACCGCCTGTGGGTCACCGACATCGACGTGGTGTGGGTGTTCGACACGAAGACGAAGAAGGGCCGCAAGCTCGAGCTGCCCGGCGCGCAGTTCGCCAACGACCCCACGGTCTCGGGCAAGGCGCTCTACGTGAGCGACAACCGCGGCGATGCGCTCTTCAAGGTCGAGCCCGCCGACTTCCTGAACGCCAAGGCCGAGCCTAAGGTGACGCGGCTGGCGAGCGGCCAGTCGATCAATCCGAACGGGCTTTACCCGGGCCGCGACGGCTCGATCCTCATGGTCGGATTCGCCGGCCCGGACGAGCCGCGCGGCATCTATTCGCTCGGCCGCGACGGCAAGGTGACGACGCTCGCCAAGGACATCGGCCGCCTCGACGGCCTGTACCGGGCGCGGGGCGGAAGGCTGCTTATCACGGACTGGGCCTCGGGCTCGCTCATCTCCTGGACCGCCCGGGGCGGCAAGCGCACGCTCGCCTCGGGCTTCAAGGGCCCGGCCGATTTCTGCGTGGTGCCCGAGGAGAAGGGCATGACGGTCATCGTGCCCGATCTCGTCAAGAGCGAGCTGCGTTTCATCCGCCTGCAGTAAAAAAATGGTGACAGTCACCATTTCCTGCCAATTTGCCAGGGCTAGCGGCCTTTCCAGCGCGGCGCGCGCTTGTTGAGGAAGGCGTCCATGCCCTCGCGGAAGTCCTCGCTCATGTAGCACATGAGGATCAGGTCTTCGCCCTCCCCGCGCGGGATCCCGGGCCGCAGGCGCAGCAGCGCCTCCTTGGTCGCCTGCAGCGTCAGGGGCGCATGGCTCGCGACCAGCCGAGCGAGCTCCTGCGCCCGGTCCATCAACCCGGCCGGGTCCTCGACCACCTCGCTGACCAGGCCGATCGCCAGCGCCTCGGGCGCCTCGATCAGGCGCGCGCGGAAGATCATGTCCTTCACGCGCGCCGGACCGATGAGCGCGGCGAAGCGCGCATAGTTCGCCATCGAGATGCAATTGCCCAGGGTGCGCGCGACCGGAAAGCCGAACTTCGCGTTGCCGGCCGCGATGCGCAGGTCGCAGCACCCGGCGATGCCCGCCCCGCCGCCGGTGCAGGCGCCCTTGATGGCGGCAATGGTCGGCACGCGGCAGCGCTCGAGGGCGCCCAGCACGCGGTCGATCCTCGCCTCGTAATCGAGCGCGTCCTGGGGCTTGTCGAAGGCGCGGAACTGGGAAATGTCGGTGCCGGCGGCGAACGCCTTGTCGCCGGCCCCGGTAAGCAGCATGGCCCTTATCGAGCGGTCCTCGTTCGCGAGGGCCGAGATTTCCGCCAGCCGCTCGTACATCGCGAAAGTCAGGGCGTTGCGCGCCTGCGGCCGGTTGAATGTGACGCATGCGATGCCTTCGCGCACCTCGTATAGGACGTCCTCTCCTGCCCCGGTTTCGGCCACGTCTACCTCCGCTGTGGAAAATCGAATGATCGGTTTGTTGCGATGCGGTGCGCAAGTCGGCCCCGAAACGGCATATGCTTTACCCCCCAACGGAGGAGCACGATGACAAGCGAGTTTTTCCAGAAGCTGCTTTCGGCGCTGTTCGCAGCGGCCGTCCTGGCAAGCGCACCCGCCTCGGCGCAGGACCGGTATCCCACCCAGCGGCTCAACTGGACCATCGCCTTCGGGCCGGGCGGCGGAAACGACATCATGTCGCGCACCATCATCGACATCATGGAGAAATACAAGCTTTATCCGGCGAACATCGTGGCCGAGAACCGCGCCGGCGGCAGCGGGGCGGTCGGATGGGGATACGTCTTCAACCAGAAGGGCAACCCGTATCACATCTCCTCGACCAGCGGCAGCTTCATCACCACGCCGCTGCAGGCCAACACGCCCTGGCAGCCGGCGAGCTTCACGCCGGTCGCCCTGCTCGCCTCCGACGATCTCATCATCGTGGTGAACGGCAAGTCCAAGATCAAGACCTTCAAGGAGTTCCTCGCCCAGGCGAAGGCCAAGTCGCCCTCGATCGGCGGCATGGGCGCGGTGAACGTGGACTTCATCGTCCCGACGCTCCTGTCGCAGAAGGCCGGCTTCAAATTCGAGTATGTGTCGTTCAACAAGCAGGGCGAATTGACCACCGCCGTGCTCTCCAGCGCGCTCGATGCGATGATGGTGAATCCCGGCGAGGTGCTGGGCCTTATCCAGTCGGGAGACCTCAGAGCGCTCGCCTACAGCGGAAAGAAGACGCCCAAGGTGCTCGGCAACATTCCGACCTTCGCGGAAGCGGGCTACGAGATCGGCATTTCCATGCCGCGCGGCCTGATCCTGCCGCCGGGCGTTCCCAAGGAAGCGCAGCAGTGGTGGATCGATACGGTGAAGAAGATCGTCGAAACCCCGGAATGGAAGGCCTATGTGGAAAAGCAGCTCCTGACGGAGAACGTCGTCTATGGAGAGGATTTCCGCAGCTTCCTGAAAAAAACCCAGGACGGGTTCGCCGAGATCCTGAGAAAGTCAGGCGCCATCAAGTAGCGGCGGCGGGCTCCCGCGGAGGGGGGCGGGCATGCGGGCGGGATTCATCCTGGCGGTGCTTTTTGTCGCCGCCTCCTACACTTTTGTCGCGTTCAGGGACCTGAGCTATCTGTCCTCGGCCGGCCGTCTGGGGCCGGGCTTCTTCCCGCGCATCATCGGCGCGAGCCTCGTGGCGCTGTGCCTGTACAGCCTCTACGCGGACCGCAAGCGCGAGCATGCAGGGGACGCGGCCTCGCCTTACGGACGCACCGCCGTCGTGGTGGGTCTGCTTTCCGCGCTGTTCGTCGCGCTCCTCGACGTGCTCGGCGGGCTCTTATCCATGATCGCCTTCATGGCGGCGGCGCTCGCCTTCCTGAACCCCGGCCGCCGGCTGCAGAACGGCCTGCTCGCCGTGCTGCTGCCGCTCGGCGTTTACCTCATGTTCAGGGTCTGGCTGAACGCGGCGGTGCCGCGCGGCATGCTCCCGCTGCCGTTCTGATGGACATCTTCGCCAACCTGGCTCTCGGCCTCTCGGTCGCGGTGTCGCCGATCAACCTCGCCTACCTTCTCGTGGGCGTGGTGGTCGGGATGATCGTGGGCATCATCCCCGGCTTCGGCCCTTCCGCCGCGCTCGCGATCCTGCTGCCCGTGACCTTCGGCATGGAGCCCACCGGCGCGGTGATCATGCTGGCGGCGATCTATTACGGCGCCCAGTACGGCGGCACCATCACCTCGATCCTCCTCAATACGCCGGGCGAATCGTCCTCCGTCGCGAGCACCTTCGACGGCTACCCGCTCGCCCAGCAGGGCCGCGCCGGGCCTGCGCTGGTCATGCAGGCCGTCGCCTCGTTCGTCGGCGGCACGCTCGGCGTAATCCTCATCACGGTGCTCGCGCCTCTCTTTTCGCAGGTGACGCGCAGCTTCGGTCCGCCCGAGTTCTTCCTCCTGGTGGTGATGGGGCTGCTGACGCTCATCGTCATGGTCGGGGGCAACTGGCGCTACGGCGTGATCTCGGCGCTGATCGGCTTCGCGCTCGGCACCGTGGGCGTGGACCTCGAGACCGGCCAGACGCGCTTTACCTTCCAGTCGGCCGAGCTCATCAGCGGCATCGACTTCATTCCCATCGCCATCGGCCTCTTTGGCCTGGGCGAGCTCTATTTCGCCTTCTACAAGGGGCTGCACCTCTCGGGCAGCGGCGGCATCGTCCAGTACCAGAAGGAGCGCCGCTTCTGGCCGCAGCTGCGCGACTTCGTGGAGACCCGGTTCACCCTGATGCGCGGTTCGCTGCTCGGCTTCGTCATCGGCGTGATCCCGGGCGCCGGCGCGACGGTCGCCTCGTTGATGTCCTACTCGGTGGAGAAAGCCGTTTCCAGGACGCCGGAGAAGTTCGGCAAGGGGGCGATGGCAGGCCTGGTCGGCCCGGAAGCGGCCAACAACGCGGCTTCCTCCGGCGCCATGGTGCCGCTGCTGACCCTGGGCATTCCCGGCTCCGCCTCGACCGCGGTCCTGCTCGCGGCGTTCATCCTGTGGGGGCTCACGCCCGGACCGCTCCTGATGGCGCAGAAGCCCGAGTTCGCCTGGGGCCTGATCGCCAGCATGTATCTTGGCAACGTGGCGCTCCTCGCCCTCAACATCTTCGCCATCCCCCTTTTCGTCCTGATGATCAAGCTGCCCTACCGGTTGCTAGCTCCCGCGGTGATCCTGGTCTGCACCATCGGCACCTACAGCGTGAACGGCAGCATCATCGAGACCTGGCTGATGTTCGCCGCCGGCCTCTTCGGCTTCTTCATGAAGCTGTACGGCTTCTCGCCAGCCGCGCTGGTGCTCGCGCTGGTGCTCGGCCCCCTGGCCGAGCAGTCGCTGCGCCAGACGCTCACCATCTCGCGCGGCTCGTTCGAGATCTTCCTCGAGCGGCCGACGTCGCTGTGGATCCTCGGCATCACCGCGCTGATGCTCGCCGCAGGCATCCTGCTGCGGCGTCCCAGATAGCTATCGCGCGTTGCGCTGCTTCCACTCGCGCCATTCGCGCCAGTCCTGGAACTCGCGGTACTCCTGCGAGCCCTCGGCGGAGCGCTTCCAGCGCTCGAACTCCTCCGCCTCGCTCGACGCCGCCGCCGGCTCGGCATGAAGTTCCCCTGAAGGATTGTGAGAGCGATGACGCCCAGTAGGGCGCCGACGTCAGTTCACGCTGCGGAGCGTTCCAGGAGGCCGCCGGGCCAGGTCGACGATGCGAAAAAAAACCTCCGTCGGCGGGCGGGATTTGCCCTCGGCCCAGCGGCGCAGCTCGTCGACATTGACGTTCAGGATCAGCGCGAGCGTTCCATAGCCCTCGAAGTAATCGACCAGGCTCGAGATGGTGCTGGTGTAGATCTCTCTATCCACGGGGCTCTCTCCGCATATCGCTTCAAGAGTACTTGGGGTTCTTTTGCGAGCGCCACCTTGCGGCGCGATTTCCAAGGCAATCGAAGACCCGCTGTTGCGTCGACCCTACAAAGGTCGTGAGAGCTAAACTCTTGCATGCTGAAGCTGAGCCGCCCCGGCGCGGAAATATTCATTCCTGACGGGTCATCCTGGGAAGCGGCTTCCGCGCGGGTGACTCACCTCGTAGTGGCGGCTCACGCCGACGACGTGGAGCTCATGGCCTGGCATGCGGTGCTCCACGCGGAAGGGCTCGCCGCCGTCATCGTCACCGACGGAGGGGGTAGCAACGCGCGGCTCCAGGAGCAAAAGCGCGCAGCATCCCTGGGCAAATACGCGGCGGTGATCTGGCTGGACCACGCAAGCCGGGATGTGAAGCAGGCCGCCTATCCTGCGCTGGCATCCGACTTGAGCGCAGTCCTGTCCGCGGTTCGGGCGCGGTGGGTCTACACCCACAATCCGGCGGACAGGCATGACACGCACGTTGCCGTGGCCCTGCACACCGTGCAGGCGCTGCGTGCGAATCCGTCGTCGGTGGAACGCGTTCTGGGCTGCGAGGTGTGGCGCGCGCTGGATTGGCTGCAGCCGCAGGACAAGGTGACGCTCGATGTCAGTGCCGCGGAAGATCGGCTCATGCCGTTGATGGGCGCATTCGAATCCCAGATCGCCGGCGGCAAGCGCTACGACCTGGCGGCGGCCGGCCGCAAGCGCGCGAATGCCACGTTTCTGGACGCGCACGCCGCCGACCGGGCCACGGCCGTCGAATACGCGATGGATCTCACACCGCTGGTGAGGGATCCCACGCTGGATATCAGTCGCTGGACCCTGCAGCTCGTGGAGCGGTTCGCCCGGGATGTGGAAGCCCGTCTCCTCGCATGGAAGTGATTATCCTGCCCGGGGCGCCGAACGTCGGGGTGACCGCGGCGGGCATCCTTTCCCGGCTGGTGGCAGGAAAGCCCGGCGCGGTCCTGGGCCTCGCCACGGGCGCCTCCGTGAAGCGCGTGTATGCCGAGCTCGTCCTCGCGCACCAAAACCAGGCGCTGGATTTCTCACGGGCCACCACGTTCAATCTCGACGAATACGTGGGCTTGAGCCCTTCGCATCCCGCCTCCTTCCACGCGTTCATGGAAGAGCACTTTCTTAGCCGCGTGAATGTTGACCGCCGGCGCGTGCACTTGCCGCCCACGGAGGGCGACGATCTGGCTGGCTTATGCGAGCAGTTCGAGCGCGACATCCGCGCCGCCGGGGGAATCGACCTGCAGCTCCTGGGGATTGGCCGGGAGGGCCACCTCGGGTTCAACGAGCCCACCTCATCGCTCGCGTCCCGCACGCGCATCAAGACGCTCAGCGGCCTTACCCGTGAAGCCAACCGGCCGGCATTCGGTGAGCACGAGGTCCCGCTCCACGTGGTCACCATGGGAATCGGAACCATCCTGGAGGCGCGCCATTGCCTGCTGGTGGCCGACGGAGCCGCCAAAGCGGACGCGGTTGCGCGCATGGTGGAAGGACCGCTGACAGCCATGGTGCCGGCCTCGGCGCTGCAGCTGCATCCGCACACCACGGTCATCGTCGACGAGGCCGCGGCCGCGGGGCTCTCGCTGCGCGACTATTACCGCGAGGTTCAGCGCAACAAGCCGCAGTGGCAGCGATGAGCGGGCTGGTCATCAGCTATTCCGGTGTGCGCGGCGTGGTGGGGCGCGACCTGGATGCGTCCGTTGCCCGCAGATTCGGCGTCGCGTTCAGGCGCATGGTCGCGGAGCTCCACCCCGTCGGGCCGATCACGCTCGCGGTGGGCAGGGACACGCGCGCGAGCGGACCCGAGCTCCAGGGCGCGCTGATGCAGGGCCTATCGGATGAGCGCGTGAGGATCCTGGACCTCGACGTGGCGCCCACGCCGACGATTCAGTTCGCGCTCGGGGCGCTCGACGCCCATGGCGCGGTGGCGGTCACCGCCAGCCACAACCCCGCGCAGTGGAACGGTTTCAAGTTCTTTCTCGCACCAGAGAACACCGTGCTCGACGGCGCCCAGACGGAGCGCCTCATCCGGGAGCTTTCTGCGGCCTCTGACCTCGCGAGCGCCGTCAGGCGGGACCAGCGCCAGGAGCGCGCCGTGGCGCTGCATGTGGCGCGTGTGCTCGAGCAGGTGGACGCCGGGAGCATCCGGCGTCGGCGCTTTCGCGTGGCCTTGGATGCGGCGCGCGGAGCGGGTGAGGGTCCGGCGTTGCGTTTGCTGGACGCACTGGGCTGCAGCGTGATGCGCGTCGACGTCGAGCGCGAATCAGAGCCGGTTGCCGAGAACCTCTCGGCG
>CAZJJC010000172.1:0-6283 GCA_964546195.1 uncultured Enterobacteriaceae bacterium | reverse complement strand
GCGGCCGGCCGCACCCGATGATCGAGCCCGAGCTGCGCAACGACCACGTCGCGCGCGCCCTCGCCGATCCGGCGGTGGGCGTGATCCTGGTCGACGTCGTGCTCGGCTACGGCGCGCACGAGAATCCCGCCGTCGTTCTTTTGAAGGCGCTAAAGGGCGGCAAGACCGTGATCGCCTCGGTCACCGGGACCGAGCAGGATCCGCAAGTCTGGTCGCGCCAAGCGGCGCTGCTGCGAGACGCCGGCGTGCTGGTCGCGTCGTCGAACGCCCATGCCGCCGAGCTGGCGGCGTCTTTGATTTCCTGAGGAGAAAACGCATGTCGCGCTTGCTGATGGTTCTTGCCTTGGTCTGGTGCCTGCCGGCCGCCGCGCAGGAGAACTACCCATCGCGGCCGGTGAAGTTCGTGGTGCCGTTCCCGGCCGGCGGGCCGCTCGACGTGCTGGCGCGCGTGGTGGCGCAGAGGCTGGGCGAGGACTGGAAAAACCCGGTGGTGGTCGAGAACGTCACGGGCGCGACCGGCTCGATCGGCGCCAACAACGTGGCGCGCGCCGCGCCCGACGGCTACACGCTGCTCGTGACGGTCGACATTCCGCTCACGATGTATCCGGCGGTGGCGAAGAAGCTGCCTTACGACCCGCAGGCCGACTTCAAGCCGATCGCCAGCCTGGCGCGCACCGACAACGGGCTGTTCGTCAATGCCTCGCTCGGCGTGTCGAGCGTGAAGGAGCTGGTCGAGCTGGCGAAGAGGGAGCCGGGCAAGCTCACTTTCTCCTCGGCGGGCATCGGCTCGCCGGCGCACTTCGGCGGCGAGCTGTTCAAGCTGATCGCCGGCATCGACATGACGCATGTGCCCTACAAGGGCGCGGCGCCGGCGATGACGGCGGCGCTGTCGGGCGAGGTGAGCCTGATGTTCGGGCCGATCGCCCAGGGCCTGCCGCAGGTGAAGGCGGGCAAGTTGAGGGCGCTGGGCGTCACCGGGCCGAACCCTTCGCCGCTGCTGCCGGGCGTGAAGCCGCTCGTCGAGCAGGGCTTCCCCGGCCTGCTGGTGTTCAACTTCTACCCGGTGATGGCGCCGGCGAATACGCCCGACGCAATCACCGGGAAAATCCGTGCGGGGTTGAAGGCCGTGATGTCCGACCCTGGGGTGCGCTCGCGGCTGGAGGCGGTCGGCATAGAGCCGGTGTGGGACGACGCCCCGCAGGTCGCGGCGGCACTGAAGTCGGATCGGATGCGCTGGAGCGCGCTCGCCAGGAAGGCGAACATCCAGTCGCCGAACTAGGCCTTCAGCACCGCCACGGCGCCGGCGAGCGCATCCCAGCCTGAGCAATGGCCGATGGCATCGATTTTGTTCAAATCCAGATCTCCACTTAATACGTCGTGGAGGGCTTCATGCGCCTCGCCCGCGGCCGCCGCGCACAGATGCGCCGCGCTGATCGCGCTGGTGCGCTGCTTCAGGCGCGGCTGCAGCCAGCGCCATAGGCCGTCGGCCTGCATGCTGCGCCCGGTGAGGCGCAGCGCCACCAGCATTCCGCCGAAGTAGTCGTCTCCCGAAGGCGTGAGGCCCGGCCCCAGGCCGATGAGCTGCTCGGCCTCGCCCGCGAGGGCATTGCCGACCAGCCAGCGCTCCAGCGCCTCGAGCGCAGGCTGCGCATGGCCGCTCAAGCCATTGTGCGCGCCGATCACCAGGCAGCCGAGCCCCTCCGCGGGGATGCGGTTTTTCGCTGATTCCCGCAACAAACCCAGATCAGCCATCTTTTCAGGAGGCGGCGGCTGCCATACGGAGGCGTTCTGCACCGAAACCGAAACGCGCGTGCCCAGTGCCGGAAGGCCGGAGGCGGTAAGCCGGACATTCAAGGGCCCGTGGCCGAGCGAGGCGTCTCCGGCGCAGGCGTAGCGCTCGCCGGGACAGCGCAGGTAGAAGCTGCGGCGGAACACCGCGATGACCTCGCCCTCGCCGCCGGCCAGCGCCTCGCGCGCGAAGCGGCCGGTGACCTCAGCGGACCACATGCGTGCCCGTCTCGCCCGCCAGGGCGGGCAGCGCCCGCTCCAGGTGCGCGATGATCGCGCGCTCCCCGCCCGACTCGAGGTGGCGGATCGCGGCCTCGACCTTCGGCCCCATGCTGCCGCTGGCGAAGTGCCCGGCGCGCTGGTAGCCCTTGAGCTCGGCGAGCGTCACCGTGTCGAGGAAGCGCTGGCGCGGCGTCTTGAAGTCGACCGCCACGCGCTCTACCGCGGTGAGGATCAGGAGATCCGGTATGCCGAGCGAGCGCGCGAGCAGCGCCGAGGTGAGGTCCTTGTCCACCACCGCCTGCACGCCGCGCCACTCGCCCTTCGCGTCGCGCACGACCGGTATGCCGCCGCCGCCGCCGGCGATGACCACCGTGCCGGCATCGAGGAGCACTTTGATCACGTGCAGGTTGATCACCTCGCGCGGCTCGGGCGAGGCGACGCAATGGCGCCAGCCGCGCCCGGCGTCCTGCCTCATGCGCCAGCCCTTGGCTTCGTACTGGCGCGCCTCGTCTTCCCCGAAGAAGGGGCCGATCGGCTTGGAGGGATGCCCGAAGGCGGGATCGCTTGCGTCGACCTCGACCTGCGTCACGACGCAGGCGGCCTGGCGATGGATCCCCTCTCGCCGCATCGCGTTCTCCAAGGCCTGGATCAGGATGTAGCCGATGCCGCCCTGGCTGTGCGCCACGCAGATGTCCAGCCGCATCGGCGGGATGGCGTCGCGCGTGAGCATCATGCGCAGCAGGATCTTGCCGACGACCGGGCCGTTGCCGTGCGTGACGAGCAGGCGGTTGTGCTTCCTGACGAGCGGAAGCAGGGCGCGAGCCGCGCGGTCGGCGACCTGCTCCTGCTCCTCGGTGGTGCCGCGGATGTCCTCCGGGTGCGTGGCGTTGCCGCCGATCGCGACGAGCAGGGTGTTCGGCACCGGCACCGTCAGGCCTTGCGGTAGACCGCGAGCGCCGCGTCCACCGCCTCACCTCGAGGAATTCCCCGCTTTTCCTGCGACAGCACAGCTTCGAGGGCGCCCAGGGTGTTCAGGACCGCGTCGCTGCGCGCGTTGTAGCCCATGGTGCCGATGCGCCAGATGCGCCCGTGCAGCGGGCCGAACGAGGTGCCGATCTCGATGTTGAAATCGGTGAGCAGCGCGCGACGCACCTTCTCGCCGTCCACCCCCTCGGGGATATGGACGCCGGTGATATTCGCCATCTTGTGCTTCGGGTCGCCGAAGAGCTTAAGCCCCATGGCCTGCAAGCCCTCGGTCAGGGCTTTGGACGCCACGGCGTGCCGCTTGAACGCCCCGCTCAAACCCTCCTGGAGAAGGATGCGGGCGCATTCGCGCGCCGCATAGAGCATGGTGGTCGCCTCGGTGTGGTGGTTGAGCGCCTTGTCCGACCAGTAGTCCATGATCATCGCCAGATCGAGGTAGTTCGTGCGGATGACCGGCCCCTCGCCTTCGGTCTGGTCCCGGGTCCTCAACCCCTGCTCGGTATGGCGCCGCCGGACGATGCGCTGCTCGGCCCTGTCGTTCAAGGTCAACGGGGCGCTGCCCGGGGGCCCGGCGAGGCACTTCTGCAGCCCGGCGCTCACCACGTCGAGCTGCCAGGCGTCGGCCTGCAGGTCCATGCCGCCCAAGGTGGCGGTGGCATCGACGTACAGCAGCGCGTCGTGCGCGCGGCACAGCCTGCCCAGCTCTTGCAGCGGCTGCGCCATCGTGGTCGAGGTGTCGCCGTGCGAGACGGCGACGAGCTTGGGTTTGAAGTTCTTCAGCTCGCTTTCGATCTGCTCGGGCGCGAAAACACGGCCCCACTCGACCTCCACGGCTTTGACTTCGGCGCCGTAGCGCCGGGCGATCTCGACTTTGAGGTGGCCGAAGCGCCCGAACACCGGCACCAGCACCCGGTCGCCCGGCTCGATGAGCGAGGCGAGCGCGGCCTCGATCGCCGAGCGCGCGGTGCCGTCGATGAGCAGGGTCCAGCGGTTGTGCGTCCGGAACACGCCGCGATAGAGCTCCGAGACCTGCTTCATGTAGTCGCGGAACTGGGGGTCGAACTGCCCGAGGAGCTGCGCGCTCATGGCGCGCAGCACGCGCGGGTCGGCGTTGATCGGGCCCGGGCCCATCAGCAGCCGCGGCGCAGGGTTCAGGTCGTCAACCATGCGGATGCTGCTTCAGCCAGTGGCGGGCGATGTCGATGCGTCGCGCTATCCAAACCTTCTTCCCCCGCACGTATTTCAGGAACTGCTCCAGCGATTTTAGGCGACCCGGGCGCCCGATCAGGCGGCAGTGCAGCCCCACCGACATCATGCGCCCCTCCTCGGCGTACAGGACATCGAAGCTGTCCTTGAGGTAATTCAGGAAATCGTCCCCGGAATTGAAGCCCTGCGCCGTCGCGAAGCGCATGTCGTTCGCGTCCAGGGTATAGGGCACCACGAGCTGCGGCCTGCCGTAGCGCGTGTCGTACCAGGGCAGGTCGTCGTTGTAGTCGTCGGCGTCGTACACGAAGCCGCCGTTCTCGAGCACCAGGCGCCGGGTATTCGGGCTGGTGCGGCCGGTGTACCAGCCGAGCGGGCGCTCGCCGGTCAGGCGGGTGTGGATGTCGAGCGCGCGCTGCATGTGCTCGCGCTCCACTTCGAGCGGCACGCTCTGGTAGTCGATCCAGCGCCAGCCGTGGCTGGCGATCTCGTGGCCGGCCTTGAGGAAGGCATCGACCGCGGCCGGATTGCGCTCCATCGCCATGGCCACGCCGAAGACGGTGAACCGCACCCCGTAGCGCGCGAAAAGGGCCAGGATGCGCCACACCCCCACCCGCGAGCCGTACTCGTAGATCGACTCCATCGACATGTGGCGCACGCCTTCGCGCGCCTGCGCGCCGACGATCTCCGAGAGAAAGGCCTCGCTCGCCTTGTCGCCGTGCAGGATGGCGTTCTCGCCGCCCTCTTCGTAGTTGAGGACGAAGTTGAGCGCGAGGCGCGCGCTGCCCGGCCAGCGGGGCCTGGGCGGCTTCGCGCCATAGCCGATCAGGTCACGCGGATAATCCACGGAAGTCTTCCAAGAATCTGAAGAGAACACGCGCCCCTATTCCCGCATCCTCCACGCTGATGGCCTCGGCGGGGTTGTGGCTCACGCCGCGCTCGCAGCGCACGAAGAGCATCGCGATGTCCGCGATCGCCTTCATCGCCATGCCGTCGTGGCCCGCGCCGCTCGCCAGGCGCAGCACGCGCAGGCCTTCGGCGCGCACCGCGCGCTCGAGCTGCGCCATCAGCCAGGGCGCGCAGGCGCTGGAGCCCAGCTCCTGCAGCGTCTCGATCTCGAAGCCGATGCTTCTGCTTTCCGAGATCAAGGCGATCTCGGTGCGCGCGGCGGCCACCGCCTGCTCCCTCGCGGCATCTTCGGGCGCGCGCACATCGACGCTGAACTGCACTTCCCCCGGGATGACGTTGATCGCACCGGGCTTCGCCTCGAGGCGGCCCACGGTGGCGACCAGCTCGGGCTGCGCGCGCGCCAGGCGCTCGACCGCGAGCACGCACTCTGCCGCCGCCGCCAGCGCGTCGCGCCGCAGCTTCATCGGCACGGTGCCGGCGTGGCCTGCCTCGCCGCGCAGGCTGACGCGCAGGCGCGAAAAGCCGTTGATCGCGGTCACCACGCCGACCGGCAGATTCTCGGCTTCGAGCACCGGCCCCTGCTCGATATGCAGCTCCACGTACGCCAAAATCGCGCCTTTTTTACGTGCAACCCCGGGGATTTCCTTCGGATTCAAATCAAACTGGCGCAGCGCCTCGGCGATGGATATGCCCTTCGCATCCTTGGCCTCCAGCACCCGCGGGTCGAGCGTCCCGGCGATGGCGCGGCTGCCGAGCAGCGTGGTGCCGAAGCGCACGCCTTCCTCGTCGCCGAAGCCGACCACCTCGATCGCGAACGGCAGCCGCTTCTTTTCGGCATTCAGCCGACCGACGCATTCGATGGCGGTGATGACCCCCAGCATGCCGTCGTATTTGCCGGCGTCGCGCACCGTGTCGAGGTGCGAGCCGAGCATCAGGCAGGGAAGCGCCGGCTGCTCGCCCTCGTAGCGCCCGACCACGTTGCCGATGGCGTCCAGGCGCGCCTGCATGCCGGCCTCGCGCATCCAGCCGAGCACCCGCTCGCCGGCCGCGCGGCCTTGCGGCGAGAGGAACACACGGGTCAAGCCGTCGGGAAGCTCGGAGTGCCGCGCGAGCGCATCGCAGCGCTGCAGGATGCGCGACGGGTCGAGCATGCGCGCGAGTGTACACTAGCGCGCGT
>CAZJJC010000171.1:0-8343 GCA_964546195.1 uncultured Enterobacteriaceae bacterium | reverse complement strand
ACCTGGCGTTCGTCATCGCCGGCGGCTTCGGCGGCCTGGCGGGGGTGCTGTGGGCCCACCTCACCGGCATCGTCAGCCCCGGCGACGTCATTCTCACCACCTCGGTCGACATTCTGCTCATGGTGGTACTGGGCGGCCCGGGCACGCTGGTCGGCGGCGCCATCGGCGCCGGCGTGGTCGTATTCCTGCGCGAGTACCTCGCGACCCTCGTGCCGTGGTGGCAGTACGTGCTCGGCGGGGTGTATGTGCTGACGATTCTTTATCTGCCGGGCGGGCTGATGGGCATCCCGGCGCGGCTTCGCAGCTGGAGGAGTGCAACTCACTGAGGAGGTTTTATGAGGTTTAAAAAGTATCTGGTCGCAGGAATTGCGCTGGCCATCGCCAGCCCCGTCACGGCGCAGGAGCTGCGCATCGGCTTCGTCGCGCCGATGACCGGTATCTTCGCGCAGATCGGCAAGGACATGACGAACGGCTTCCAGCTGTACCTGGACGAGCACGACGGCCAGCTCGGCGGCGCCAAGGTGCAGTTCATCGTCGAGGACACCGAGGGCAAGCCGCCGGTCGCGGTGAGGAAGGCCGAGAAGCTCATCCGCCAGGACAAGGTGCACATGTACATCGGCGGCCTGCTCGCCTCGACCGGCTACGCGCTTGCGCCGGTGAGCAGCCGCCTCAAGACCGTGTACGTGCTGTCGGTCGCCGCCGCCGACGACCTCACGCAGCGCGACCTGCCGAAGTACCCCTACATCGTGCGCACCAGCTGGACGAGCTCGCAGCCGCACCACCCGCTCGGCCAGTGGGCCTGCGAGCAGGGCTACAAGCGCGTCGCCACGGTGGGGGCGGACTACGCCTTCGGCCACGAGGTGGTCGGCGGCTTCCAGAAGGTGTTCGAGGACTGCGGCGGCAGGGTGGTGCAGAAGATCTGGCCGCCCCTGGGCACCAAGGACTTCGGCCCGTACATCCCGACGATCAAGCAGGACGTCGACGCGATCTTCTCGCTCATGGTCGGGCCGATGGCGCTGCAGTTCCCGAAGCAGCTGCAGGCCGCGGGCAGCAGGAAGCCGCTGATCGGCGGCGGCACGAGCTACGACGAGTTCGTGCTGCCGGCGATGGGCGACGAGGTGCTCGGCCACGTTTCCGGGCTGCAGTACAGCGCCGCGCTCGACACGCCGAAGAACATGGCGTTCGTCAAGAAGTACCGCGAGAAGTACGGCAAGGTGCCCTCGTACTACTCGGAGTCGAACTACACCACCGCGCAGATGATCGACGAGGTGATGAAGCGGGCCAAGGGCAAGTGGCCGGGGCCGCAGCAGTTCATCAAGAGCATCACCAGCCTCAAGCTCGACGCGGTGCGCGGCCCGGTGCATTTCGACGACATGCGCAACCCGGTGCAGAACATCTACATCAAGAAAGTCGAGAAGAAGAAGATGTTCGGCTACCCGCAGGAAGAGCTCTGGAACACGATCATCAAGACCTATCCGGACGTGGGCCAGTTCTGGAAGTACGACAAGCAGGCGTACCTGAAGACGCCGCTGTACAGCCGCGACTATCCGCCCTGCAAGTACTGCGAGTGAGCGCGCAGCCGGTCCTGCAGCTCAGGGGGCTCTCCAAGACCTTCGGCGGCCTGACCGCGGTGCAGGATGTGAGCTTCGAGGTGCTTCCCGGCGACCGGCAGGCCGTGATCGGCCCCAACGGCGCCGGGAAGACCACGCTTTTCAACCTCATCACCGGGGTGCTGCCCGCGAGCGCGGGCCGCATCCTGCTGTTCGGCCAGGACGTCACCGGCTGGCCGAGCCACCGCCGCACCGCGCTCGGCATGGCGCGCACCTTCCAGATCACGAGCCTGTTTCCGAAGCTCTCGGTGCTGGACAACGTGCTGCTAGCGATCGGGGGCCTGAGGCGCACCAAGTTCGTGATGTGGCGCTCGCTTGCCAGCTACGCCGAGCTGCAGCAGAAGGCGCGCCGCCTGCTCGAGGCGGCGGGCTACTGGGAGCGCCGCGACACCGAGGCGCGCAACCTGTCGCACGGCGAGCAGCGCCAGATCGAGATCGTGCTCGGATTGGCGAGCGACCCGAAGCTGCTGCTGCTCGACGAGCCCTGCGCCGGGCTTTCCTCCGGCGAGTCGCGCGAGATGGCGGCTTTCCTGAAGCGCCTGGATCCGGCCCTCGCCATCCTGCTCATCGAGCACGACATGGACGTGGTGTTCGACGTCGTCGAGCGCATCTCGGTGCTGCATTTCGGCTCGGTGGTGGAAAGCGGCGCGGCGCACGCCATCCGCGCCAGCCCGCGCGTGCAGGAAATCTACCTCGGCACCGGGTGAGGGATGGCCATTCTCCAGGTGCACGACATCCATACGTATTACGGCGATGCGTATGTCCTGCAGGGCCTGTCGCTCGAGCTGGAGCAGGGGCAGATCCTCGGGCTCCTCGGGCGCAACGGCGTGGGCAAGACCACGCTGGTCAATTCCATCGTCGGCTTCACGCCGCCGCGTCGCGGGCGCATCGTGTTCAAGGGCGCCGACATCACCACGGTGTCGTCTTTCGAGACCGTGCGCCGCGGCATGGGCCTGGTGCCGCAGGGACGGCGCGTGTTTCCCACCCTGAGCGTCGAAGAGAACCTGAAGGTGGCGGCGCGCGGCAGCGCACGGCACGGCTGGACCCTGGAGCGCATCTATCCGCTTTTCCCGCGCCTTGCCGAGCGGCGCAGGCAGCGCGCCAAGACGCTCTCCGGCGGCGAGCAGCAGATGCTCGCCATCGCGCGCGGCCTGATGACCAATCCCGACTGCCTGATCATGGACGAGCCCTCCGAGGGCCTCGCGCCGATCATCATCCAGGCGGTCTGGCAGATCATCCGCAAGCTGAAGGACGAGGGGCTCTCGATCCTGCTCGTCGAGCAGAACGCGGCGCTCGCGCTGCAGCTGGTCGACTATGTGCACGTGATGAGCAAGGGGCAGGTGGTGCATTCCTCCGATCCGCAGTCGCTGCAGCGCGACGAGGCCGTGAAGTCCAAATACCTGGGGATATGAGGAGGCTCGAGGCGCACCGATGAAAAACGTGGAGATTGTCGACCGCTCTTCGCTTCTTTCCGGCCTTTACAGGCAGCTCAGCCTAAGGAGCAGGCAGACCGCGGTGGTCACCATCGACATGCACCGCGGGCATCTCGACATGGACGTGGCGACCATGCCGGCGAAGCCCGAGGATGCGAAGCGCGTCATCGCGAACGCCGGGGCGGCGCTGGATTTCGCGAGGACGCTGAAGGTTGCGGTGATCCACGTGGTGCTCGTCTACAGGCGCATCCCGCAGATCGGCAGCGAGGGCATGGGCTCGCCGTTCTGGAGGGCGATGCACGCGGCGCAGGGCGAGACCGACCGGCTGACGCCGGGGCGCAAGAGCACGGTGCGCGAGCACAACGTGGAAGGCTCGCCCGGCACGCAGATCATCCCCGAGCTGTACCGGCAGGGCGACTACGTGATCGACAACAAGAAGCGCCTGGATTGCTTTTACGGCACCGACCTGCGCCAGCTGCTGGATACCCTGGAAATCGAGAACGTCGTGCTGATGGGCATCAACACCAATACCTGCGTTCTGAACACCGCCTTCACGGCGTTCAACTTCGACTACCGCGTCGTCGTGCTGTCCGATTGCGTCGCCAGCATGTACGGCGACGACCTGCATGTGCTCGGCCTGCAGAACGTTGCGCGCTGCATCGGCTGGGTGCTGACCAACGAGCAACTTTTCGAGAAACTGACATGATGTACAGCTGCGCGCCCCGCAGTTCCTCTTCCGTGAAAACGCTGAAGAGGAAAGGCAGGAGCTTGAGGATCGACATGCATTGCCACTACCTCAACCCCGAGGTCGCGGCGAAGATGGCCGGGCGCAATCCCGGCCAGCACGAGCCCTCGGTCAAGTTCGCCAACGCGCTCACGCGCGAGACCAGTGCCAGGCAGATGAAGGAGCGCGGCCCCAAGCTCTCCGGCGTCGAGCTGCGGCTGAAGGACATGGACCGCATGGGGATCGACATGCAGGCGGTGTCGCCCGCGCCGAACCAGACCTACTACTGGACCGACCCGGGCGAGGGCCAGGAGCTCGCGCGGCTGGTGAACGAGCGCATCGCCGAGATCTGCGGCAAGCGGCCCGAGCGCTTCGTCGGCCTGGGCACGGTGCCCTTGCAGGATCCAGACCTTTGCGTGCAGGAATTGGAATACCTGGTCAAAAAGCTCGGTCTGCGGGGGGTGGAGATCAATCCCAGCGTGAACGGCATGGATCTGACCGATGGCCGCCTGCTGCTCGAGGGCTTCTTTCGCAAGGCGCAGGAGCTCGACATCGTGATTTTCATGCACCCCATCGGCTACACGCAGGGCGAGCGGCTGCTGGACCATTATTTCAACAACGTGATCGGCAATCCGCTCGAGACCACGGTAGCGGCGAGCCACCTCATCTTCGACGGCGTGATGGAGCGCCATCCGAAGCTGAAAGTGGTGCTGCCGCACGCCGGCGGCTACCTCGCGCACTACTGGGCGCGCATGGACCACGCCTGGAAGGCGCGTCCCGACTGCAGGACGGTGATCGGGAAAAAGCCCTCCAGCTACCTCGAGAAGTTCTACTTCGACACCATCACTTTCGACCGCGGCATCCTGAAGAACCTGGTCGAGCGCTTCGGCGCCGGGCACGTGGTCCTGGGCACCGACTATCCCTACGACATGGGGGTCGAGGACCCGGCGGGCTTTATCGAAGGGGTGAAGCTGAGCGCCCTGGAAAAAAGGCAAATCATGGGCGGCAACGCCGCGAGGCTGCTCAAGCTATAGACTGTCGACCGAGGAGGAGGACCATGAAACTACGTACCGTCGTAACGGGCGCGCTGCTCGCGGCCGCCTGCGGGCCGGCCGCGGCCCAGCAGACCATCAACCTGACGGCGATCGACGGCTATCCGCCGCGCGCGCTGTGGATCAAGGAGTTCGTCAGCTTCTACATCCCGGAGGTGGACAAGCGCCTCGCCCGGTCGGGCAAGTACCAGATCCGCTGGAACCAGGCCTGGGGCGGGCAGATCGTCAAGCCGCAGGGCGTGCTCGAAGGCCTGCAGAAGGGCCTGGGCGACATCGGCATCGTCACCACCGCGATCTACGGCGACAAGATGAAGATCCTGTCGGTCGCGTATGCGACCCCGTTCGTCACCACCGATCCGCTGCTGGTGGCGCGCACCATCGACGCGATGGCGGAGAAGTTCCCCGGCATCAAGCGCACCTTCGCCTCGTACAACCAGGAATTTTTGTCGGCGCAGACGGTGCTCGACAGCTACCAGATGTTCACGAAGAACGAGGCGCGCGCGCTCGACGCCTTCAAGGGCATGAAGATCGCGAGCGCGGGCTTCAACCTGCGCTACCTGCCGCCCACCGGCGCGGTGGGCGTGGCCGGCAGCCTCAACAATTACTACAACATGATCCAGACCGGGGTGGTCGACGGCTGCATGCTGTGGCCCGAGGCGGCGGCGACCTTCAAGCTCGCCGAAGTCGCGCCTTACATGATGCGCGCCGACCTGGGCGCGGTGAACACCAAGGTGGTCACCGTCAACGCCGATACCTGGAAGCGCCTGCCGCCCGAGGTGCGCACGGTGCTGAAGGAGGTGGCGGTGGCCTACCGCGACCACCTCGGCAAGCTCTCGGCCGAGCTGGGCGACGACAGCGTCGCCGCCTACAAGAAGGCCGGCGGCCGCGTGTACGACCTGCCGCGCGCCGAGCGCTCCAAGTGGGCACGCTCGCTGCCCAACCTGGCGAAGGAATGGGCCGAGGGGCTGGACAAGGAAGGCCTCGAGGGCAGCGCCATGCTGAAGTACTACATGGACGCGATGCGCGCGGCCAACCAGCCGATCGAGCGCCAGTGGGATCGCGAATAGGAAGGGCTTTCGACCGGCTGGTCATCGGCATGAACGCGGCGGGATCGGTCTGGATCCTGCTGCTCATCCTGCTGGTGAGCGCGGATGCGCTCGGGCGCAGCTTCTTCCTGCATCCGATCGTCGGCACCACCGAGCTGGTCACGCTGTCGATCGTGGGCATCGTGTTCCTGCAGCTCGCCGATACCGTCCGCGGCGGCAGGCTGACGCGCTCCGATTCCCTGCTCTCGGTGATTCCGCCGCGCGCCGCGGCGGGGCTGCAGGCGCTGTTCTGCCTGCTCGGCGCCGCCTTCATGGCCCTCGGCCTGTGGGGCTCGGTGCCGCTGCTGCGGGAGGCCATCGAGCGCAATCACTGGATCGGCAACGAAGGGGTGTTCACCGCGCCGGTGTGGCCGGTCAAGACCATCATCGTCGTCGGTCTCGCCGTTTGCCTGATCCAGTTTCTGCGGCTTTCCGTGGAAGCTTTTCGAAACATCAAAAAACGTTGAGCAGCGTCGCAGTCGGCATCGCCTCGGTGGCGGCGATCGTCATCGCCATCTACGCCGGCACGCACATCGCGATCGCGCTGGGCCTGATCTCCTTCGTCGGGGTGCTGCTGCTGCGCGGCGATCTCGACGTGGCGCTCAACCTGCTGTCGCTCGCCATGGCCGATTCCATCGCCGACGAGGCCTTCGCCACCGTGCCGGCGTTCGTGATGATGGGGCTGGTGGTGAGCCGCGCCGGGCTGGGGCGCGATCTGTACGACTTCGCCAACGACCTGTTTCGCCCGGTGCGCGGCGGCCTGGGCATGGCGACCGTGGCGGCGAACGCGGTGTTCGCCTCGGTCACCGGCTCGTCCATCGCCTCGGCCTCGGTGTTCACCAAGGTGGCGGTGCCCGAGATGCTGCGCTTCGGCTACGGCCGGCGCTTCGCCGTGGGGGTGGTCGGCGGCAGCGCGGTGCTCGGCATGATCATCCCGCCGAGCGTGATGCTGATCATCTACGCCGTCACCACCGAGCAGTCGGTGGGCGCGATGTTCATCGCCGGCATTCTGCCCGGCCTGCTGCTCGCGGCGGCCTACTGCGTCGCCATCCCGCTGTTCCACGCCTTCATGCCGCGCTTCGTCGGCGGCCCGGCCTCGGGCGCGGCATGGCCGCCGCTGCGCCGCCTCGCCCTCGGCCTCGCCGCCCAGGTGGGGCCGACCGCGGCGCTGGTGCTGATCGTGCTGGGCGGCATCTACGGCGGCGTGCTGACGCCGGTGGAGGCGGGCGCGGTCGGCACGCTGGCCGCGGTGATCATCGGCGCGCTGAAGCGCCGCCTGCAGTGGCGCGCATTGTGGACCGCGCTGGTCGAGACCGGCCGCATCACCGCGAACATCCTGTTTCTCATCATCGCGGCGTCGATCTACAGCCGGATGCTGGGCATCGCCGGGCTGCCGACGCTGTTCGGCGAATGGCTCGCCTCCATCGAGATGGGCTTCCCCGCCCTCATGCTCCTGTACGTGCTGCTGCTGCTCGCGCTGGGCACCATCCTCGACACCGCCTCCATCATCCTCATCGTGGTGCCGCTGTTCCTGCCGGCGCTCGAGCCGTTCGGCATGTCGCTGGTATGGTTCGGCATCGTCACCGTGGTGGGCGCCGAGATCGGGCTGCTCACGCCGCCGTTCGGCATCTCCTGCTTCGTGATCAAGGCGACCCTCGACGATCCCTCGATCTCGCTGCGCGACATCTTCCTCGGCGCCTTTCCGTTTGCCATGGTGATGCTGGGGGTCCTGTGCGTGCTGATCGCCTTCCCCGGAATCAGCCTTGCCCTGCTGTGAAGAATGTTTACAATAGTCCGGATAAGGAGGAGGTCATGACATTTTCCAGGCGTAAGTGGATTTCAACCGCCGGTGCGCTCGCTGTTGCGGCCGGCGTGGCGTTTCCCGTTCAGGCGCAGCAGCAGCCCATCAAGGTGGGCATCGGCATCGCACAGACCGGCACGCTGGGCGCCGGCGGCAAGGCAGCATTGCTCGCGCTCGAGATGTGGGTCGAGGACGTGAACCAGAAGGGCGGCCTGCTCGGGCGCAAGGTCGAGCTGCTCTCCTACGACGACCAGTCCAACCCGGCCACCATCCCGGGCATCTACACCAAGCTGCTCGACGTCGACCGGGTCGATCTGCTGATCGCTCCGTATGGGACGGTGCCCACGGCGCCGCTGATGCCGATGGTCAAGCAGCGCGGCCTGCTGCTGATGGGCAACTTCTCGTTCCAGGTGAACCACACGGTGCAGCACGACATGTGGTTCAACAATTCGCCGTGGAACGACGCCTCGAGCTGGTCCGACGGCTTCATCGCCGCCGGCCGGAAGCACGGCGCCAAGACCATCGCCATCCTCGCCGCCGACCAGGAATTCGCGCAGAACCTCGCCAACGGCGCGCGTGTGCTGGCAAAGAAGGCCGGCCTGAAGACGGTCTACGAGCAGAACTATCCGCCGAACACC
>CAZJJC010000170.1:0-1670 GCA_964546195.1 uncultured Enterobacteriaceae bacterium | reverse complement strand
CGGGTGGGTGATCTTCGACGCCAAGGAATTCCTCAACGCCGACATCATGCTCGCCTCGCTGGCGGTGATCGGCGCGATCGGGTTTCTTTTCGAGCGGCTGGTGTTTGGCTCGCTCGAGCGCTCCACGGTGCTGCGCTGGGGCATGGTCAGGACGGCCAAGGCGTGATCGAGATCAAAAACGTGAGCCTGGTGTACGACACGCCGAGCGGCAAGGTGCACGCGGTGGACGACGCGAGCTTCAGCGCCGCCAGCTCGGAGTTCGTGTGCCTCGTCGGCCCGAGCGGCTGCGGCAAGACCACGCTGCTCAACATGATCGCCGGGTTCTTCGCGCCCACGGCGGGGGAGATCCGCGTCGGCGGCCGGGCGGTCAACGGCCAGGGCCTGGACCGCGGCATCGTGTTCCAGGACTTCGCCCAGCTTTTCCCCTGGCGCACGGCGCTGGGCAACGTGACCTTCGGCCTGGAGATGAAGGGCGTGCCCAGGGCCGAGCGCGAGCGCATCGCGCTCGAGCAGCTGCGCCTGGTGAAGCTGGAAAAGTTCGCCGGCGCCTATCCCCATCATCTCTCGGGCGGCATGCAGCAGCGCGTGGCCATCGCGCGCGCGCTCGCCTACAACCCCGGCGTGCTCCTCATGGACGAGCCCTTCGCCGCGCTCGACGCCCTGACGCGCGACGAGATGCAGCGCCTGCTGGCCGAGGTGTGGCGCGAGACCCGCAAGACGGTGGTCTACGTGACGCACAACGTGGCCGAGGCGGTGTTCCTCGCCGACCGGGTGATCGTCATGACGCCGCATCCCGGACGCATCCGGGCGCAGGTGCGCATCGGCCTCAAGCGTCCGCGCGACCCGCTCAGCGTAGAATTTCTCGAGTACCAGAGAGAGCTGCTTCGCCATCTCACGCAAAAGGAGGAGGACAAATGAAACGACGTGACTTCCTGGCCGCAGGCGGTGCCGCGGCCTTCGCATCGATGTGGGGTCCGGCGCTCGCGCAGGGGGCGAGCATCCGGCAGGGCTACCAGACCAACATGTGGGGCATGCCCACCTACTACCTGCTGCGCTCGGGCGCGCTCGAGAAGCAGGGCATCAAGTACGAGGAATTCGCGGTGCCCTCGGGCAACATCACCATGCAGCAGATGGTCGGGCGCCAGGTCGACCTCGGCACCTACGCCGGCCCGTCGTTCCTCATCGGCCATGCTCGCGGCGAGCTGGTCGCCATCGCGCAGATCGAGGAGGTGGGCAAGACCACCCGCGTGATGGCGCGCAAGGAGCTCGGCATCAAGCGGATCGAGGATCTGCGCGGCAAGAAGATCGCCAACCAGACCGGCTCCTCGATCGGCAACGTGTTCGTCGACCAGATCGCGCCCAAGGCCGGCCTGAAAAAGGACGACTGGCAGGAAGTGCGCATGAACGTGAACGACATGGTGGCGGCGATGGCCGCGAAGACGGTCGACGCGATGATCAACGTCGAGCCCTACAACTCGATCGCCGAGGCCGACGGCATCGCCACCACGATCATGAACTACTGGGACGTGGACCGCATGCCGGTGTTCATGGCCGCCACGCCCGAGTTCCTGGAGAAGAACCCCGACGCGGCGGTGCGCTACCTGAAGGCCTGGCTGGCGGTGGCCGATGATTTCAAGAACAACAAGAAGAAGGTGTCGGACTCGATCTAC
>CAZJJC010000169.1:0-9644 GCA_964546195.1 uncultured Enterobacteriaceae bacterium | reverse complement strand
GGCGATGGTTTACCTGCTGCACGCCTACTTCGGCCGCGACGGCCGCGAGGAGGCCGAGGAGCTGCTCTCGCGGCACTCGGGGGACGCCGACAAGCCGCGCATCCTCACCACCTTCAACGAGCCGATCTCGGACTGGCTGTCGCTCTACTGCTTCACCTATTTCACCGACCGCGACGGCAAGTACCAGCTGAAAAGCCTCGCCGAGAGCGCGTTCGACCCGCTGTCGCGCACCTGCCGCTTCATGCTCACCGAGGAAGCGCACCACATGTTCGTCGGCGAGACCGGCATCAGCCGCGTGGTGAAGCGCACGCTCGAAGTGATGAAGGAGCTCGGCACCGACGACCCGGGGAAGGTCCGCGCGCACGGCGCGGTCGACCTGCCGCTCCTGCAGAAATACCTCAACTTCTGGTGCTCGAGCTCCCTCGACCTCTTCGGCTCCGAGATCTCCTCCAACTCCGCGGCCAACTTCGCCAGCGGCCTCAAGGGCCGCCCCGACGAGCCGCAGTACGAAGACCATGTCCTGCGCGACGCCTCGCTCAAGCTCCTCATGCCCGAAGGCGAGCAGGAAGTTCCGCTGCTCAACGCGCTCAACGAAGTGATGCGCGACTCCTACCTCAAGGACTGCGAGATCGGCCTCAAACGCTGGAACCGCCAGATCGAGCGCGCCGGCTTCGACCTGCGCCTCAAGCTCCCCTCCTCGCGCTTTCGCCGCTCGATCGGCGCCTGGGCCGGCCTTCCCGTCGACCCGCAGGGCAACCTGATCCCGAAGGAGCAATTCGAGAAGAACCTGGCCAGCTGGATCCCGACCGAAGCCGACAAGGCCTTCGTCCATTCCCTGCAGCAGCGCGTGATCGAGCCCGGCAAAATGGCAAGCTGGATCGCACCCCCCGACCGCGGCATCAACAACCTCCCGCTGGAGTACGAGTACGTCAAGTTCCACTGAGGCAAACGCCGACTTCCTCAACCGCATGCTCGAGGCCGAACGCGCCGGCGCGAAGGCGCTCGTCGTCTTCATGGACGACCACCCGCGCAACAGCGACGCCTGGAAAGTCCTGCGCCAAGTCCAGTCCGACGAAGCTCACAACTGCGCCCTCATCGGCAAGCTCCTCGAGAAAGCCGGCGTCCCCTACAGCCACGCCACCGGCGAGTTCTACGACAAGGCCATCGCCATCAAGGGCCCGCGCCAGCGCATCGAGTTCCTGATCCGCGGCCTGAAGTGGGCCGTAAAGCAGTTCGAACAAGCCTTCCCCACCCTCGACCCCGCCGCGCTCGCCGTCTTCACCCAAATGCGCGACTCGCACCTGCGCAGCATCGCCGCTTGCGACAGCGTCCTAAAGACCCTGCCTCGCTAGCGGCTGCCGCTATCGGCGTTTCACGTATTAAGCAGGGTTCGAATCCCCCGTGGGGACGCCACATTTCGGCGAATCAACGACTGTGGGGCGAGCGCGGCGTCCGCAGAAGAAATACCGGGTTTCAGCCGACTGACCGCGTGGACCCTTGAAGCCGTAAAGGAAGAGACAGTGGCGCGACGACGGGCGCCCCTGGTACTCGCGCCGCCGCCGAGCGAAGCGTAGACTCTTCTTCGCTTATGACGAACGTCGGGCAGTGGCTCGAGGAGCTCGGCTTGGGCGAATATCGACAGCCCTTCGCCGAGAACGCGATCGACGCGGCGGTACTACGGGAACTGCGCGAGCGCGATCTCCAGGAGCTCGGCGTACGGGTCGGCCATCGCCGCAAGCTTCTTCGTGCGATCGCCGAGCTTCGAGCGCCGGCGTCCGAGGCGAATGCGGCTTGCGCCGACGAGGACCAGGGCGAGCGACGCCATCTGACACTGGTTTTTTGCGATCTGGTCGGCTCGGCGGCGCTTGCCGAACGGCTGGACGTCGACGACATGGGCACCGTCATGACCGCGTATCACGGGCGGGTAGCCGATGTCGTCGCGCGGCATTCCGGCTTCGTCGACGAGCGCCAAGGAGACGGCGTGCTCGCTCTCTTCGGCTTTCCCGAAGCGCACGAGGACGACACGGAGCGCGCAATCCATGCCGGGCTAGCGCTCGTCGATGCAGTGGCAAGCTTGCAGAGCGAAGTTGCAACGCCGCTGCAGGCCCGGGTCGGCATCGCGACCGGCACCGTAGTGGTAAGGCGCGAGGTCGGGCAGGGACCGGGGCGCAAGCAGCGCGTCGTGGGCGACCCGGCGAATCTGGCGGCGCGCCTGCAAACGCTGGCCGAGCCGGGAACCGTGGTGATGTGCGCGAATACACACGCAGTCGCCGGCGCACTTTTTGATTGCCGGGAACTCGGCGCGCATGCCTTGAAGGGTTGGACCGATCCGGTGCCCGCGTGGCAGATCCTTGGGCCGAGCGCGGTCGAGAGCCGCTTCGAGGCAAGCCACGCCAGCCGGCTGCCGCCGCCGCTTGGACGCGAGGAAGAGCTCGAGTTGCTGGAGCGGCGGTGGCGCAATGCCGTAGATGGCGAGGGCCGCGTCGTCATTCTGGCCGGCGAGGCCGGCATCGGGAAATCGCACCTCGTGCGCGCCGTGGAGGAGCGGCTCGTAGCCGAGCCGCATGCGAGCCTGCGCTATTTCTGCTCGGCGCACCATGCGAACAGCGCGCTGTTCCCGTTCATCGGGCAGCTGGAACGCGCCGCCGGCTTTCACCGGCGCGACTCCGACGAGCAAAAGCTCGCCAAGCTCGCCGCGCTGTTCGAGGCGGGGTCGCATGCGCACGAGGCCGTTGCGCTGGTCGCGAACTTCCTGTCACTGCCAGCGAGAGATCACCGCGCGCTTGCGCAGCTCACTCCGCAAGCGCGCAAGGAGCGCACGCTCGCGGCCCTGCTCGCCCAGCTGGAGGCCATGGCGGCCCGCCAGCCCGTCTTGATGATTTTCGAGGACGCGCACTGGATTGACCCCACTTCGCTCGGGCTCCTGACGCTGCTGGTGGAGCGCGTGCCGCGCCTACCGATGCTGCTGCTTATCACCGCCAGGACGAAGGACAGAAGCGGCGAGTTCAAGCCGCCTTGGGCGTCTCAGCCGCACGTGAAGACCATGGTCCTTAACTACCTCGGACGACGTCACGGCGAGGCTTTGGCAAGACGCGTGGCGGCGGGCAGACCGCTGCGCGACGAGGTCGTAGCCGAAATACTGGACCGAGCGGACGGCGTGCCTTTGTACGTGGAGGAGTACACGAAAACGGTCCTGAACCGTCCCGGGCCATCGCTCGCAATCCCAGCCACCTTGCGCGCTTCGCTCATGGAGCGCCTGGACGGGCTGGGCGACGCGCGCTACGCTGCGCAGGCCGCAGCGGTCATCGGTCGAGAGTTCACCTACGAATTGCTCAACTCGGTTCTCGGTCCGCACCGCGACGATCTGGACGGGGCGCTCGGCAAGCTCGTGCGCTCGGAGCTAGTCTCCCAGCGCGGCGAGGCGCCGCATGCGTTGTACAGGTTCAAGCACGGCCTGCTGCGCGACGAGGCCTATGCGGGCTTGCTGAAGAGCCGCCGCGTGGCGCTGCATACCGCGATTGCCGCGGCGCTCGAGGAGAAGTTTCCCGACATCGTGGCGGCCCAGCCGGAGACGCTCGGGCGTCATCTATCGAGCGCCGGCCTGCCGTACCGGGCGCTTCCATACTGGCTACGCGCCGGTAAGGACGCCGCAAAGCGCTTCGCCAACCTGGAAGCCATGGCGCACTTGCGCAACGGAATCGAGGAGGCGCGAGCGTTGCCTGACGAAACGCGGCGCGACGGGCTCGAGCTCGAGTTCACCTTCGAGCTCGCGCAGTGCCTGATCACCACGCAGGGACCCGCCTCCGCCGACTCCATTGCGGTGTTCAACCGGGCGCGGGAGCTGTGCGAGCGCCTCGGCAATGCGCCACAGTATCCGCAGGTCATGTTCTGGCTCGCGACGGCCAGCGTAGTGCGCGGGGAGCTCGACCAGGCGCTGGAAGCGACCGCCGCCATGCGGCGCGCCGCCGAAGACAAGCGCGACGTCGCGGCCGCGCTGAATGCCGTGCGCGGGATGGCGATGATCCGGCTGTTCATGGGCCGCCTCGAGGAGGCCAAGGAGGGAATCGAGCAGGCGCTGGCGCTGTTCGGCGAAGCCGACGACAGCCAGAGGCTCGCCGCGCGCGCGGCCGGGCAGGACGCGGGTGCCGCGGGCCTCGCGCAGCTGTCCTGGGTGCTGTGGCTGCTCGGATCGGTGGACGCGGCGCTCGGCTCGATCAATGCGGCGTTGGAGCGCGCCAGGACCACCGCCCATCCGCACACCGAAGCCTACGTCGCCTACTATGCGGCAATTCTTTACGCGCTTTGCGGTGAGCACGACAAAGCGCGGCGCCATGCCAGCCGCTGCCTCGCCCTCTCCGAGCAACACCGCTTTCGGCAATGGCTGGGCCTCGCGCGCGCCATCCTCGGGTGCTGCACGAGCATGCTGGAGCCTTCATCGAGCGAGCTCGACGAGGTGCAAGAGGCCCTGGAGAAATACCGCGCGGCGGGCTACCAGCTCGGCATCACGGTGCTCTACGTCCTGCGCTGCCAGGCCTTGTTGCACAACGGGCGGCCGGAGAGCGCGCTCGAGGCGGCCGAGCAGGGACTCGCCACCGCACAGCGCAACAACGAGCGCATCCTCGAAGCGGAGCTGTGCCGACTGAAGGCGCGCGCCCTGCTCGACTGCGCGGCGCCGGGCACGCGCGCAAACGCGCAGTCCTGGCTGGAAAGGGCGTCGCTTATCGCGCGCCGTCAAGGCGCCCGATCGCTCGAGCTGCGCGCTGCACGGGACATCGCCGCGCTCCAGCCCGCGGCTAGTGATAGTGTTCGAGGACCTTGTTGAGCGCGGCCCTGCCGATGGTTACGCCGCGGTCCAGATTGTCGTGGTTCCAGCGGAAGCTGATTGCCGTCCTAGGATCCTTAGCTTGGGGGACCGAGCTGAGAGGAATCTCGATCACGCGCGGCTTCCAACGCCTGCGCTTGTGCAGGTGCTGCTTGAATAGCTTCACGTCGTTCTCTCCCAGCTCTGCGGCGAACAGCATGCACAGGTTGGACAGTCCGTCATGGATGTTGTTCGGCACCTTCACCTGGCTCGCATCGACGATCCTGCTCACCCAGACCTCGTCGAGTCTCTCGGGCTCGTCGTAGTCCTCGAGGAGATCCTTGAAGTTGACCGTGTCGACGAGCGCTCCCTCGCAGTATTCGCCGACCGTCTGCTCGATGTAGGGAAGCGCGGAACAGGCGCACAGGCTCTCCGGGGTGATTTCCTGGTACTTGTCCTTCCGCTTGTTGCTGAAGAGCTGCATGGACTGTGTGACGAGGTTCCAGGCGTTGTGATAGATCTCAGGCGCGCTCGCCTTCTTGAGCATGGGAAAGTCTATGGATTCGAGAAAACTGCTGTCCTTATAGTAGATCCGGGTCAGTCCGTTGACCTCCGAAAGGTACATCAACGAGACGAGGAATCGCACGGCCGGATTGACCGCCAGCACGTCGTTGAGGAGGAAGGCGTTGACGTCTCCGTGCCGTGTCCAGCCGCCCGGATCCATCAGGAACTGAAACCACCTGCGGGTAGCCTCGATGAAATGCTCGTGCGGCAGGACGAGATGGTGGTAGCTCTCCGCGCTGCCCACGAACTTCATCCACGCTTTCACGAACGACTCGGTGTCCGGCCCGAACGCCCGATTGATGGGGAAGCGCTCATAGCCGGCGTCGTCGCGGAACACCCGATCCTTGAAAAACTCGTAGGTCTTCTCCGCCTTGGTGCTTGCCGCGTCCTCTTCGAACTGGTTGTAGACGATCCCGACCCAGGCGCCGATGCAGGACAACGCCCATACCTGGAACTCGATCGGCTCTTCGCCGCGGGCTTTGCGCTCCTTGTTCACTTCGTCGAGCCGAAGTAGCACCCCGATGTGCAATCCGGCGGCGGGACCGCCGCCCGCGAGGCTGATTGCTCTCTTGCGTCTGTTCCCGTTGTCCATGCGAACCTCCTAGGACGTTGAGCTGGGAAGCGAGCCTGCTCGGGCAGTGTAAGCTAAGGCGGCGGGATGCGTTATTCTTTGCGCTCGCAAGAGAGGCGATATGGACGTGGATTACCAGTGGCCCGAAAAGCACCGCAACACGGTAGAGCGCGTGGTAAAGGCGCTCGAGGGATTCAATCCGGCCGGACTGGCGCTATACGTGGATGAGGGCCTTCCGTGGGTGCTGGTGCACTACGATCGCCAGGTCGCCCAGCCAGGACAGGTCGTTCCCATCGGCGAGGCGATCAGCGATGCTCTACGCAAGCCCGTGTTATTTCAGGCACTTCGCCCGAACTCGATCTACTACATCGTAGAGGACCTGTCAGTCCGCAAGGACAATGACCCGAATATCTCCGCCGATAAGTACGGCGTACCGCTGAACGATTTAAGGGAGGCCTGGGAAGCCGGTTCGCTCTCCTCGTCGGACTCGTAGGACAACAGGCCGCCCATCTGCGGCACCAGCAGGTGCTCGGGCAGGCCTAGGGAGCCGCGGTCGAGCAGACTTTGCTCGAACGGCATGCAGTGGCCGGAGATCGGCTCATAGGCGGCGCTCGCTTGCGGGGCGTTCGCTTCTGTGCCTTCGACCTGGATGCCCGCAAGCGCCACCCCGCCTTCGCGCTCATGTTCCCGGTTTTCGGACGCGTTCGCGCCCTGCAAGCCGAAGGCAAGAACTGCAGTTCCTATTCCAAGCATCGCGACCTTAAGTGGTTTCATGGTTCGCCTCCCTTGGTGTTCAGTTGAAAGTGAAGCGCGCGAGGTTCTCGTCGCAGTACTGCACTTCCTTTCTTTCCACCCTAAGATCGGAGGGGATGCATGAGTCCAGGGCGCGCCGCGCCTCCTCCACGCTTTGCGCGTGAATAAGGAGGACGAGACCGACTTCAAAGGTTTTCACTTCAATCGTGTTCATGTTGAGCGGCAGGAGCTTTCGCTCCCACCCTCCGTTGGTTACTCCTCAATGGCGTGGGTCTGAGAGAGCTGGTGCAGAGGACCGCCACGCTGGCGGATTTCAGCCGCTCGCGGCCCCCTGATCAACGCTTTAAGAGGGCATTATTGCGCTGGGGCGATAAAGTGGTAGTCGGTGGCCCAGGGCGATTCGACCTCGCTCTCCTCGACGGACTTGTAGGACATGCCGCCAATCTGCGCCACGTGCACGCGCTCGGACGTGTCGGGCAGCGTGGGCAGCGCACGGTCGAGCTGGGTTTGGTCGAACGGCATGCGGTCGCTGGAGATCGGCTCGTAAGCCGCGACGTTCTCGGGCAGCGCGGGCAGCGCACGGTCGAACTCATTCTGCTCGAACGGCGCGCCAACGTCGGCGAGGGCGGGGGCGGTGGACAGCGCGAGGGCAACTGCGACGATGAGGCGTTTCATGATTCATCTCCTTCAGGGTTGGTGGGTTACAGCGTGCTACAGCCCCAACCTTAGAGAAGGGCTCCATCGCTGGAAGTGCGTTTACGCACGCAGTTCAAGACCTTCCTTCTTTGCCGAGCAAGAACACGCGGCGCGCGAGATGCACATCGGTCCCGACCTGATGGCCGTGGGGCACTCCCGCGAGGTAGCCCGGGGCCTCGGTTCCCCGCTAGAATCTTCGAGGTATTTCTCCAAACGATGTCCGGAAGCATTCAGCCTTCCAGCCTGGGTCTGCGCGGCATCGCGCTGCTCGAGGGTTTGTCCGCGGAGCGGCTCGAGGCGCTGGCGCGCATATGCGCGTGGCGCAATTACCGGGCGGGGAAGCGCATCATCTCGCGAGCCGCGGCGGACCGCGATGTGCACCTGATCGTCTCAGGGCGGGTGCGCGTGACCACCTATTCCGCCGCGGGCAGGCAGGTGACGTTCCGCGACATCGCCGCGGGGGAGCTGTTCGGCGAGGTGGCGGCCATCGACGATATGCCGCGCTCGGCCGACGTGGTGGCGCTCGAGAGCGCCCTTACCGCGTCGATGCCGCCAGCGGCGTTTCGCAAGCTGCTGCGCGAGGAGCCGGCGGTGGCCGAGCGCGTGCTGCGGCGCCTGGCGAGCCTGGTGCGGCGCATGTCCGAGCGCGTCATCGACCTCAGCACGCTCGGCGTGCACAACCGTATCCACGCCGAGCTGCTCCGGCTGGCGCGCGAATCGGGCGTGAAGCAGAACATCGCGCGCATCGATCGCGCGCCGAAGCATGCCGACATGGCCAGCCAGGTAAGCACCTATCGCGAACAGGTCACGCGCGAGCTGTCAGCGCTCGCCAAGGCCGGGATCATCCGCAGGGATGGCCGTGCGCTGCTGATTCGCGACGTCAGGCGGCTGGAGACGCTAGTCGAAGAAGTGAAATCGACTTCGTAAAGCCACGCCGTGGGGTGCAGCGGCCGGTAGCGTTGCGGCAAAGCGACGGAGGCGCCGCTCATGGGATACCAACATGCTGCCGATCACGGAGTGCTAACCCCTTGAGGGAATGCGACCGTGCTGGTCTGCGGCCGTGACGACCTGAATGATGACTGGCTTTCGAACCTCTCCCCACTTATTGGGTGACTAGATCGCTTCCTAAATAGGCACCGTCGTGCTCCAGTTTTTTCTGCAGCGCTTGCACGTCGATCTGTCGCGGCGGCTTGCCGGACTGAAGCGAGAGATGGGCGGCGGTGCCGGCGGCTTGGCCCATGACGAAGCAGGGGCCGGAGACGCGAGCGGAGGACTGGCCGTCGTGGGTCATGGAGGCGCAGCGGCCGGCGACCAGGAGGTTGTCGATTTTCTGCGGGACGATCATCCGGTAGGGGAGTTGGTTGAAGCCGCGTTCGCCCCTGGCGAAGCGGAAGTCGACGTTGCCGGCGACGTGCGCCTCGACGGGCCAGCCGTTGACGCCGATGGCGTCGGGGAAGTCGACGCAGTCCAGGATGTCGGCCTCGCTCACCATGTATTCGCCGTGCACGCGGCGGGTTTCGCGGATGCCGATCTGCGGGGCGATCTCGACGATGTAGGCGCGCTCGAAGCCGGGGGTGACGCTCTTGATGAACTCGAAGGTGTCCCAGCACTGGCGGCGGCCCTCGAGCTCGCCGTAGGAGAGCTGCTCGGCGTCGATGCCGCTCACCGGGCTGCCGTCGGGGTTGCGGATCTGGGTGAGGTTGGCGCGCCACTCGATCGGGTTGGGCTGCGGGCGCACGATGGGCTTCTTGCGCGGGAAGCGCCGGCCGCGCTTCTCGGCCTCTTCCATGAGCTCGGGGATCCGGTCCCAGGCCTTGCCGGCCTTCTCCGGGTCGACGCCGCAGATGCGGTACATGGTGGTCGGGAAGAGCATGCCGCCGCGGCCGTCGCCGACCTCGTAGGGCGCGCCGCGCCAGGCGGCGAGGTCGCCGTCGCCGGAGCAGTCGATGAAGAGCTTGCCGGCGATGGCGCGCCGGCCGGACTTCGTTTCCACCAGGAGGTGATCGGGGGTCGCGCCGACCGCGAAGGCGTGGAAGAAGAGCTTGACGCCCGCTTCGAGCAGCAGCTCGTCGGCGGCGATCTTGTAGGCCGAGATGTCGTAGGCCTGCGCCTGGATCCGGTCCTGCACGCTCAGGTGCGGATCGTTGAGCCCGTCCATCGCGCGAAGCCGGTCGAGGATGTCGTCGCAAAGCCCGTGCACGACCTGCTCGTGCTCGCCGAAGACGGCCGCATGCAGTCCGCAGAACGTGCTCAAGCCCG
>CAZJJC010000168.1:0-2249 GCA_964546195.1 uncultured Enterobacteriaceae bacterium | reverse complement strand
GCCGATGACCACCGGATTCGAGGTCGTCTTCAACTTCGAAAGCAGCCGATCGCGCGCGGCGGGATAGCCGTCCCAGCCGTCGGTCCTGGCGCGCCGTCCCGGCCCGGGCTGCTGGTCGAACTGCGCCATGCGCGTGGTCTGCGCGAGGACGTTCCAGCCGGCGCGCGAGTCGCGCAGCGCGCCCTCGAGCCAGTGCTCCTGCGCGCGGCCGAGCATCGAGCGCCCGGGCGCGGCGAGCGCGGTGCAGGTCTCGACGTCCACGGTGTTGGAGCCGCCCATCCGCTTGGGACGCGGGCAGGCCTGCCACGAGCGGTGCTGGCGCGTGTCCAGCAGGTAGACCCGGGCGAGGTGCCCCCAGCCGATCTCGGCGTGCAGGGGCAGGTGCGGCCCTTGCGGCCGCATGCGCGCGGGCAGCGGCATGTGCTCGTAGTAGGCGCGGTAGGCCGCGGCGCGCCGCCGCAGGAAGGGCTCGGGCTCCATGCCGTCTTCCGGGCGGTTGTCGGCATAGTCGTTGTCCACTTCGTGGTCGTCCCAGATGACCAGCCAGGGACAGGCGGCGTGCGCCGCCTGCAGGTCCGGGTCGCTCTTATAGAGGGCGTAGCGCGCGCGGTAGTCCTCGAGCGAATAGGGCTGCGGCGCGCCGTGGCTGCGCACATGCTCCTTGCCCCAGGTCGACTCGTAGATGTAGTCGCCCAGAAAGGCGATGAAATCCGGCTCGTCGGCCACGATGTGCCGGTAGGCGCCGTAGTAGCCCTGCTCGTACTGCTGGCACGAAGCGAACGCGAAGCGCAGGCGCTCGACCGGGGCAGCCGCGCCCGGCGCGGTGCGCGTGCGGCCGATCGGGCTTTGCACATCCCCCGCGGTGAAGCGATACCAGTACCACCGGCTCGCTTCAAGGCCTTGCACGTCAACGTGCACCGAGTGCGCCCAGTCCGGGCCGGCGATCGCTTCACCGGAGCTCAGGACAGTGCGCAGCGACTCGTCGCTCGCAATCTCCCACTTCACCGGGACGGGAAGCTGGAAGCCCGCAATGCGCGTCCACAGCGTGATGCCCGAGGGCGAGGGATAGCCGGAAGCCACGCCGAGCGCAAACGGGTAGGTTTGCGCTCTCAACCGCGTCGAAACGGCGAGCGCGCCCAAGCCCTGCAGGAAGCGGCGTCGGGTCACCATGAGACTAGAATAGCGGCTTCGAGCGTGGAGTCCGCAATGATTCATTTCGTCGTGCATGAAGAAGGCGACGGCGTCGGCGTCGTCGTCGTCGAAGGGGTGAAGGCCGGCCAGTCGCTCAACGGCTGGATCATGGAGGACGACAAGGACATCGAGGTCGGCGCGAAGAGCGACATCCCGATCGGCCACAAGGTGGCGCTGCGCGATTACAAGCCGGGCGACACCGTGATCAAGTACGGCGTCGACATCGGCAAGGTGGTGCAGCCGATCCGCAAGGGCGAGCATCTGCACGTCCATAACGTCAAAACCAAGCGCTGGTAGGTAAGGGATGAAAATGCAGGATCTCTCGAAAGCCTCGTTTCTCGGTTTCAAAAGGGAAAATGGAAGGGTAGGGGTACGCAACCACGTCGTCATCCTGCCCGTGGACGACCTGTCCAACGCCGCCGCGCAAGCGGTCGAGCACAACATCAAGGGCACCATAGCGCTGCCGCATCCCTACGGGCGGCTGCAGTTCGGCGCCGACCTCGATCTCCACTTTCGCACGCTGATCGGCACCGGCGCGAACCCCAACGTCGCCGCCGTCGTGGTGATCTGCATCGAGAACACCTGGGCGAAGAAGGTCGCCGACGGGATTGCGGCCACCGGCAAGCCGGTAGCCTACTTCGGCATCGAGCAGCACGGCGACCACGACACCATCCTGCGGGCCTCGAAGGCGGCGAAGGAGTTCGTGCAGTGGGCCTCCGAGCTGCGCCGCGAGGAGCGGCCGCTGCGCGACCTGTGGGTCTCCACCAAGTGCGGCGAATCCGATACCACCTCAGGCTGCGGCGCGAACCCGACGGTGGGCAATGCCTTCGACAAGCTCTACCCGCACCGCGTGACGCTCGTGTTCGGCGAAACCACCGAGCTCACGGGCGGCGAGCACCTGGTCGCGGCGCGCTGCAGGACCGACGAGGTGCGCAGGAAATTCCAGTTCGTGTTCGACCGCTACCAGCAGGTGATCGACCGCCACAAGACGAGCGACCTGATGGACTCGCAGCCCACCAAGGGCAACATCGAGGGCGGCCTGACCACCATCGAGGAGA
>CAZJJC010000167.1:0-35135 GCA_964546195.1 uncultured Enterobacteriaceae bacterium | reverse complement strand
CGGGCCGCTGCTCTTCGTCATCCAGCAGCATGCGGCGCGGCGCATGCATTACGACCTGCGGCTGGAATGCGACGGCGTTCTCAAGTCCTGGGCGGTGCCCAAGGGTCCTTCGCTCGACCCGGCGGACAAGCGCCTGGCCATGCAGACCGAGGACCATCCTTATGACTACGCCTCCTTCGAGGGCGTGATTCCCGCCGGGCAGTATGGCGCCGGCCAGATGATCGTCTGGGATTGCGGCGTGTACTCGCCGGACGAGGGCGGGAAGGTCGACTTTGGCGACCGGGGCGAGGCCGAGCGCCGCGTGCGCGAAGGGCTGGAGCAGGGCAAGCTCGGCTTTCTGCTGCGCGGCGCGAAGGTGAAGGGCTCCTTCGCGCTGGTGCGTACCCGGGAGAAGGGAAGCTGGCTTCTCATCAAGCACAAGGACCGCTTCGCCGGCAAGGTCGATCTTCAAGCCAGAAAACATTCGGTATTGTCAGGGCTGGCGCTCGAGGATCTGAAGACGCTGCCGGTGAGGCGGATGGACAGCGCGCGCCTGGTTCCTGCCGGCAAGCCCGCGGCCATGCCGGCGGATCTCGCGCCGATGCAGGCCGAGATCGCCGAGCGGCCTTTCAACGACGCGCAATGGATGTGGGAGCCGAAGCTCGACGGCTACCGCGCGCTCGCCTTCATCAGCCCTTCCGGCGTGCGGCTGCGCTCGCGGCGCGGTCTGGACCTCGCCGCCGACTTTCCGCGCCTGGCCGCCGAGCTCGCCCGGCAGGCGGTCGGGCACATGATCCTCGACGGCGAGATCGTGGCCTTCGACGCCGCCGGGAAGCCGTCTTTCAACGCGCTGCAGAACCGCGCGCCGCAGAGCGTGTTCTATTGTTTCGACCTGCTGCACTTCGAAGGCATCGACCTGCGCAAGGCGCCTTACGAAGACCGGCGCCGCTACCTCGCGCAGTGCCTGCTGCCCTCGCCGCTGGTGCAGCTCGTGCATGCGCAAGCCGACGGCATCGCGCTGCGCGAGGCGGCGCTCGCGAGCGGCATGGAGGGCGTCGTCGGCAAGCGCAAGGCGAGCCCCTACGAAGCCGGGCGGCGCTCGCAGTCGTGGCTCAAGGTGAAGGCCGCGAACAGCGCGGAGTTCGTCGTCGGCGGCTATACGACCGGCAAGGGCTCGCGCGCGCCGCTGGGCGCGCTGCTGGTCGGCTACTGGAAAGGCGCCGAATTGCACTATGCGTCGCACGTCGGCTCGGGATTCGACGACGCCACCCTGGCGCAGGCGCGGCGGGTGCTCGAGCCCCTGCGCACGAAGGCCTGCCCGTTCGCCGGGCAGCCCGAGCTGAATGCGCCGGCGACCTGGGTGCGTCCCGAGGTGGTCGCCGAAGTGAAGTTCCACAGCTGGACCGCCGAGGGCCGCCTGCGCGCGCCGGTGTTCCTGCGGCTGCGCGACGACCTCGATGCGAGTGAGATCCGCAAGGACGACGAGCTGCTGCAGCAGCTCGACAACAAGAAGGCGGCATTCACCCTGGAGGTGGGGAAGCACCGCATCCGCCTCACGCACCTCGACCGCGTGTACTGGCCCGCCGAGCCGGCGCTCGAGCAGCCCGCGCTCACCAAGCGCGACCTGCTGCGCTATTTCGCGCAGGTCGCGCCCCATATCCTGCCGCACCTCGCGGACCGCCCGCTCACCATGATCCGCATGCCCGACGGCATCCACGGCCAGCGCTTCTTCCAGAAGCACTGGGCGCAGGAGCGCCCGGCGTTCGTGGAGACGATCACGCTGTTCTCCGGGCACAAGGACGAGAGCCACGAGTACCTGCTGTGCAACAACCTGCCCACCCTCCTGTGGCTGGCGCAGGCCGGGACGCTGGAATTCCACGTCTGGCATTCGCGCGCGAAGACCGGCGCCGACGCCGCGAGCAAGAGCACCGACTACGCAAGCTCGCTCGAAGCGCTGGAGCGCTCGGTGCTCAACTATCCCGACTATGTCCTGTTCGACATCGATCCGTACATCTATTCCGGCAAGGAGGCGCCCGGCGCCGAGCCCGAGCTGAACACCGCGGCGTTCGAGAAAGGCAAGGAGGTGGCGTTTCGCCTCCGTGAACTTCTTCACACCATGGGCCTCGAGGCCATCGTCAAGACCTCGGGCAAGACCGGCCTGCATGTCTTCGTGCCGGTGCGGCGCACGCTCGACTTCGAGGCGGCGCGCGCGGTGAGCGAGACCATCGGGCGCCACCTCATGCGCCGGCACCCGAAGGACATTACCCTGGAGTGGAGCGTGCCCAAGAGGACGGGAAAAATCTTTATGGACTACAATATGAACGTCCGCGGCAAGACCCTGAACGTGGCGTATTCGCCGCGAGGCGCGCCGGGCGCGCCGGTCTCGATGCCGCTGACCTGGGAAGAGCTTGCGGGGGCGCACCCGCTCGACTTCAGGATCACGAACGCGGCGCAGCGCCTGGCGCGCACGGGCGATGTCTGGCGCGAAGCCCTGAAGCGCAAGCAAAGCCTCGAAAAAGCACTCGGGAGATAGCATGGCGGCACGATCGATTGCTTCGTTGACCCTCGCTTTCGGAATGGTGTCCATTCCGGTGAAGCTCTTCTCGGCCACCGAGGCGAGCCGGGCGATCTCCTTCAACCTGCTGCACAAGGCCTGCGGCTCGCGCCTGAAGCAGCAGTACTTCTGCGTGAAGGAGGAGGTGCCGGTGGCGCGCGAAGAGATGGTCAAGGGCTACGAGTTCGCCAAGGACCAGTACGTAATGTTCACGCCGGAGGAGCTGAAGGCGCTGGAGGAGGCGGGCACGCACAGCGCCGAGATCAGCGAGTTCGTGCCGATCGAGGCCATCGACCCGGTATTCTTCGACAAGGCCTACTATCTCGCCCCCGACAAGGGCGGCGCCAAGCCCTACGCGCTGCTCGCGAGAGCGCTGCGCGAGTCCAGGCGCTGCGCGCTCGGCCGCTGGGCCGCGCGCGGCAAGCAGTACATTGTCATGATCCGTCCAGTAGAGGACGCACTGGTAATGCAACAACTGCTCTACGCCGCCGAGGTGCGCTCGATCAAGGACATCGAGATCCCGAAGACCGAGGTGAAGGACGCGGAGCTCAAGCTCGCGCAGCAGCTGATCGAGCAGCAGGCTTCCGACAAGTTCGACCCGGGCACGTATACCGACGAGGTGCGCGCGCGCATCGAGGCGGCGGTACAGAAGAAGGTCGAGGGCCAGGAGATCACGTTGGCCGAGGCGCCCGAGCCGGGCGGGCAGGTGATCGACCTGATGGAGGCGCTGCGCGCCAGCCTGGAGAAGAAACCCGCGAAGAAGGCCCAGCAAGCCCAGTCCAAGCCCGCGGCGCGCAAAGCAGCCAAGAAATAAGTGCACCGGTACGGCGTGCGGGAGGTGGAGAAGCTCCTGCGCCTTCCGCGCAGCACGATCCGCGCCCTGATCGAGGCGGGCTTCGTGTCCCCGGCGCGCGGGCCGCGCAACGCGTGGCTGTTCTCCTTCCAGGATCTCATCGTGCTGCGCACCGCCCAGGCGCTGGCCGCGGCCAAGGTGGCGCCCAAGCGCATCACGCGCTCGATGAAGGAGCTGCGCCGCCACCTTCCCGAGTCGATGCCCTTGTCCGGCCTGAGCGTGTGCGCCGTGGCCGACCGCGTCGTCGTGCGCGAAGGCGCGCGCCGCTGGCAGGCCGAATCCGGGCAGTACCTGCTCGCCTTCGAAGGCGATCCCGCCAGCGGCTCGCTCAGCGTGATGGAGCGCAAGAGGCCGACGGGGCAGGCGAGCGCGGGGGACTGGTTCGAGCGGGCCGTCGCCCTGGAGGGCGAAGACGCCGCAGCGGCGCTCGATGCCTACCGCGGGGCCATCGCGCAGGACCCGGCATTCCTGAATGCGCATGTCAATCTCGGCTGGCTGCTGCACGAGGCGGGGCGGCTCGCGGAAGCCGAGCAGGCCTATCGCGAAGCGGTAGAAACCTGCGGCAACGCGCCGCTGCTGCTCTACAACCTCGGCGTGCTGCTGGAAGACATGGACCGCAAGCTGGAAGCCATGCAAGCCTACGACGCGGCGCTCGCCGCCAGCCCCGATTTCGCCGACTGCCACTACAACCTCGCTTTGCTGTGCGAGGACCTCGAAAAGCCGAGGGACGCCATCCGGCACATGGCGCGCTACCGCCGCCTGACCGGCGCCGGGCAGGACTAGTCGGCGTTCTTCCTCTTCTTCGCGTCGTGCTGCGGGTTCGAGTGGTCGTTGGCGTTGCCCGGATCGGGTTTCGCCTCGGCCGACGCAGTGTCGCCCTGCTTCGGTGCCGGCGCCTGCGCCGAGGTATCGCCGGCGGGGCCGGTCGGCGCGGAACCGGTCGCACCGCCGCTCGCCGTCGTGGGAGCACCGGAGGCGGCGCGCGGCTCGGCGGTGTCGCGGTCGCAGCCGGCTAAGGCGGCGCTCGCCAGGGCGATGGCCAATAGGGCAAGCTTCATGGAAGTCTCCGTGGGAATCATGCGGTCCATACTGCAAGGAGCGGGCCTGCCCTCCGGCGGGCACGACGCGAGGCGGCTTGCGGCTCGCGCGTTATCCTTTTTTCAATGAGCTATAAAAACGCGGAATGGCCGACGTCGTAGTGCTGGGGGCGGGGATGGTGGGCATCTGCGCGGCGGTCCACCTGCAGCAGCGCGGGCGCAGCGTGGTGCTGGTCGACCGCCGCGGCGCTGCCGAAGAGACCTCCTACGGCAACGCCGGCCTGATCCAGCGCGAAGGCGTCTATCCCTACGGCTTCCCGCACGACTTCGGCGCGCTCGCGCGCTACGGCCTCAACCGGACGATCGATGCCTACTACCATCCCTCGGCCCTGCCGCGCCTCGCGCCCTTTCTCTGGCAGTACTGGAAGCACTCGCGCCCGGCGCGCCACGCGGAAGTCGCGCGCCGCTACGCCACGCTGATCGAGCACTGCGTGAGCGAGCACGACGCGCTCGCCGCGGCTGCGGGCGTGCAGGGCTTTCTGCGCCGTACCGGCTGGCTCAAGGCCTTCCGCACCGAGCGCGAGCGCGACCGGCGCTTCGCCGAAGCCGAACGCTGGCAGCGCGAGTTCGGCATCCGGTTCCGCGCGCTCGACGCCGCGATGCTGCGCGAGCTCGAGCCCCACCTCGCCCCCGTGCTGAGCGGCGCGGTGCACTGGACCGACCCGGTCGGCGTGGACGATCCCCAGGGCCTCGCGCTCGGCTACCTCAAGCTCTTCGAGCGCCTGGGGGGCGAGTTCGTGCAGGGCAATGCCGCCACCCTGGAAGCGCACGGCGCGGGATGGCGGCTGAGGACGGTGCACGGGACGCTGGCGGCTGGGGCCGCGGTGATCGCGCTCGGCCCGTGGGCGGACGTGCTGACGCGCGCGCTCGGCTACGATCTGCCGCTTGCCGTCAAGCGCGGCTACCACATGCACTACCGTCCCGCGGGGGAGGCGAAGCTGCACCATCCGCTGCTCGATACCGAGAGGGGCTACTTCCTGGCGCCCATGCGGCGCGGCATCCGGCTCACCACCGGGGCGGAGTTCGCCCTGCGCGACGCCATGAAGACCCCGGTGCAGCTCGCCCGCGCCGAGCCGATCGCGCGCAACCTGTTTCCGCTCGCCGAGCGGCTCGACACCGACCCCTGGATGGGGTCGCGGCCCTGCACGCCCGACATGCTGCCGGTCGTCGGCCGGGCGCCGCGGCACCCGCAGCTATGGTTCAACTTCGGCCATGCGCACCACGGCTTCACGCTCGGGCCCGCGAGCGGACGCTTGCTCGCCGAGCTCATCACCGGCGAGGCGCCGTTCGTCGACCCCGCGCCCTTCGCGCCCGAGCGGCTGGAAAGAAAATGGTGACAGTCACCATTTAAAGGCGAGAGACCTCGCTGAGGTACAGCTCCTGGATGCGCGGTGACTGGTCCTCGAATTCGATCTGGTCGCCGCCGAGCTTGACGCTGCGCGCCACGGCCCCCTGCGGGTCGCCTTCCCCGGTGCCCATCAGGGCGCGGCGCTTGGCTTCGGTGAACGGGTAGCGCAGGCTGCCGAAGGCGGTGGCGAGATAGCGCGCCGGCGCGGCGCTGGTGTTGAAGTGCTGGTGGAACATGCGGTCGGGCGGCGCGAATACCGTGCCGTGCTTCCACCTTACCTGGCGCAGGTCCGATTCGCCCTCGTACCACAGCAGGGAATACCCCTCGCCGGTGACGCACATGACATGGAAGTCCGGCCCGTGCCGGTGCGCCTTCTTGTAGCTGCCCACCTGCATCTCGGAGATGTGCGCGTGCATGGTGCCGTCGGCGAGGATGAACATGATGTTCTTGCTGCCCTTGCCGCGCTGGTCCCAGGCCTTCAGCTCGATCGCCGCGAGGTCGGGCACGAAGTTGCTCTCCCACATGTGCTGGCCGGGCCGCACCGGCACGAAGTCGCCTTCGCCGCTGAAATACTTCGACTGCCCCAGGCGCTCGCCGAACGCCCAGGGGTTGTCGAACACGAAGGCCTCGTTGTGGAACATGTTGAGCACCGCCGGCAGGTTGGTGGTGCTGGCGAGCCGGGCGGCTTCGGCGCCGCTGCCGTTGAAATGCCGGTAGCGCGTGTTGAGCGGGATGGCGAACAGGCTCCGCGGCCCCCATTCGAAGCTGTGCCGGCTGCCGTCGGCGGCTTCGATGGTGGTGCTGCCCCGGCCCGAGAGCACGTAGAGCACCTCTTCGTACAGGTGGCGCTGGGGCGCGCTCGCCGCGCCCGGCGCGAGCTCCAGCACGAACATGGAGACGAAATCGCCGCGTCCTTTCAGGTGGACCGCGGCGCCCTTCACGTCGTAGCGCGGCCAGGGGCGCGTTTCGACCGCCGGCAGGTCGACGCCGAAGTCCTCGACCACCGGAATGCCCTCGTTCCTGAGCCAGTCGAGGTAGGGATCGATGCCGATTCGGTCTTTCATGCGCTTATCCTCAATGGGCGGGAAAGAGCAGCGACTTGATCACTACCGGCACTACCTGGGCCGGCTCGATCGGCTCGCCGATGTCGACGTAATCGAGCTCGCGCAGCTCGATGCCGTCGATCGCGATCACGGCGCGCGCCACGCCCAGCTCGTGCTCGAGCAGGTGGCCGAGCAGGCGCCCGACGTCGCGGTCCACCATCAGGATGAGCGGCAGCGGCGCGCTGCCGGCGGCCATGGCGATGCCGGCGGCGAGCTCGCGCAGCCGCTGGTAATGCGGCTCGCCGCGCCAGCGGATGCCGAGCGCCACCGGCTGGTCCTCGCGCAGGTCCGCGCGCTTGAGCGCCGCGGTGATGGCTCTCGCAATGCCGTCCGAATTCAACTTGCCTTCTAAATTCAAGGCGGGAAACACCACGGGGACGTTGCGCAGCGGCAGCCGCGCCTTGTCCGAAAGGTGGATCGTCTTGCCCGAGAGCTGCACCGTGAACTGCGAGGCGCCGATCACGGTGGCGCGGATGCCCTGCCCGGGATCCCTCATCGGCACCTCCATGCGGCCGGCGCGAAACGCCTGCACGATGTGCGCCGCAAGCGGCTGCGCGAGGTCGCCGAAGCCGCGCGCCTCGCGCCCGAAAATATACTCCGCGACGCCGCCGCTGAAGGTGACGAGGTGCGGCCGGACGCCCGCCTCGAGCGGCTCGGTGAGCAGCAGCCCCTGCGGCGCTTCTCCTGCGATCGCCGACAGGACGGCTTCCGCGAGCTCGTGCGGCTCGCCCGGCACCCGCGCGCCCACGGCGATCGCACAGGTCGACCGGATGGCGCCGTTGTCGATCAGCGCGAGCTTGGTGGTGCCGCCGCCGATGTCGACGTTCAGCACCGTCCTGTGCGTGTGCCGCGAGAGGGCCACCGCGCCGGCGCCGTGCGCGGCGAGCACGCATTCCATGTGATGGCCGGCCGAGGCGCACACGAACTTGCCCGCCTGCGAGGCGAAGATGCCGGCGATGGCCTCGGCGTTGGTGCGCTTGATCGCCTCGCCGGTGAGGATCACCGCGCCGCTGTCGATGTCGGCGGGCGCGATGCCCGCCGCCTCGTAGGCCGAATCCACGAAGGCGCGCAGGCGCGCCGCGTCGATGGTGAAGTCGGGCAGGAAGGGCGTGAGCAGGATCGGCGAGCGCCACAGGATCTCGCGGCGTATCACCACGAACTCGCTCGACAGGAGCTGGGTCTTGCGCTGCAGATGCACGCGCGCGAACATGAGGTGCGAGGTCGAGCTGCCGATGTCGATGCCCACGGTGGTCAGCGCGACGTTCTCGGCCTGCCAGATCGTTTCGGCGACGGCCTGGCGCTCGTCCTCCGACCAATCATGGAAGTGCGGCTCGTCGCCTTCGTGCATGCGCAGCATTCTCATTCTGAATTTCTTATCCTAATAACCGCCGAACAACAGCCCGGGATACAGCGGATAGCGAAACACGAGCACGAAGGTCAGCCAGACGCCGCAGGTGGTCGCGCCCGCCGCGAGCGCGCCGGCGAGCGCCGAGCGGCGGCCGTGCAGCTTCATGTAGAGAAAGATGTAGGCGGGCGTCGCCAGCATGAACCCGGCGAGGGCCACGCCGGCAAGGTAGGCCAGCACCCAGAAGATCGACGAGGCGATGCGCCGCGAGCCGGCTTCGCCCTCTCCCCCGGCTTGCCACTCGATGATCTGCTCGGCGTTCACCATGCGGCGCAATGCGCGGCCGAGCGCCGTCTCGGTCCTGGCGGCGGCATCGACCAGCGCGAGCACGATGGTGAGCCACGCGACGAGCACCGGCACCTCGGCGGCTTTCGGCGGATAGGTGCTTGCCCAGGCGAGGAACGCGACACCGATCGCGAGCACCGCGAGCGCGGCGCCGAAGTCGGGCCAGTGAATCGCCCGTCTCATGCCGCCGGCACGAAAAGAAAGCCGATCACCAGGATGAACAGGACGAGCGAAGTGGTGCGCGTGAAGAAGATGGTCCAGTCCCCGCCCGACATGTTGAGCGACTGGTGGTAGCTCCTCTCGGCGAGCTCGCCCAGGATCAGCGCGATCACCAGCGTGACGCGCGGGAAGCCGAAGCGGATCATGATGTAGCCGAGCACGCCGAAGAGACCGGCGAGCACGACGTCGCCCAGCGTTTCCCGGAGGGCGTAGACGCCGACGAGCGCCACGGCGACCACCACGGGAACCAGCAGGTGGACGTCGAGCCGGGTAATGAGGGCGAGGGGGCGCGCGACCGCGAGCACGACCGCGTTGGAAAGCACGGTGGAGGCAAGCAGCGCGAGGATCAGGCTGAACATCACGCCCTCGTGCTCGATCAGCAGCATGGGCCCCGGCTGCATGCCGTGCAGCACCAGCACGCCCAGGAAAACCGCCATCTCGGCCGAGCCCGGGATGCCGAAGGCAAGCGTCGGGATGAGGCTGCCGCCGTCCTTGGAATTGTTCGACGCCTCCGGCCCGATGACGCCCTCGATGTTGCCCTTGCCGAAGGTTTCCGGGCTCTTGGAGATCTGCATGGCGCCCGTATAGGCGAGGAAAGCGGCCACCGTGCCGCCCAGGCCGGGAACGGCGCCGATGACGGTGCCGATCACCGAGCCCTGCAGCGTCGTCTTCCAGTGGCGCATCGCCAGCCACACCCCCTGGGCGACGCCGCCGATGCGCAGGGTGGCGGCGTCTTTGGCGATGGTTCCGCCGGCGGCCGACAGCGCGATCATTTCGGAGATCGCGAAAAGCCCGGTGAGCGCCGGGACGAGCTGGATGCCGTCCCACAGGTAATCCGAGCCCAGCGTGAAGCGCACGCCGCCGCCCACCGCGTCATAGCCGACGAAGGCGAGGATGAGGCCGAGGGCACCCGCGATCAGGCCGCGCAGGAAGCGCCCGCCGGTCGAGACCGCGATCGCGGCGAGCCCCATGAGCGCGAGCATGAAGTACTCGGGCGGGCCGAACAGCAGCACGATGGCCTTCATGACCGGGATGACGGCGATCAGGGTGAGCAGCCCGATGAAGCCGCCGACGGTGGAAGCGCCGGCCGCGGCGCCGATCGCGAGGCCGGCCTTGCCTTGCCTGGCGAGCGGATAGCCGTCGAAGCAGGTGGCGGCGTTCGGCGCCGTGCCCGGCGTATTGATGAGGATCGCCGAGATCGACCCGCCGGCCGAGACCGCCCCCATAACGCCCCCCATCAGCAGCATCGCCTGGCCCGCCTCGAGCGTGAAGGTGAGCGGCATCAGCAGCGCGATGGCCGTGGTGCCGCCCAGGCCCGGCATCACGCCGAACACCAGCCCGACGAGCACGCCGAGGACCAGGAACAGCACGCCGAGCGGCGTGAAAAGACCCTGGAGCGCCGCAGCCGTGCTCTCCAGCATGGCTCAGCGCTTCTGTATCGCCGCCTTGTACTTGCCGTAGAGGGCGAGGGAGCGGTCGGCGTTCGCCTTCGCCTTGTCCGCCGGCAGGAACCCAAAGGGCTGGTTCGACTTCTCCGCGATGGCCTGCAGCTGCGGGTCCTGGACGGCCTTCGCCATGGCCTGCGACAGCGCCTGGGTGATCTGGGCGGGAAGTCCGGGCGGCCCGACCACGAACCGGTCGACGCCAAGCCCCGTCAGGTCCGGGTGGCCGAGCTCGGCGATCGTCGGCACGCCCTTCAGGGTGCTCTTGTCCTCGGTGGTAAAGAGCGCGCGCATGTCGCCCGACTGGATGAATTTCTGCATCGTGGAGATCGGTCCGGTGGTCGCGTCGCCGTCGCCGCGCACCACCGCGACGATGTAGTCGTTGGTGCCCTTGTAGCCGGTGAGGTGCTGGACGGGAAACTTGAGCATCTCCCCGAAGATCGCCATTCCAGCGTACGCGGTCGAGCCGAAATCGGTGCTCGGCATCTTGACCGGCCGGCCGAGCTTGCGCAGGTCCTCGATCGAGCGGATGGGCGATTTGGTGGCCACGGCGAGCGTGTATTCCTCGGTCGCGAGGCGTGCGATCCAGGTCAGCTTGTCGATGTCGTACTCGACCGCTTCTCCGGTCAGGGCGGGGATGGCGGCGCCCGGGATGTTGGCGATGGCGATCGTGTAGCCGTCGGGCTTGGCGCGATACAGCGTCGCCATCCCCTTTTTCCCGCCCGCGCCCGGGACATTCCTGGGCAGAACGGAGATTTTCCCCCCGAGTTGCTTCTCCATGAACGGCGCGATGGCGCGCACCGTGCGGTCGAAGCCCCCGCCCGGACCGAAGGGGATGATGAACTCGATGTTCTTCTGCGGAAAATCGGCCGCCGCGCCCGTGAAAGACAGCGTTGCGGCGGCGAAAGCGATGACTGGCACCAACCAGGGTTTCGGCATGGAAGCTCCTCCTCAGGACAAAGGCCTTGGGCCGCATCATGGGCGGGCGGCGAAGGCCGGTCAAGAACGCGCTCGCGCCGGGTGCTGCGCCGCATGGTGCGCGAACCGGGATTTGCTTCGAGGCCAAAGTAAGCTAATTTGGCGGTCTTCAAGAGGAGGATTGCATGAAAGCGTTCAGCCCGACCCGCCGCCGTCTCATCGCCGGAGCCGCTGCCGCGGCCGCGCTCGGCCGCGCGCCGTACTCCGGCGCGCAAGCCTATCCGTCGAAGAACCTGCGCGTGGTGATCCCGACCCGGCAGGGCGGCGGCGCGGAGCGCCTGGCGCGCGCCTTCGACGATTTCTGGGGGGCGCTGCTCAAGACCAACTTCGAATACGACTTCTTCCCGGGCGCGGCCGGGCAGGTGGGCTATGAAGTGTTCGTCCACAAGCGCGACAAGGACGGCCACAACCTGCTGTTCGGCAACATGGGCCCGGAGATGATCATGTACGCCCTGGTCAAGCCCAAATACCGCTTTCCGCAGGACTACCAGTATTTCTGCCGCACCGACATCGACGACAGCGTCGTGTTCGTGAAGCGCGACAGCCCCTTCAAGCGGATCGAGGACCTGGTCGCGGAGGCGAAAAAGCGCACCGTCAATGTGGCGGTCAGCCGGCTGCCCCATCCGGCCTCGATCGGCATGCTCGCGCTTGGCGCTGCGGTGAAGGCCAGATTCAACCTCGTGCCCTACCAGGGCGGCAATCCCACCATGGTGTCGGTGATGAGCGGCGAGGCCGACTGCGGCGCGCTGCCGATCGCCGGCGTGGTGGCGCAGCGCGAGCAGATGCGCGTGCTTGGCGTGTTCAACGACGAGTACAAGCTGGGCAAGTACACCGACAACGCGCCGCCGGTCAACAAGGTGTTCGGCACCAAGATTCCGGAGCTTTCCTCGTCGCGCTCCTGGACGGTCCATACCGAGGTGATCGAGAAATATCCGGAGCGCTTCGCCCTGCTCGAGAAGACCTCGAAGCAGGTCTCGGAGGATCCGCGCTACAAGGAGGCTTTCGCGAAGACCGGCGCGCCGCCGGAAGCCCTCGAGTACGGCGACCGCGAGACGTGCAACCGCTACGTGAAGGGCATGATCGAGCTCACCAACGAGTACCGCTCGCTGCTGACGGGCAAGAAGAAGTGAGCTCGAAGGCGCCGCTGGGAGCGGATCTGGTCATACCGCTCCTCGCGCTGGGCTTCGCCGCCTACTTCTTCTGGTCGATCGCGGACCTCGACTGGGAAGCCAAGGCGAACGGCGTGCTGATCGGATCGGTCCTCGTCGGCCTGGTCGCGCTGCAGCTCGCAGTCATCGGCCGGAGCCTCGCGCGCGGTGCCGGCGATCTGCGCCTGGACCCGCTATGGCTGCCGCGCGACGTGCTCGCCAAGAGGGTGGGCATGGTGGCGCTTACCGCGGCTTTCATCGCCGCGCTCGACTGGCTCGGGCTGACGCTGTCGCTGCTTCTCGCCATGGGCCTCGCGTTGCGGCTGATGGGGGTGCGCAGAGCGAGGACCCTTCTGTCGGTGTCTTTCGGCGTGGCCGCCGCCGCGTACCTGCTGTTCGTGGCAATCCTGGACTCTGCCTTCCCGCACGGGCCGATCGAGCGGCTGCTCGCGCCGCTTTTCGCCTAGTCCCGGGTGAGTTGGGAGTTCATCGCCGCGCAGTTCGTCGCGCAGTTCGGGCTGTGGTGGCTGATCCTGCCCGGTATCCTGCTTGGCATCGTGGTGGGCATCCTGCCGGGCTTCAGCCCGCAGAACACGCTCATCATGCTGCTGCCCCTCACGCTCGCGCTGCCCGTGGAGCATGCGTTCGCGTTCATGGTCTCGCTGTATTGCGCCAACCATCTCGCCGGCGGCGTGCCCGCGATCCTCGTCAGGATCCCGGGCTCGGGCGGCGCGGCGGCCACCACGCTCGACGGCTATCCCATGACGCAAAAGGGCCAGGGGCAGCAGGCGCTGGTGCTGTCGTTCGTGGCCTCGGTGGCCGGGGGCCTCATCACCACGCTCGCCACGCTCGCGCTGCTGCCCTGGCTGTCCCAGATCGGCCTGTACCTGCGCTCGGTGGAGATGATCGTGGTGATGCTCTTCGGCCTCACGCTCATCGCGGTGATCGCGGCGAAGGACACGCTGAAGGCGCTGGTCGCGGGCTTCTTCGGGCTGCTGATCGGCGTCATCGGCACCGATCACATCTACAACGCGCCGCGCGCCACCTTCGGCTTTCTGGAGCTCTACGACGGCGTGCCGCTGGTCGCGGCGCTGATCGGCCTGTTCGCCGTGTCCGAGGCGCTGGTGATGATCGAGGAAAAGATGATCGTCGCCGTCGAGGGCCGCGAGCGCGCCATGCGCTCGAACTGGGCCGATACGCTCGACGGCCTGCGCATCTCGCTGCAAAAGTGGTGGCACATCGTGTGGACTTCCTTCGTCGGCCTGTTCATCGGCATCGTGCCCGGGGCCGGCGCGAGCATCGCCGCCTTCGTCGCCTACCAGCAATCGCGCCTGTGGTCCAAGCACCCCGAGCTCTACGGCACCGGCGTGCCGGAGGGGGTGATCGCGCCGGAGGCGGCCAACAACGGCGTCACTTCGGGCACGCTGGTGCCGATGATGGCGCTCGGCGTGCCCGGCGGCACCACCGCCGCGGTGATGATGATCGTGCTGCAGTATCACGGGATGGTGATGGGTCCGCGCCTGTTCCAGACCGATCCGGGACTGGCCTACGGGGTGTTCGTCGCCATGGCGGTCGCCTACATCTTCATGATCTTCACCATCCTGCCGCTCGCGCGCTACATGGCGCGCATCGTGCTCATCGAGACCACTTATCTTGCTCCGATCATCATCCTGGTGACCATCGTGGCGGCATTCAGCGAGCGGCAGTACCTCTTCGACATGGGTCTGGCGCTCGTTTTCGGGGTGATCGGCTACATCGCGCACAAGACCAACTACCACGTGACGGCGATGCTGATCGGCATCATCCTGGGGCCGCTGTTCGAGCAGTACCTGGTGCGCGCGCTGCGCCTCTCGGAGGGCGATCTCATGGTGCTGTTCTCCTCCACGCTCGGCAACGTGCTGTGGGGGCTGCTCGTGCTCTCGCTCGTGCTGCCTTATCTCAGGAAGTGGCTAAAACGAGGAGAAGATCCATCCCGTCGCGAAGGGCAGGTGTAACAGCCGGTCGAACAGGCCGTAGAAGATGCCCCATACCGCCAGCGTCATCACGATCGACAGGACCCATCCTTCGCCGCCCTGCAGCCTGAGGTAGCAAAGCACGAACAGCGGCACCGCGATCGGAAAGCCGGCGAGCACGATGGCGGCGAAGAAGCCCAGCATCCAGGCGATCGCGATGGCCGTACGCCGCAGCGTCTCCTTCTGCGGCAGGTGCGTGGTGAGCTGGAAATCCATCGCCTCGCCCTTTTCGCCCCTGGCGCCGAGCAGCGTCCACGCCGCCTCGACGGCGGCCAGGCAGAAAAGCGGAATGCCGATGGCGAGCGGGAAAAGGGCGGCTTTGGATGGCCAGTCCCACGCGGTGAGCACGCCGTAGCCGCACACCAGCATGATGCAGACCGCGAGCGCGAGGGAGGCCCTGTTATGCACGCGCCACCTTCCTGCGCGACTGGACCAGGGGATACAGGATCACCGCCACGGCGAGCGCGATCAGGACGAGCACCACCGGCCGCGCCAGCCAGGCGGCCTCATAGCGCGCGATCGAGATCCACAGGTAGTTCTCGGCGATCTTGCCCAGCACCAGGCCGAGCACGAAGGGCGCGCGCGGCCATCCGCCCAGCACCATGAGGTAGCCGATGCCGCCGAAGATGAGCGTGACGACGATGTCGCCGTAGTGGTTGTTCGAAGTGAAGCTGCCGATGAAAACGAGCACCAGGATTACCGGGACGAGCAGCGCGCCGCGCACGGTGGTGAGCTTCGCCAGGCGGTTCAGAAACAGGAAGCAGGCGAGCACGGTGATGACGTTCGCCAGCACGATGGTCCACACCATCGAGAAGGTGAGGGGCAGGTGCGTGGTCAGCATGTCGGGCCCCGGCACCAGGCCGAGCAGGAAAAAGCCGCCCAGCAGGATCGCCATGGCGCTGCTGCCCGGAACGCCGAAAGCGATCGTGGGGATGAGCGCGCCGCCCTCCTTGGAATTGTTCGCGGCGCCGGGTCCGAGCACCCCGCGCACGTCGCCTTGCCCGAAGCCCTTGCGCTCCTCGGCGTTGCGCGCGCTCTGCGTGGCGTGCCCGTAGGCCATCCACTGCGCCACCGCCCCGCCCATGCCGGGCATGATGCCGATGAAGGTACCGATCAGGCTGCAGCGGAAAGTGACCCCGAAATGGCGGAAGGTGTCCTTCACGCCTTCCCAGGCGCCTTTGCTGATGCGCCCGGCGGGCGCGCTCCCGGCGATGGAGGTGCCGCGCACGATGAGGTCGATGATCTCGGGGATGGCGAAGATGCCCACCAGCACCGGCACCAGCTCGAGGCCCTGCCAGAGATAGAGCGTGTCGAGGGTGTAGCGCGCAACCCCGGCCTGGGGATCCTGGCCGACGGTGGCGAGGAAAAGCCCCAGCCCGCCGGCGAGAAAGCCGCGCAGCATGCCGCGCGCGCCCTGCGAGCTGAGCGAGGCGATGAAGGCGATGCCGACGATGGCGAGCATGAACAGCTCCGGCGAGCCGAAGGTCAGCACCAGCGGCCGCACCACCGGGATGGCGAGCGCCAGGGCGAAGGCGCCGATGATCGCGCCCACCAGCGAGCTGGCGAGCGCCGCGCCGAGCGCGCGGCCGGCCTCGCCTTTCTTCGCCATCGCGTGGCCGTCGAGGATGGTCGCCGCGCTGGTGCCCTCGCCCGGCACGCCGAACAGCACCGAGGTGATGTCGCCGGTCGTCGCCACCACCGCGTGCATGCCGAGGAGAAAGGCGAAGGCCTCCACCGGCTGCATGGTGTAGATGAACGGCAGCATCAGGGCGAGCGTGGTCGCCCCGCCCAGCCCCGGGAGCAGGCCGACCCAGAACCCGAGCCCGACGCCGAGCAGCATGAAGGCGAGCGCCTTCCACTGCAGGACGAGGAACAGGCCCTCGAAGAGGGCTTCGATCATCGCCCGGCTATTCGCCGAACTTTGCAAATGGTGACAGTCACCATTTCAAAGACCCAAAATGGTGACAGTCACCATTTTGATTTTGGCTATTCGCCGAACTTGATGTACTTGCTGAACTCCTTCACCACGTCCTCCGGCTGGTCGAGCACTTCCTTCATCACCTCGATCGCTTCCTTGCCGGACACGAACTCGAGCTCGGCCTTGGCCTTCTTCGACTCGGCCACGAGCTCCGGGTCCTTGATCGCCTTGGCGAAGGCGGCCTGCATCGCCTGCAGGAGCTCGGGGGGCGTCTTCGGCGGCATCACGTAAGGCCGCCCGATGACCTCGGGCGCCGAGCGCAGCGCCATGATCGCCTTGGCGCGCGCGTTCGGCGCCAGGGTTTCGTCGACCGGCAGCTTCTCGATGCCGGGCTCGGCCGCGCGCGCGCGGATCACGGCATGGACCAGGTTGCGGTCGATGAACGGCCGGATGGAGGAGAACGAGCCCGCGCGCCCGTCGACCTCCTTGCGCTCGATCGCCAGCATGATGTCGGCGCTGCTCGAATAGCCGCTCACCACCTTCAGGTTGAGCCCCAGCATCTCCTTGAGCAGCAGCGGGAAGTCGTAGGTATTGGCGCCCGGCCCGGTGGCGCCGATCACCACCGGCTCCTTCGCCTTCTTCAGGTCCTCGATGGTCTTGTAGGGCAGGTCGCTGCGGATGGCGAGGATGGTCGACTCGCTCGCCGCCGAGCCGATCCAGGCGAACTTCGTCATGTCGAACTTCACCCCGTCCACCTTCAGGAGCTGCGCGATCGGCAGGTTGCGGTTGAAGGTGCCGATGGTGAGCCCGTCGGGCTTGGCGACGTTGTAGACGTGATTGGCGGCGATCAGGCTGTTCGCCCCGGGCATGTTCTGCACGATGATCGACGGCTTGCCGGGGATGTGATCGGGCAGGTGGCGCGCGAGGATGCGGGCGGTGCGGTCGTAGCCGCCGCCGGGCTTGTAGCCGACGACGATGGTGATCGTCTTGCCCGCGTAGTACTGCGCCTGCGCGGCCAGGGGCGCCGCGGCCGCCAGCGCCAGAGCTGCTCCAACAACGAACATTCGCTTCATGATGGACCTCCTCCTAGTTGTGGACGTGCCCGTGCCTCAGCTCCTGCGGCACATCGGGAAACAGCTCCTTGGAACGCGGCGCCGCGCCGCCCGCCCATTCGACGCCGCCGCGCTTGCGCGCCGCCTCGCGCAGGTCGTCGAAGGTCAGCAGAGCGGGATTCTTCGCGACCTCCAGGCGCTGGGCAAGCGCCGCGAGCACGAGCTTCCTCACCTGGCGCCCGTTCCAGCCGAGGCACAGGGCGGCGATCTCGTGCACCTGTCCTTCACTTATGGGCTTGAGCGCGGGAAACTGCACCGCGAGCTCGGCGAGCGAATGCCGCAGGATCGCCGCCACGGTGTCGGCGTCGGGCAGCGCGAAATGCATCACCAGGTCGGCGCGCGAAAGGAAGGCCTCGTCGATCGCCTCGATGAAGTTGGTGGTGCTCACGAACAGCACCGAAGGCAGGCGCCGCGCGATCTCGTCGACGCCCAGCATGACCGCGTCGGTGGCGCGGTGCACGTCGACCGGGTTGGTCTCGAACGAGGCCGTGGTGCGGCGCACGGCGAAGCTCTCGACTTCGTCGATCAGCACCACGGTGAAGGGCCGGCGCGCCGCGAGCTCGGGAATCGTGTCCTGCATGAGGCGCATGATGTTGCGCTGGCTCTCGCCCAGCATGTCGCTCGGAAAGGCGTGCGGGTTGATCTCGACCAGCGTGGTGGCGCCTTCGCGCGCGAGCGCCAGGGCGGCGACCTGCGCCAGGCCGCGCGCGAGCGTGGTCTTGCCGGTTCCCGGCGGGCCGGCGAGCACGATGAGGCCGTGCGGCAGGCCGGCGAGCTGCGCGAGCTTGCGGCCGTGCTTGAGCGTAAGGAGGGCCTGCGACAGCAGCCGCTCCTTGACGTTGCGCGGCACGATGATCGCGTCCCAGTCCCTGTCGTGGTGCTCGGCCGGAAGCACGTGCAGCGAAAGCACGCCGGGCGGCAGCGCGGGGGCGGGCAGCGGCATCAGTCCTCGGGGCGCCGGTCGTCCGGCCAGTCGATCTTCGACACTTCCTGCATGCTGAGCAGCGTGTCCTCGGCCTCCTCGAACAGCACCAGCGGATCGGTGAGCGCGCGCATGGTCTCGAGGATGGAGTCGAACATGTGCACGCGCACCAGGCGCGCCTCGCCGTGCGGATCGTCGTTGAAGTGCTGGTGCCACAGGAAGTGGTCCACGACGATGAGGTCGCCCTTCTTCCAGCGGTGATGCTCGCCCTGGTCGGGCGCGGTGCCGAGGAAGCTGTGCCCGCGGCCTTCGACCACGTAGAGCCACGCCTCCCCCGGATGGCGGTGCAGCGACTGCGTCTTGCCCGGGGCGAACTGGATCATCACCTGCGTGATGCCCGAGGCCTCGCTGCCGATGGCGCGATCGACGAGGAACTTGGTGCGCGTGCCGCGCGGCGTGGCGAGCAGGTCCTGCTCGTCGTAGGGCGTGTGGATGCGCCCGCCGCGCCGCTTTTTCGTTTCCTGTGCCAGTCTTCTAAGTCTTCTCGCGTACGGATCGTCTCCCGCCGCGCCTTCGCTGAACGCCGGCCTGGGCGGCAGGTTGCGCACGTCCTCGTGGCCGCGGTCCTCCAGCACGCCCATGCCCAGCGTCCAGAGCATGGGCTCGGAGGAGTAGCTCATGAAGCGCGCGGTCTTCCTGCCCTCGTTGCCGTGGCGGTGCCAGCTCCACGCCGGGATATGGATCGCGTCCCAGGGCTTCCACGGGTAGCGCACCCCGTCGATCTCGGTCCAGCCCGCGCCTTCGACGATGAACAGCTGCGCGTCCCAGGAATGGCGGTGGATGGTGGTGCTCGCGCCGGCGTCGATCTCGTGCACCAGCGCGTCCAGGCAGCGCGTGGGGGAGCCGCCGTCCCAGCCCATGTAGACGCCGGTGCGCATGCCGCGCGCCGTCGGCTGCAGCGCGACATCCTCCTTGCGGATCACCGTGCGCCGGTTCCTGCGCCAGTCCTCGATGAATTCGGCGCGGCGCTTCTTCTGGATATGGTAGTGGGTGACGGCGGTGGTGGTTTTGGTGCTCACTCGCGTTTCCATATGCGGAACCGTGTTCCGTCCAGGGCACTTCACCATAGAATAACGACCCGGTCAACGCAACCACGAACGAACCACGATGAGCACTGTGCCGGCCGATGCCTTCGGCCTAGCCGCGCTGGTTTTTCTGCTGGGCCTGAGGCACGGATTCGATCCGGATCATCTGGTCGCCATCGACGGACTGACGCGCTCCAGCCGCTCGCGCTGGTCGGGCCTGTTTTTTTCGCTCGGCCACGGCGTGGTGGTGACGCTGGTGGGGCTGGCGGTGGCAGTCCTCGCGGCCGACTGGCAAGCGCCCGCCTGGCTGGAGGGGCTCGGCGCCTGGATCTCGATCAGCGTGCTGCTGACCCTCGGCATCGCCAACCTGCTGATGGTGTTGCGCGCCCGCTCGGGCGAGCCGGTCGCCCCGGTGGGGCTGCGCGGGCGCTGGTTCGCCGAGCGGCTGGGGCAGGCGAGCCATCCGGTGCTGATCGCCTGCGTGGGCGCCGCGTTTGCGCTGTCCTTCGACACGATCAGCCATGCGCTGGTGTTCTCGCTCACCGGCGCCAGCATGGCCGGCTGGGTGTTCGCGCTGGGCCTGGGGCTGGTGTTCACGCTGGGCATGGTCGCCACCGACGCGCTGAACGGCTGGTGGGTGGCGAAGATGATCGCCGGCGCCGATGCCAGGGCCGCGCGCGCCTCGCCCGTCATGAGCATGGCCATCGCCTTTCTGTGTCTCGCGCTTGCCGCGGCGGGCATCGCCCGGTACGCCGTCGCACCCGGCGTGAGCGTGCTTACGCTCGTGATGGTGCTTTCCGCCTACCTGCTCGCAGATCGGCTGGCGAAAGCGCGGCTGGCGAAAGCTGCGCCCGCAGGCTAGCATCGTGTTCCGTATATCGGGATGAGGATTCTCCATATGGAACAACCCAGCGCCGCCAAGGCGCGGCTTTCCTCGGTCGCCAATTCCATCCGCCTGCTCAACTCCTTCTCCGGCGCGGAGGACGAGCTGGGCATCACCACGCTCGCCGGCCGCCTGCACCTTGCGAAGAGCACCGTGCACCGCCTGGCGGCAACGCTCTCGGCGGCGGGTTTCCTGGAGCAGAACGGCGATAACGGCAAATACCGCCTCGGCATGGCGCTGTTCGAGCTCGGCGCGCTGGTGCGCCGGCGCATGGACGTGGCGAACGAGGGCCGGCCGAAGCTGCGCGAGCTGCTCGAGAAGACCGGCGAGACGGTGCAGATGGGCGTGGTCGATCACCTGAGCGTGCTGTACGTGTACGAGATGGAAAGCCCGCGCGCCATCCGCATGGCGGCCGCGGTGGGCGGGCGGGCGCCGCTGCACTGCACCGCGGTCGGCAAGGTGCTGCTCGCCTACCAGCCCGAGGATTTCGTCAACCGGGTGCTCGAGAACGGCTTGACCGCCTACACGCCGAAGACCTTGGTCCGGCGCGAAGCCGTGCTCGCCATGCTGACGGAGGTGCGCTCGCGCGAGCACGCCATCGACGACGAGGAAAGCGAAAGCGGCCTGCGCGCCATCGCCGCGCCGGTGCGCAACCACAACGGCGCAGTGATCGCCGCGGTCGGCGTGGCGGCGCCGGTGCAGCGCATGAACAAGAAAGTGATGCAGACCTGCGTGCCGACGGTGATCGCCACCGCTCACGCGGTCTCGGGCCGGCTCGGCTACCTGCCCACCCGCGCGCGCTCCAATGGGTGAGAAGAAGCACAGGCTGGAGGACCACCTTTACGGAGGCGACCATGATCACAGCCATGACGAAGGCTCGGATCACGACCACGACCACGATCACGACCTGCCTGCCGGCCCGCTCGAGGAAAACGCCCTCTGGGTGCATGACAACATCACGCTGACCAGCGTGGGCATCGACATCGGCTCGGCGGGCACGCAGGTGATCTTTTCGCGGCTGCACCTGCGGCGCATGAGCGAGGACCTGTCGAGCCGCTATTTCGTCGTCGGGCGCGAAACGCTCTACCAGTCGCCGGTCGCCCTCACGCCCTACCTCGACGAGGCGCGCATCGACGAGCAGGAAATCGGCAGGATCATCGATGAAGCGTACGCCGGCGCCGGCCTGCATCCGGACGGCATCGACACCGGCTCGGTGATCCTCACCGGCGAGGCCCTGAGGCGCGAGAACGCCCAGGCGATCGGCGAGCTGCTGGCGGAGATCGGCGGCGAGTTCGTGTGCGCCGCCGCGGGGCACCACATGGAAGCCATGCTCGCGGCCTACGGCTCGGGGGCGGCCAAGGCGTCGCACGAGCGCGATTGCCACGTGCTCAACATCGACATCGGCGGCGGCACGACCAAGCTCGCGCTGATCGAGCACGGCACGGTGGCGCGAACCGCCGCGGTGCATATCGGCGGGCGGCTGGTGGTGGTGGACGAGCAGGGCGCGATCACGCGGCTCGATCCCGCGGGCGCGCGGCTTGCGCGCATGGCCGGCTTCGAATGGGCAGTAGGTTCGAAAATACTTGAGAAAGAACTGGACACGCTCGCCGACTGGATGGCCGAGGCGCTGTGCGACGCCGTGCTCGACGGCCGGCACCGCGAGCTCTACCTCACCGAAGCGCTCGGCGCGCTCGAGGGCATCGGCGGAGTGATGTTTTCCGGCGGCGTCGGCGAATACGTCTATGGCCGCGAGAGCCGAGATTTCGGCGACCTCGGGCGCGGGCTCGGCCTGGCATTGCGCCGGCGCATCGACGCCGGCCGCCTGCCCTGGCCCCTGCTGCCCGCCGGAGAATGCATCCGCGCCACCGCCTTCGGCGCTTCGGAATACAGCGTGCAGCTTTCGGGCAACACGGTGTACGTGTCGCAGCCCGGGGAGCTCCTGCCGCGCAAGAACCTGCAGGTGCTCCAGCCGCAGATCGCGCTCGACGGCGCGATCGACCCCGAGCGGCTCGCGCGCGCGATCGGCGCGCATTTCACGGCCTTCGACCTGAACGAGGGCGAGGCCGAGGTGGCGCTCGCGCTGCGCTGGCGCGGCGCGCCTTCCTATGAGCGTCTTTCCGCCTTCGCGCGCGCAATCACCCTTTCCTTGAAGAACACCATTAGTAAAGCACGGCCGATCTACCTCATCCTCGACGGCGACGTCGCGCAGACGCTGGGCGGCATCCTCAAGGAGGACTGGGCGATCGCCTCCGAGCTGCTGGTCATCGACGGCATCGCGCTGCGCGATTTCGACTACATCGACCTCGGACGCATCCGCATGCCCTCGCGCACCGTGCCGGTGACCATCAAGTCGCTGGTCTTCAGCCAGGACCCCCGTGAGCATTGAAGGAGGAGCAGTGCCAAAGCGCTGGGCCTCCGACGTGATCGTCGACCTGCTGCACGCCTACGAGCTGCCGCACGCGGCGCTCAATCCGGGCGCGAGCTACCGCGGCCTGCACGACTCGCTCGTCAATTACGGCGGCAACCGGCCCACCATGATGCTGTGCCAGCACGAGGAAACCGCGGTGCAGATCGCGCACGGCTACGCCAAGGCGAGCGGCAGGCCGATGGTGGCGATCCTGCACAACCTCGTCGGCCTGCTGCACGCCAACATGGCCGTGTACTACGCCTATGCCGACCGCGCGCCGGTGTTCATCATCGGCGCGACCGGCCCCATGGACGAAACCAAGCGCCGCCCGCGCATCGACTGGATCCATACCGCGCTGGTGCAGGGCGAGGCGGTGCGCGCCTACACCAAGTGGGACTACCAGCCCACCGTCATCGGCGGCGTGCCGGAGTCCTTTGCGCGCGCCTACGCGGTGATGATGACCGAGCCGCGCGGCCCGATCTACATGTGTTACGACGCCTGGCTGCAGGAGCAGCCCCTCGAGGAGGAGGTTCCCCTTCCGCCCAAGGCCGCGGCCAAGCTGCCCTCGCGCCTCGCGCCTGACCCGAGCGCTTTGAACGAAGTTGCACACCTTCTCCTTGATGCAAAGCGGCCGGTGATCCTCGCCGAGTTCGTCGGGCGCGACCCGGAAGGCTTCCACGGCCTGGTCGAGCTCGCCGAGACCCTCGGCGCGCCGGTCTACGACGTGGGCAGCCGGCTCAACTTTCCCAGCCGCCACCCGCTCAATCTCAGCATGGTGAAGGAGGTCTTCCGCGACTCCGACCTCGTGCTGTGCCTCGATACCCGCGACTGGGAGCGCGCCACCACCGAGCTCGTCAGCACCACGCGCGAAGTCACCTCGATCGTCCCGGCCGGCTGCAAGTGGCTCGACATCGGCTTCGGCGACCTCGAGATCTCGAGCTGGGCGATGGACTACCAGCGCCTCGCGCATGCCGACTTGCGCGTCATGGCCGACACGACCCTTGCGATTCCCGCGCTCACCGCGCTTCTCAAGGGCAAGGTTTCGAAAGACGAAAAGCGACACAGGGCCATCGAAGCGTTGCGGAAATCGGCCCATGCGCACTGGGAGGCTGAAGCGAAAGAGGACTGGGAGGCGAGCCCGATCACCCTGCCGCGGCTCGCCACCGAGGTATGGCAGGCGATCAAGGGCGAGGACTGGGTGCTCACCGCGGGCACGCTGGACGAATGGGCGCGCAAGATCTGGGATTTCGAGCGGCCTTACCGGCATCCCGGCAAGTCGCTCGGCACCGCCACCCAGATCGGCATTTCGCTCGGGGTGGCGCTCGCGCACCGCGACGCCGGGCGCCTGGTGATCGATCTGCAGCCCGACGGCGACCTCATGTTCGACGCGGGGGCGCTGTGGGTGGCGGCGAAGCACCGCATCCCGCTGCTGGTGGTCATGTACAACAACCGCGCCTATTACAACGACTGGGAGCACCAGATCCGCATGGCCAGGCTGCGCGGCACGCCCGTCGAGCGGGCGCATATCGGCATGGACATGGACGACCCGGCGCCGGATTTCGCGGGGCTGGCGAAGTCCATGGGCTGGTACGCCGAGGGCCCGATCGACAAGCCCGGCGAGGTGGCCGCTGCGCTGAAGCGCGCCATCGCGAAAGTAAAGGCCGGCCAGCCTGCGCTTGTCGACACCATTACCCAAAAACGATGAACGACACCGTAGGCGTCGTGGGTGCAGGCCGCATGGGCCTGCCCATCATCGGCCATCTCGCGCGCAAGGGCTTCCGCACGCTTGCTTTTGACCTTGAGTCCTCGAAGAAGAATTCCGTAGAGGAGCGAGGCGCAAGCTGGATGGCGGACGCAGCGGCGCTCGGGCGCGAGTCGGATTTCATTCTCGTGTGCGTGGGCTTCGATCGCGAAGTGCGCGCGCTCCTGGAGAAGGACCTGGCCGACGCGAAGAAAGGCGCCGTCTGCGCGATCCTGAGCACCATCCATCCGCGCACCGTGCAGGCGCTGGCGAAGGCGAGCCGCATCGAAGTCATCGACTCGACGGTATGCCGCGGCGGGGACGCCGCCGACAAGGGCACGCTGCTCTCGTTCGTCGGCGGTTCCGCGGAAACGGTGAAGCGCATCACCCCGGTGCTGCAGGCGTACTCGGCCGACGTGGTGCATTCGGGGCCGGTCGGCTCCGCGCAGGTGGCGAAGGCGGTGAACAACCTCATCATGTGGGCCTGCCTGGTGGCCGATCACGAGGGCCTCGCGCTCGCCAGGCGCTACGGCGTGGACCTGGAAACCCTCCGCCAGGCCCTCGGCATGTCCAGTGCGGCCAATGCCGCCCTGGAAAAGTGGGGGACCCAGACCATGGCCTGGGCCGAGGACGACATGGCCATCGTCGCCGAGATGGCCGCCGACTGCGGCCTGGCCTTGCCCCAGGCCGGCCTCAACCGCGAGATCTGCCGGGCCCTGAAGCCGCGCCGCTTCAAACTCGACCAGTACGGCAGATAAGTGTTGTACGGGCGATACAGTCCCGGCGGGAATTGTTGACAGTGGCTGGTGGGGGCTTGTAGCGTGCGCCGCTAGGGTTGCGTTGCGAAATCATTGTTCCGTATAAAAGAAACGCCCAAAACGGAGGGGTAGGGGATGAACAAGAAAACCGCAGTCGCCTTGGCCATCGGGACGTTGTTCGCGGGGCCCGCACTGGCGCAGACGAGCAGCGTCGAGATCTACGGCAGGCTCTATCCGCAGTTCAGCTGGCAAAAGGCCTCCGGCGCGAGCGAGCCGGGCGACGTCACCGCGACGCTGGTCGCGGGTGACGGAAATGTAGACGGCGATCACGACGGACGCAACTCCATTGACACGCAAAACTCGCGCATCGGCTTCCGCGGCCGGGAGCAGCTGGGCGGCGGATTGTCGGCGATCTGGCAGATCGAAACGCGGGTGAGGTTCGACACTGGGTCCAATAACCCCTGGGCGGGCGGGCGCAACAGCTTCCTCGGCCTGCGCGGCGGCTTCGGTACCGTGAAGCTCGGTCAGATGGACACCATTTTCAAGTCGTACGGGGCCGCCGTGGGCAGCTTCTTCGGCGTCTCGAGCGGCAACGTCGTCGCTTCGAGCGCCATCCTGCCGAACCATGGCTTGGGCCTCGAGGATGGGACGGAATCCGGTGACACCGGCTTCCATATCCGCTCGGCGAGCACCATCCAATACGAGACGCCGGAATTCGGCGGCTTCCAGGCCGGGATCCAGTACGCCCCCGACGAGGCGAAAGGCAACCCGGGCAGGGACGGCCTGAACACGAACCTCTGGTCCTTCGGCGTCAAGTACGAGGCCGGCCCGCTCTACGCCTCGGTCCAGCACGAGCGCCACAACGACTGGTTCGATGCCTCGGCCAGCGTCACCGCGGTAGGCACGTCGGCCACCAGCTCCAAGGACCAGGCCACGCGGCTGAGCGTCGGATACGCGATAACTCCTCAGCACAAGATTACGGGCGACATCGCCCAGATGGAGTGGAAAGAAAGCGGCGGCGTCGCCGGCGACTTCGAGTCGTACAAGAAGCGCACCTGGGCGCTCGGCTGGGAAGCGCGCTGGGGCGGGCCGTGGCGCACGGAGCTTACGTATACGAGGGGCGAGGAAGGCGAATGCAGCATCGTCGGCGGCGCAGACTGTGATACAGACGGCCTGGAGGGCAGCATGATCGCCGCGGGGGTTGCGTATTCGCTGTCCAAGCGGACGTTGATCTATGTGCTTGGCACCAAGCTCACGAACGGTGATTCGGCGCATTTCAGCAATACGGCGAACTTCGACCCAAACCGCGGCGCGGACACGACGACGTTCTCCCTCGGCGTAAGCCACTCCTTCTAGCTCTCCGAAGGTCAACGAAACGGGCGCTGCGGCGCCCGTTTTCTTTTGTGTTCTGCGATGCGGAACCCCGTTCTTCAAGGCGGGGTGCCGAGGGTGTAAAGTGCCGGCGATGGGCAAGGAATCGCACTACAGCAGCAAGAAGGACCGGGTGTTCGTCCGCGGCATCCAGGGGCAGTACAGCCTCAAGGACGAGCTCGCGCGCCTGCGCGCCATGCCCCGGGTGATCAAGGGCAAAGACCTGACCTTCAACGACGGGCCGCAGTCGTTCAGCAAGCATTTCGTCGAGCCGGTGGACGGCCTGACGCAGACGCTGCACCTGCACCTCGAGGAGTACGCTCCCGGCGGCCGCACGCAGAAGCACGGCCATGTCAACGAGGCGGCCTTCTATATCCTGGACGGCACGGGCTACGAGGTGCACGACGGGGTGCGCTACGACTGGAAGGCGGGCGACGTGGCGGTGGTGCACATGAACTGCGTGCACCAGCACTTCAACGCCAGCCCCGACAAGCCGGCGCGCGCCCTCGTCATGAAGCCCAAGCCGCTCATCATGTTCATGAACATGCTGTTCCAGAAGTCCGTGATCCCGCGGCCCACCGAGCCCGCCACGCCGGCCGGCGTGGGCTTCGTGCCGCGGCATCACGAGACCGATTACAACCACGACGGATAGGACCGAATATGGCCTGGGACGAGTCGAAGGCCTGGCGCAAGGGCCGCAACAACCAGAAGCTTTATCAGGCGCTGCTCGACGACGCCTCGACCGCGCCCTCGCGCAACGCGAAGCGCAAGAAGATCGTGCGCCCCGAGGACATGCCCTGGGAGCTCTCGCCCCAGGGCCTGCTCAAGCACCTGCTCAACGAAGCGATGAATACCCGCATGGAGACGGTCGACGCCTACATGCTGATCATTCCGCCGGGCAGCCGCTCGGGCAAGCACCGCCAGCTCGCCGAGGAGTGCCTGTACGTGCTCGAAGGGCGGGGCTACGACCTGCACCAGGACTGCGACGTCGAGATCACCGATACCTATCACTGGAAGCCGCAGGACGAGCTGAAGCGCTACGACTGGGAGGCGGGCGACGTGATCTACATTCCGCCCAACACCATCCAGCAGCACTTCAACGCCGACCCGGAGCGGCCGGTGCGCCTCATCTCGGTGATCAACCGCATCTACAAGGCCTGCGGGCTGAACGACGTGGAGCAGCTCGAGAACGCGCCGGAGTACGTGCCCGATACGCAGGTGACCCCGGAGCTCGTGGAGCAATTCCTGAAGAGAAAAGAGAAGGCCACGGTTTGACCCAGGTATCCGAAGAGTTCGCGAGGAAGTTCGCCAGCGAGAAGGAGACGCCCTACACGCGCTGGGTGCGCGGCGAGGGGCTCGACATCGTGAGCTCGTTCTACGTGTCCGACCTGCACGCGGTCGAGCTCAAGCCCTGGCCGCGCCGCGGGGGCAAGGGAGTATTCCTGAACCACGACGCCTCGCGCACCTCGAACGACTGCTACGTGTGCGAGATCCCGGCGGGCAAGAGCCTCGCGCCGCAGCGCCAGCTGTACGAGGAGATGATCTACGTGCTCGACGGCCGCGGCTCCACCGCGGTGTGGAACGACGCCGGCAAGCGCATCAGCTTCGAGTGGAAAGCCGGGGCCATCTTCGCCATTCCGCTCAACGCCTGGCACCAGCACTTCAACGGCTCGGGCAAGGACGCCGCGCGCTACGTCGCGGTGACCAACGCGCCGGTGATCCTCAACGCCTTCGGCGATCTCGAGTTCGTGTTCAACACGAAGTACGACTTCAAGGAGCGCTTCGACGGCGAGCCCGAATACTTCGCCAACAAGGGCGAGCAGAAGGGGCTGCTGCTCGACACGAATTTCGTCGCCGACGCGGTCAACCTGCCCCTGTTCGCCGCGAAGGAGCGCGGCGCGGGCGGCGGCCATACGCGCTTCAGCATGGCCAAGGGCTCGATGAACAGCCACATCTCGCAGTTCCCGGTCGGCACCTACAAGAAGGCGCACGCGCACGGCCCGGGCGCGCACGTCATCGTGCTCTCCGGCGAAGGCTTCTCGCTCATGTGGCCCGAAGGCGAGGAGCCCAAGCGCTACCACTGGCGCGAGGGCGCCATGATCGTGCCGCCCAACCTGTGGTTCCACCAGCACTTCAACACCGGCACCACGCCCGCGCGCTACCTCGCCTTCAAGGCCGAAGGCGTCGCCATCCGCAATGCGCAGGGCGTGCCCAAGGCCTGGATCAGCCGGCGCCTCGGCGGCGACCAGATCGACTACGCCGACGAGCGGCCCGAGATCAAGAAGTGGTTTTCAGAAGCGCTGGCCAAGCACGGCCTGCAGTCGAACATGGAGAAAGCCTACTCGGCCGAGCAGGCCGAGCTGCCGCAAAAAGCCGCTTAACCCTAAATGGTGACAGTCACCATTTTTCCCGGCCGGCCGCGTGGTCGGCGTGGCGCACCCATGGAATAGCCGCCGCGGGTTGCCTTGCGGATCTCCTGAACGACCTCCTGCTCCAACGACGTGCCGCATATGGCTGCGTAGCTTGCTGCTCGCCCCAGAGGGTTCTCGCCGAGCGCAATATATGCAGGATGAGGGCTCACCAAGTCATCCAACCGGCTATGGGTGTTCGCCCGATAGCTTGACCATCGATAGTCCGCGGGATGCTTTACCAAGCCCGCGCGCACTGGGTTCAGGTCTATGTACCGATAGCAAGCGAGCGCATAGCGCTCGGTCGTCACCAGCCCGGAGTAAAACCGACCCTCCCAGAGCGTCCCACTTCGTCCTTGTTTTGCGTTCAGGCGCTTCGAGTAGCGCTGTGCGACGTGCTTCATCAGTTGCGCGCAACCGGTAGGCTCGCCCGGCGTAAGGAGCAGGTGCACGTGGTTGGTCATCAGGCAATATGCGTGCACCGTGCAATCAAACCGCGTGGCATACGTGCGCAAGCCGTCCAGGTAAGCGCGGTAGTCGGCTTCCTCCAGAAAGCAGTCCGCGCGATCGTGGCCCCGCTGGACGATATGGACAGGGACATCGGGAACGATCAAGCGGGCCATTCGCGGCATATCCGCGAAACGGCGAGGGCTGCAGTCCGGTTGACGCCGTGGCGAGATGACCGTCACCAAATTAATGGTGACTGTCACCATTTAGCCATTTAGACGGTGGCGTGCGCTGAGCCCGGCTGCGGCGTGAGCGCGTCTTCCGCCGCTTCGCTGAACGGCACGTCCTTCGGCAGGATGATCGACACCGAGCGCACGCGCTGGTGCTGCGCCTCGACCCCCGGCGGGCGTGCGCCCTTGGCGAGCCCCTGCGCCGCGGCGATGAGGCGCCGGCGCGCCATGATGATGCCCTGGTCGGTCGGCACCAGGTTCTCCTTCGTGCGGTCCTGGACCGGGCCCATGCTTTCCTGCACCGAGGCGTCCTGCATGGCGAAGCCCTCCACGCCGGAGAAGCTGCGCCCGTCCTTCTGCGCCGCGCGGTCCATCAGGTAGTCGTTGTCCTTGTTCGCGACCGGGCGGTAGGTGCCCGGGATGAGCGGCACGTGGATGCCTTTGCCCGCCTCGAGGGCTGCCAGCTCCTCGTCCTTGAGCGGGCGCATGGCGTGGTGGTTGGTGCTCCAGGCCCAGCAATTCCCGTCGTCGATCGGCACCCACGAGTGGCCGCCGATCGGATGGTCGCCGCGCGGCGGGATGAGCGTGAAGCTCGGCATCACCCACTGGGTGATGCGCCAGTAGTACTTGCCCTCGTCGGCGTTGCGCCGCGCGCCGATGTACAGGCCCCCGGGGGACTCCACCACCTCGAAGTGCGGCCGCAGGTCCCTCAGGTTGTACTCGTTGCCCTTCGCTCCCCTGAAGAGCGGGTCGACCTTCATGGTGTGGCGGTGCAGGAACGAGACGTGGCTGGAGTCGATGCCGCCCTCCATGGCCTGCAGGTAGTTGCATTCCTGCCAGCGCTTGGAGATGTAGCGGTGGCTCTCGGGCACCATGGCCCATTCGTGCTCGGGCAGGGGCGGCTGGAGCTCCTTCGGGCCCATGTAGGTCCACAGCACGCCGCCGCGCTCCACCAGCGGGTAGGACTTCAACTTCATGCGCTGGCACAGCTTCGGATTGTCCGGCTCGGAGGGGATCTCGACGCACTGGCCGGTGACGTCGTACTTCCAGCCGTGGTAGGCGCAGCGCAGCCCGTTCTCCTCGTTGCGCCCGAACCAGAGCGAGACGCCGCGATGCGCGCAGAATTCATCCATCAGGCCGAGCCGGTTCTCGCTATCGCGCCACGCGATCAGCCTTTCGGACAGGAGCTTCACGCGCACCGGCGCGCAATCGGCCTCGGGCAGCTCGGCGGCGAGCAGCGCGGGCAGCCAGTAGCGCCGGAAGAGCTCCCCCATCGGCGTGCCGGGGCCGGTGCGGGTGAGAAGCGCGTTGTGTTCCTCTCTCATGAACGAGGTTCTGGCATATGGACAGTTTAATCTTTTGGCGACTGGAGCGAAAGCAGGCCCGCCGCGAGCAGGAACGCGCCGGTGGCGAGGAACACCGGCGCCGCGCCCAGCGCCGCGCCGAGGCCGCCGAAGGCGAGCGGCACGCCGATCTGCGTCACCTTGTTCGCCATGATGCGCATGCCGAGCGCCTCGCCCGAGCGTCCCTTGGGCGCATGGTTGTACGTCAGGATGATGGTCAGCGGCTGCGCCGAGCCGAGCGCAAGGCCGAGCGAGAACGCGGCCACGGCGAGCAGCAGGCCGTGCGAAAGCGCCGGCAGCGCCGCGTACGCCAGCGCGGCCACGAACAGCGATCCGGTCAGCACGCCGACCTCGGTGAAGCGCCGCGCGAGGCGATGCATCACGGCGCGCACGATGAACCCGGCCACTGCGTAGCTCGACAGGATCATGCCGATGGCCGAGGGCGAAAGGCCGATGGAGCGGCCGTAGATCGGCAGATAGAAGGAGAACAGCTCGATGCCGGTCAGCGCCACGCCGCTCAGGATGAGCGTGCGGCGCAGCGCAGGAATGGCGAGCAGATCGAACGCGCTCTTTGCCCGCTCGTCCTTCTCGGGGTGGACCTTGGCCGCCACCAGGCCCTTGGAGAAAAATATCGCCAGCGCCGGCAGCAACGCGATGACGGCGAGCGTGGCAAGCGCCGCGCGGTAGCCCGCGAGCTCGATGCCGAAGCCGGCGAGCGACGGGCCGATGAACGCGGCGACCGAGCTGCCGAGCGAGAAGGTGGCGAAGTTGCGCGTGCGCTCGGCCTCGGCGCCGAAGGAGCCGACCAGGTTGTGCACCGAGACGTGGAAGAAGATATGGCCCAGGCCGATCAGCGCCGGGCACAGGAAGAGCGCCGGCAACCCCGGCACCAGCACCGGGATCGAAAGCGCGAGCGCCATGGTGGCGGCGCCGCACATCATCGGGGTGCGCACGCCGACGCGGTCGGAGATTTTTCCCGCGTGCACCGCGAGGAGCAGCGGAAAGATGGCGAACAGGGCCGCCAGCACGCCCACCGCCAGCGCGCCGGCGCCCAGCTCCAGGGCATAGAGGGAAACCGCCACCTTGCTGCCGCGCTGGCTGATCGAATTGAGCACCGCCAGCAGCACGACGAAGTAGATGGCCACGCGGTACGAGTATACTGAACGCAGGCAAATGCGAGTCGGACGGAACGATCTTTGTCCCTGCGGCAGCGGCGCGAAATTCAAGAAATGCCATGGCGCCGTCATTCCGGTCCGTTCCGCCGAGCGGCAATGCGGCACCTGCACCGCGTGCTGCGACGGCTGGGTCGTCGGCACCATCGAGGGCCACGAGATGAAGCCCGGCGTGCCGTGCCACTTCCGCGGCGAAGGCTGCTGCACGATCTACGAGCGCAGGCCGCTCGAGCCCTGCCGCAATTTCGTCTGCGGCTGGCTGCGCAAAGACAGCCCGTTCCCCGAGACGTTCCGCCCGGACCGGCTCGGCGTGATGATCGTGCCGGTACGATGGCGCGAGCGCCCGGCCTACATCCTGTGCTCGGCGCCGCGCGACCCGGACGAGGGGCTGCTCGCCTGGATGCGCGAGCTCGCGAGCCGCACCGGCGCGCCGTTCTTCTACGAGCGGCAGGGCGAGCGCTTCGGCTTCGGGCCGCCGGCCTTCCAGCAGGAGATGCTGGCGAAGCTCGAGCGCGGCGAACGACTATGGTGAAGGAGGCGTGATGGGTACCGAGTCGCACTACCACAGCAAGAAGGACCGCGTCTTCGTGCGCGCCATCCAGGGCCAGTACAGCCTGAAGGAGGAGCTCGCGCGCCTGCGCGCCATGCCGCGCGTGCGCAAAGGCAGCGAGATCCGCTTCATCGACGGCCCCCAGACCTACAGCCGGCACTACGTCGAGCCCAAGGACGGCATCTCGCAGCTGTTCCACCTGCATGTCGAGGAATACGCCCCGGGCGGCAAATCGCAGAAGCACGGCCACGTCAACGAGGCGGCGTTCTACATCCTCGACGGCACGGGCTACGAGATCCACGACGGCGTGCGCTACGACTGGAAGGCGGGCGACATCGCCATCGTGCACAACAACTGCGTGCACCAGCACTTCAACGCCAGCCCCGACCAGCCGGCGCGCGCGCTCGTGCTCAAGACCAAGCCCATGTACATGTTCATGAACATGCTGTTCCAGCAGCTGGTGGAGCCGCGCCCCACGCAGCCCGCGCCGGGCGCCGAGGGCTACAAGGTGCGCGAGGCCGAGCAATAGCCATGGCCACGGCATGAGCGCGGTACTGCCCGCTTCGAAGGCCGGCGCATGGCGCGAGCTGTGGCTGATCACCATCGGCCACAGCCTGACGCACTGGTATCCCGCGACCTTCTACCTGCTGCTGCCGCTCATCGGCGCCGAGCTCGGCCTGACCTACAGCCAGATCGGCCTGGTCATCACCTGCCAGTACATCGCCGCCGCGGTGGCCAACGTGCCGGGCGGCATGCTCGTCGACACCATCGGCCGCAAGGGCTTGCTCATGGCGGTGTCGCTCTTCTGGGTCGGATTTCCCTATCTGCTCATCGGCTTCAGCCAGGGCTACCTCATGCTGCTCGTGTGCGTGGCGCTGGTGGGGTTCGGCAACAGCCTGTGGCATCCCACCGCCATCCCCACGCTCGGCCGGCGCTATCCCGAGCGCAAGGGCCTGGTGCTCTCGCTGCACGGCATGGGCGGCAACGTGGGCGACGCGCTCGCCCCGCTGGTGGTCGGCGCGGCGCTCGCGGTGTTCAGCTGGCGCGAAGTGGTGGTGATGAACGTGCTGCCGGGCCTCGCGGTCGCGCTGCTGATGTTCGCATTCCTGGGCACGCTGAAGCTCGGCAGCCGCAAGGCCGAGTCGCAGTCCCTGGCGCAATACCTGGCAGGATTGCGCGATCTCTTCAGGAGCCGCTCGCTCATCCTGCTGTCGGCCGGCTCGACGTTCCGCTCCATGACGCAGACGGCGCTGCTCACCTTCCTGCCGGTGTACCTCGCGCACGACATGGGCTATTCGCCCTTCTCGGTCGGGGCGTGCCTGTTCGCGCTGCAGGCCGCCGGCTTCGCCGCCGCGCCGATCGCGGGCCACCTTTCCGACCGCATGGGGCGCAAGAACATCGCCATCACGAGCATGGCGAGCACCGCGCTCGTCCTGGTGGCGATGGCGCTCAGCGGCGGCTCGCCCCTCTTCGTGGCCCTGGTCGCGGTGCTCGGCTTTTTCCTCTACGCGCTGCGGCCGGTGATCCAGGCCTGGATGCTGGAGAGCACGCCGAAGAACATGGGCGGATCGAGCATCGGCATCCTGTTCGGCGCGCAGGCCCTCGGCGCCGCCGCGGGACCGCTGCTCGCCGGCATGGTGGCCGACAGCCACGGGCTGCTCGCCACGTTCTACTTCCTCGCCGGGACCATCGTGGTCGCCAATCTGTTCGTTCTATTCATCCCGAAGACCTCTTGACCCGCGCCCCGCCGGTACTGTATATAAATACAGTTCATGGCGGCCCTGGAAGAAATCCTGCAGCAGCACCCGGTGTGGCGCGGCGGCGCGCTCGCCTGCACGCTGCCGGCGGTCCCGAGCGGGTTTGCCGCGCTCGACCGCGAGCTGCCCGGCGGCGGCTGGCCGGCCGGGGGCCTGTGCGAGATCCTGGGCGAGCGTGAAGGCATAGGCGAGCTGCAGCTCGTGCTGCCGGCGCTCGCGGCGCTTTCCTGGGCAGGCAAGCGCATCGTCTGGCTGGCGCCGCCGCATCTGCCCTATGCGCCGGCGCTCGCGGCGGCCGGCCTGGACCTCGCCCATCTGGCCGTAGTGCGCGCGCCCGGGCGCCGCGATGCGCTGTGGGCCGCCGAGCAGGTGCTGCGCTCCGGGAGCTGCCATGCGCTGCTCGCCTGGTTCGCCGGCGCGCGCTACGAGGAGCTGCGCCGCCTCGCGGTCGCAGCCGAGGCCGGGCAGGCGTGGGTGGCGCTGTTCCGTCCGCTGCAAGCCGCGCACACGGCTTCGCCCGCTGCGTTGCGCCTGTCTTTGCAGCCCGCGGGCGAAGCGCTTTGCGTTCACATCCTCAAGCGGCGCGGCGCGCCGGCCGCCGCGCCGCT
>CAZJJC010000166.1:0-6126 GCA_964546195.1 uncultured Enterobacteriaceae bacterium | reverse complement strand
ACCTGATGTCGATCGACGTGGAGGAGATGATCCGCGCGCAGCCGATGGACGCGGTGGTGCTGCTGGGCGGCTGCGACAAGACGGTGCCGGCGCAGCTCATGGGCGCGGCCTCGGCCGACCTGCCGGCGGTGCAGCTGCTCGCCGGGCCGATGATGCCGACCTCGTTCCGCGGCGAGCGTCTGGGCGCCTGCACCGATTGCCGCCGCTATTGGGCGCTGCATCGCGCGGGGAAGGTGGATGCTCATGAAATCGAGACCATCGAGAGCAACCTCGCCACGACCGCCGGCACCTGCGCGGTCATGGGCACCGCCTCCACCATGGCGTCGATCGCCGAGGCGCTCGGCATGGCGCTTCCCGGCAGCGCCGCGATTCCGGCGGTGCACGCCGACCGGCTGCGCGCCGCCGAGGCGAGCGGCAAGCGCGCAGTCGAGCTCGCCCTTTCTCCGGTGCGTCCCAGCCAGATCATCACGGAGGAATCAGTCGAGAACGCGCTGCGCGTGCTGCTGGCGATCGGCGGCTCGACCAATGCCATCGTGCACCTGACTGCCATTGCCGGGCGCGCCGGAATCAATATCTCACTTGGGAAACTGAATGAAATATCGGATTCCACCCCGGTGCTGGTGGACCTCAAGCCCACCGGCCAGCATTACATGTCCGATCTCTACGCCGCGGGCGGTGTCGGCGCGGTGATGCGCGAGCTCAAGCCGCTGCTGCATCTGGACTGCATGACGGTAGCCGGCATTACGTTGAAGGAAGTGCTGGAGCAGCAGCCGGCGTGGGTCGACCGCGCGGTGGTCAGGCCGTTCTCCGAGCCGCTGGCGAAGCAGGGCGGCCTGGTCGCCTTGTTCGGCTCGCTCGCGCCCAACGGCGCCATCCTCAAGCGCTCCGCCGCAGATCCCAAGCTGTTCGAGAAGGAGGGCCGCGCGGTGGTGTTCAGCTCGCTCGACGACTTGTCGGCGCGCATCGACGACCCGAAGCTCGAGGTCACCGCGGAGGATTTTCTGGTACTGCAGAACTCCGGGCCCAAGTCCGGCTACGCCATGCCCGAGTCGGGTTACCTGCCGATACCCTCGAAGCTCGCCCGCGCGGGCGTGAAGGACATGGTGCGCATTTCGGATGCGCGCATGAGCGGCACGGCCTACGGCACCATCGTGCTGCATGTGTCGCCCGAGGCCGCGGTCGGCGGCCCGCTCGCGCTGGTCAGGAACGGCGACAGGGTCCGCCTCTCGGTGCGGGAGCGCAGAATCGACCTGCTGGTTGCCGAGAACGAAATCCAAAAAAGAAAAGCCACGTGGCGCCCCCCCGCCGCGCCGCCGGCGCGCGGCTACGCCAAGCTGTACATGGACCACGTGCTGCAAGCCGAGCACGGCTGCGACTTCGATTTCCTGAGGAAAACCCCCTAGCGGCCCCATCCCCGCAGGTTGACAAGCGGCCACCATATGCTTCAAGCTTCATCTATTGAGGCCTGTAGGAACGGCACTTTGTCACCGCCCCTGGACCGCGAGTTCATCGCCCGCTCGGGCGACCACCGCGCGCTGCGCATCTGGCTGCGGCTGCTCACCTGCACCCAGCTGATCGAGCGCCGCGTGCGCTCGCGCCTGCGCGGGCAGTTCGCCACCACGCTGCCGCGCTTCGACCTGATGGCGCAGCTCGAGCGCCATCCCGAGGGCCTCAAGATGAACGAGCTGTCGCGCCTGCTGATGGTGACCGGCGGCAATGTCACCGGCATCGTCGACCAGCTCGAGGGCGAGCGCCTGGTCGAGCGCGTGGACGAGCCCGCCGACCGCAGGGCATTCCGCATCCACCTCACCAAGGCCGGCGAGCGCAGCTTCGCGGAGATGGCGCGCGCTCACGAGGAATGGGTGGTGGAGATGCTCGCGGGCATGAGCCGCAGGGAGCAGGACGAGCTGCTCAGGCTGCTCGCCAAGGTGAAGCAGCATGCCGTGGAGGCGATCTCATGATGCAGCCCAAGCATTTCCTGTGGCGCGTGGAAGGCGACAAGGCGGGCAAGGTCGGAGTGATCACGCTGAACCGCCCCGAGCGCAAGAACCCGCTGACCTTCGAGTCCTATGCGGAGCTCAGGGACCTGTTCCTGTCTCTCCAGAAGAACGGTGAAATCAAGACCGTCCTCATCACCGGCGCCGGAGGCAACTTCTGCTCCGGCGGCGACGTGCACGAGATCATCGGCCCGCTCACCCGGATGCCGATGCCCGAGCTGCTCGCATTCACGCGCATGACCGGCGATCTGGTCAAGGCCATGCGCCACTGTCCGCAGCCGGTGGTCGCGGCGATCGACGGCGTATGCGCCGGCGCGGGCGCCATCCTTGCCATGGCGAGCGACCTGCGCTATGCCGCGCCGGGCGCCAGGGTCGCGTTCCTCTTCGTGCGCGTCGGCCTGGCCGGCTGCGACATGGGCGCCTGCGCGATGCTGCCGCGCATCATCGGCCAGGGCCGCGCCTCCGAGCTGCTCTACACCGGCCGCTCGATGAGCGCCGACGAAGGCCTCGCCTGGGGCTTTTTCAACCGCCTCGCCGACCCGGTGCTGCCAGCCGCGCTGGCGGCGGCGCAGGAGCTCGCCTCCGGGCCGACCGCGGCGCACGCCATGACGAAAAAAATGCTGCACCAGGAATGGAACGCCGGCCTCGACGAGGCGATCGAGATGGAAGCGCAGGCGCAGGCCATCCTCATGCAGAACCAGGATTTCCGGCGCGCGTACGAGGCCTTCGCGGCCAAGCGGAAACCCGCCTTCCAGGGCGACTGATGGATCGCTTTGCGCATTACGCCTGGCCGTTCTTCGAGCCGCGCCACAACGCCTTGGCGCAGCAGGCGGAAGTTTTCTCAAAGGAGAATCTCGGGTTTGCGCAGGGCGAAGACGCCGACGCCATCTGCAGGCGCCTGGTCCAGGACCTGGGCTGCGCGGGCTACCTGCAGCACTGCGTCACCGAGACACCGGACGTGCGCTCGATCGCGCTGCTGCGCGAGGTATTCGCCTATCACGCCGGCCTGGCCGATTTCTCCTTCGTGATGCAGGGCCTGGGCAGCGGCCCGATCGCGCTGGCAGGTTCTTCTTCTCAGAAAAACCAATATCTGAAAAAAGCTGCCAGCGGCGACGCGATCGCGGCGTTCGCGCTGTCCGAGCCCGACGCGGGATCGGACGTGCAGGCGATGACCACATCGGCCAGGAAGCAGGGGAGCGCCTGGGTGCTCGACGGCACCAAGACCTGGATCTCGAACGGCGGCATCGCCGACTTCTACGTCGTGTTCGCCAGGGCCGAGGAGGGCATCAGCGCCTTCGTGGTCGATGCCGGCGAGGTCGATGCCTCCAAGCGCATCGACATCGTGGCGCCGCATCCGATGGCGAGCCTCGAGCTGAAAGGCGCCAAGGGCGCGCTGCTCGGCGAGCCGGGCCAGGGCTTCAAGCTCGCCATGCGCAACCTCGATATTTTCAGGACCACGGTGGCCGCAGCCGCTCTGGGCTTCGCGAGGAGAGCCTTGCATGAGGCCAAGCACAGGGCAAAAGAGCGCAGGATGTTCGGTCACGCGCTGGCGGACTTCCAGCTGACCCAGGCGAAGCTCGCCGACATGGCGACGAGCATCGAGGCCGGCGCGCTTCTCACGTATCGATCGGCATGGACAAGAGACAAGACTGATCGAAAAGTCACGCGGGAAGCTGCCATGGCGAAGATGTTCGCCACCGAGGCGGCGCAGCAAGTGGTCGACGACGCGGTGCAGATCTGCGGCGGCCTGGGCGTGATGCGCGGCCACCCGGTAGAGCGGCTGTACCGCGAAGTGCGCGCGCTGCGCATCTACGAAGGGGCCACGGAAGTGCAGAAGATCATCATCGCGAAAGAGCTCCTCAAGTCATGAGCTATACCGCCCATGCCGATACCTTCGCGCGCGACAATCTGCCGCCGCGGGCGCAGTGGCCGGAGCTGCTGTTCGAGCTGCCCGAGCTGCAGTACCCGGGGCGCCTGAACTGCGCCACCGAGCTGCTCGACAAGCCCGTGACGCGCGGCCATGGCCACCGCGTCGCGCTGCGCACGCCCGACGGCGAATGCACCTATACGCAGCTGTTCACGCAGGCCAACCGCCTCGCCAACGTGCTGGTGCGCGAGATGGGCTTGAAACCGGGCAACCGGGTACTGCTGCGCGGCCCGAACAACCCGATGATGGCCGCCGCCTGGTTTGCGGTGATGAAGGCGGGCGGCGTGTGCGTGGCGACCATGCCGCTCCTGCGGACGAAGGAGCTTACCGAGGTCATCCGGAAGGCCGAGATCTCGCATGCGCTGTGCGACAAGCGCCTTGAAGCGGAGCTCAACGCCGCCCTGCCCAATTGTCCTTCATTGCAGAATCTGAAATTCTGGTTCGATGCAGCGCCCGATTCGATGGACCAGCTCGCGCTGAAGCAGCCGCTCTGGTTCACCAATGCGGCCACCGCGGCCGACGACGTCGCGCTGATCGCGTTCACCTCGGGCACCACGGGCAAGCCCAAAGGCACGGTGCATTTTCACCGCGACGTGGTGGCGATGTGCGACGCGTTTCCGCGCTCCATCTTGAAGACGAGCAAGGACGACATCTTCTGCGGCACGCCGCCCATCGCCTTCACCTTCGGGCTCGGCGGGCTGCTTTGCTTTCCCTTGCGCTACGGGGCGTCCACGGTGCTGGCGGAAAAGCACACGCCCGAGTCGCTGCTCGAGACCATCCAGCGTTTCAAGGCGACGGTGTGCTTCAGCGCTCCGACCATGTATCGGCAGATGGCCCCCCTCGCCAAGGATTTCTCGCTTGCGAGCCTGAAGAAGTGCGTGTCGGCGGGCGAGGCCCTGCCCGACGCGACGCGGCAGCTGTTCAAGGAGGCGACCGGCATCGAGATCATCGACGGCATCGGCTCCACCGAGATGATCCACATCTTCATTTCGCACGCCCCGGAGCGGGTGCGCCGCGGGGCCACCGGGTACGCGATTCCCGGCTACCGCGCCACCGTGCTGGACGAGGAAGGCAAGGCCTGCAAGATCGGCGAGGTGGGCAGGCTGGCGGTCAAGGGGCCCACGGGCTGCCGCTACCTCGCCGACGCGCGGCAGCAAAGCTATGTGCAGGGTGGCTGGAACGTAACCGGCGACGCCTACCGCGTCGATGCGCAGGGCTATTTCTTCTACCAGGCGCGTACCGACGACATGATCATCTCGGCCGGCTACAACATCGCCGGTCCCGAGGTCGAGGGCGCGCTGCTCGAGCATCCCGCGGTCGCCGAATGCGGCGTGGCCGGCGCACCGGATCCCGAGCGGGGGACGATCGTGAAGGCTTTTGTAGTCCTTAAGGGTGGACATGCACGCGGGGAGGGAACCGTGCGTGAGCTCCAGGAGCATGTCAAGAAAACCATCGCGCCCTACAAGTACCCGCGCGCGATCGAGTTCGTCGACACGCTGCCGCGCACCGAGACCGGCAAACTGCAGCGCTTCAAGCTGAGAGGCCCGGAGAACTGAGCATGATGCAGATCCTGCAGCCGCCCGGCTGGGCCCGGGCAAAGGGCTTCGCCAACGGCATCTCCTGCAAGGGAACCCTGGTGTTCGTCGCCGGCCAGATCGGCTGGACCGGCCAGGGCGAATGGAAGGAGCGGTCCTTCGCCGGCCAGTTCCGGCAGGCGCTGCAGAACGTCCTCGACGTCCTGAAGCAAGCCAAGGGCAGGCCCGAGCACATCGTGCGCCTCACCTGGTACGTGCTCGACAAGAAGGAATACCTCGCCGCGCTGGACGAGGTGGGCGCCGCCTACCGCGGGCTGATGGGCCGGCACTACCCGGCGATGGCCGTGGTGCAGGTGAGCGGCCTGATCGAGGACGAGGCGCGGCTCGAGATCGAAGCGACCGCGGTGATCCCGGAGGATCGGCCATGAAAGTGAGCATCATCGGAGGCGGGCCGGGGGGGCTGTACTTCGCGCTGCTGGCGAAGAAGGCTTGGCCGCGCTGGGACATCACCGTCTACGAGCGCAACCGTCCCGACGACACCTTCGGCTTCGGCGTGGTGTTCTCGGACCAGACGCTCGACACCTTCAAGGCCTACGACGCGGTGACCTACGAGCGCATCCGCCGGCGCTTCGCCTACTGGGGCGACGTCGACGTCGTCTACAAGGGC
>CAZJJC010000165.1:0-26276 GCA_964546195.1 uncultured Enterobacteriaceae bacterium | reverse complement strand
ACGCGCGCACGCAGATGGCGGCGAAGCAGCGCTGGCTGGAGGAGAACCTGGCGCGCATCGGCAAGGTGGCGCCCGAGACCCTGCTGCCGATCGTCTACGGCGAGGAATGGGGCTACCGCGGCCGGGCGCGCCTGGGCGCGCGCGTCGTCGAAAAGAAGGGCGGCGCGCTGGTCGGTTTTCGCGAAAAGCGCTCCAGCTACATCACCGACATGCGCGAATGCCATGTGCTCCCCGAAGCGATCAGCGACCTGATCGTTCCCCTGCGGAACCTCACCGAGAAGCTCTCCATCCGCGCCCGCCTGCCGCAGATCGAGGTCGCGGTGGGCGACGCCGCCGCGGTTCTCGTCATCCGGCATCTGGACCCGCTTTTTCCTGCTGACGAAGCGTTGTTGCGCCAATTCTCGCAGCAGCACCGCATCCATTTGTGGCTGCAGCCGGGCGGGCCGGAGACCGCCCGGCCCTTCGAGCCGGCGCAAAGCGAGCTGTACTACGATCTCCCCGAATTCGGCGTGCGCATCGGGTTCGGTCCGACCGACTTCACGCAGGTGAACCAGGGCGTCAACCGCATCCTGGTGGCGCGCGCGGCAAGGCTGCTCGACCCGCAGCCGGGCGAGCGCATCGCGGACCTGTTCTGCGGGCTGGGCAACTTCTCGCTGCCCCTCGCCCGGCGCGGCGCGCAGGTGATCGGCTTCGAGGGCAGCGCCGCGCTGGTCGAGCGTGCGCGCTTGAATGCCTCGGCAAATCACCTGGTGGCGCAATTCGAGGTCATGAATCTGTTCAAACCGAGCCTCGAGGCCTTCGGCCCGTTCGACAAGATGCTCATCGACCCGCCGCGCGAAGGCGCGGTCGAGATCGTGAAGGGGCTTGCGGCAGGCTGGCCGCGCCGGCTGGTCTACGTCTCCTGCGACCCGGCTACGCTGGCGCGCGACGCCGGTGTACTGGTGCACGCGCAGGGCTTCCGGCTGGTGGCGGCGGGCGTGGTCAACATGTTCCCGCACACCGCGCACGTGGAGAGCATGGCCCTTTTCGAGCGCTGAAAATAAAAGGGCGCCCGCAGGCGCCCTTTTCTTAAGCTCCGGAACCTATTCGCGCTCGCCCGTCAGCGCCATCAGCAGATACAGCAGGTTGGCGAAGATGTTGAACAGGCTCAGATACACGCCGGTCGTGGCCATGACGTAGTTGGTCTCGCCGCCGCGGATGATGCGCTGCAGGTCGTACAGCAGGAAAAGCGAGAACACCACGATCACCAGGGTCGAAATGGTGAGCGCCAGCGCCGGGATCTGCAGCCACATGTTGGCGAACATCGCGAGCAGCAGGGCGATCATGCCGACGAACAGGAACTTGCCCATGAAGCTGAAATCGCGCTTGGTGGTCTGCGCGACCACCCCCATCGTCATGAAGATCGCGCCGGTGCCCACCGCGGCGTATCCCACCAGCGCCGTGCCGTTGCTCATCGACAGCGCGACGTTGAGGATCGGCCCCAGCCACCAGCCGAGGATGCCCGTCATGAGCAGCAGCAGGGCCACGCCCAGACCGCTGTTGCGGTTGGCCGCGACCGCGAACTGCAGGCCGATGACCGCCGCCAGCATCACCACCGAGCTGAGGATCGGGCTCGCGACGATGACCCCGGCCGTCTGCATGCCGACGAACGCGCCGATCGCCGTCGGCACCATCGTCAGGGCGAGCAGCAGGTAGGTGTTGCGCAGGACCTTCTGGCTCTCGGCCGTCGTATAGGCGACGTCCTGCGCCGCCCCGTAATGGCCGCGGATGTCCTGGTTATCGGTGCGAATGGGTTTCAGTTCCATAGTGTTTTATGGCCTCCTAGCGCTAAGACTACCAAACCTGCCCAGAGTTTCAATAACTTACGCCCTCAAATTGCGGCCGCCGGGCGGGATTTCAAGACCCTTGCAGCGTGGCGGTACGGCTTTTGCGTGCCCGACGGGGTGCAAGCCACTCATACAAGAGGAGATTCCAGCATGCTTCCGGCCACCATCTTCCCTCGCGCGGCCGCCATGGCGCTCGGCGTTCTCTCTAGCATGCCCGCGCTCGCCCAGACCTCGGGCGCGTTCAGCAGCGGCGGCGCAACCGCTCCGAGCGGCACGACGCCGGGTATAAGTCCCACCCCCGGATCCCTGCTTAGTCCTGCGGCGCCGAGCTTTGGCAGTACGACACCGAGCTTCGGCAGCACGACGGTGCCGAACAACAGGCTCGCTCCCCTGCCTGGCTCCCCCTCGCCCGGCTTCAGCACCTCATCGCCGAGCTTCAGCACGCCATCCCCGAGCTTCAGCACTCCGTCGCCTAGTTTCAGCACTCCCTCGCCCAGCTTCGGCACGACGACGCCAAGCTTCAGCTCCAGCACCCCGGGCGCTACGATTCAATTGCAGCCGCCGGTTTCGAGCACGCCGGATGGGCAGCCCTTTGGCGGCGTGCGCATCTGTCCCAGCGGCATGACGTTCTGCTAGGGCCGGCCCGCTAGAATGCGGGCCGGAGAGTTGGCAGAGCGGTCGAATGCGGCGGACTTGAAATCCGCTAGCCCGCAAGGGCTCGGGGGTTCGAATCCCTCACTCTCCGCCAAGACTAGGGCCTGAAGATTCTAGGCCTCCTCCGGGTGCAAAAATTGCTAGCAGTAGGCAGAGCAGGTGCAACCCCTGCCTGCTCACCACATGAGGAGGTAACGATGAAATTGAAGACCCTGATTGCGGCGGCAGTCGCCGCGGCTTTCGCTTTCCCACTCGCCACGCAAGCGGCCGGCGACAAGGCAGACAAGGCAGACAAGGCAGCGAGCGGCAGCTCCAGCGCAACAGGCGCTGCCGGCGCTAGCACCGGCTCGACCGGGACCTCCGGCGCGGCGAAGTCCGACAAGGCAGCGAGCGGCAGCTCCGGCGCAACAGGCGCTGCCGGCGCTAGCACCGGCTCGTCCGGGACCTCCGGCGCGGCGAAGTCCGATGCCGCGAGCGGCGGAGCAACGAAATCCGATGGCGGCGCCGCAGCCATGTTCAAGGCCATGGACAAGAACACGGACGGCTTTATCTCGAAAGACGAGGCGAAGGGCACGCCGCATGACAAGGACTTCGCAACGCTCGACAAGAACAGCGACGGCAAGCTTTCGCCCGAGGAGCATGCCGCGGCACCCGAGCATGCCGGTGCGAAAGCGGGCAGCAGCGCGGGGGCCACGAGCGGTGGCTCGACCTCTTCCGGAAGCGGCGCGGCTACGCCGAGCACCGGCGGCAGCTCGAGCGGCGCGGCCGACAAGAAGCCGAAGCAGTAGGAGCGCCTCGCTGCCTCGCCAAGCCCCGCTTCTGCGGGGCTTTTTAATTGCCCCGCCCGCCGGCCGCGAAGCTCGTGCCGCCGGCTCGCGCGGCTAAAGCTCGAAGCGGATGCCCTGCGCCAGCGGCAGCTCGCGGCTGTAGTTGATGGTGTTGGTGGCGCGGCGCATGTAGGCCTTCCACGAGTCCGAGCCCGCCTCGCGGCCGCCGCCCGTCTCCTTTTCGCCGCCGAACGCGCCGCCGATCTCCGCGCCGCTCGGGCCGATGTTGACGTTGACGATGCCGCAGTCGCTGCCCGCCGCCGACATGAAGCGCTCGGCCTCACGCATGTCGGTGGTGAAGATGCTGGAGGCGAGCCCCTGCGGCACGGCGTTGTGCCAGGCGAGCGCCTCGTCGAGGCTGCGGTAAGGCGCGGCGTACAGGATCGGCGCGAAGGTCTCGCGGTGCATCACCTCGGTCTGCGCCGGCATCTGCACGAGCGCCGGGCGCACGTAGTAGCCGCCTGCGCAGCCCGCCACGCTGACCCGCTCGCCGCCGTGCACCTTGCCGCCTTCCTTGCGCGCTTGCTCGAGCGCTGTCTGCATGCCCTCGAACGCGACGCGGTCGATGAGCGGGCCGACGAGCGTTCCCTCTTGTAACGGATGGCCGATCGGAAGCGAGGCGTAGATTTTCTCGAGCGCTGGCACGAGCTTGGGGTACACGTCCTGGTGCACGAAGAGGCGCCGCAGCGTGGTGCAGCGCTGGCCGGCGGTACCGGCGGCGGAGAAGGTGATGGCGCGCCTGGCGAGCTCGAGGTCCGCGCTCGGCGCCACGATCATGGCGTTGTTGCCGCCGAGCTCGAGCAGCGTGCGCGCGAGGCGCTCGGCGGCGCGCGCCGCCACCGCCCGGCCCATGCGCGTGCTGCCGGTGGCGCTGATCAACGCTACCTTCGGATCGGCGACGAGCGCGTCGCCCGCTTCGCGCGCGCCGATCAGCACCTGCGAGAGACCCTGCGGCGCATTCCCAAAGCGCTTCATCGCGCGCTCGAGGAGCACCTGGCAGGCAAGCGCGCAGAGCGGCGTCTTCTCGGAGGGCTTCCACACCACGGTGTCGCCGCAGGCGAGCGCAAGCGCCGAGTTCCACGCCCACACCGCCACCGGAAAGTTGAACGCTGTAATCACGCCCACCACGCCGAGCGGGTGCCACGTCTCCATCATGCGGTGCCCGGGGCGCTCGGAGGCGATGGTGAGGCCGTAGAGCTGGCGTGAGAGCCCTACCGCGAGGTCGCAGATGTCGATCATCTCCTGCACTTCGCCGCGGCCTTCCTGCAGGATCTTGCCCGCCTCGATCGACACCAGCGCGCCGAGCTCGTCCTTGTGCGCGCGCAGGTCTTCGGCGTAGAGCCGCAGCAGCTCCCCACGCCGCGGCGCCGGAACCTCGCGCCACGTCGTGAAGGCGTCGGCCGCGCGCGCCACCTTGGCGCGCACGTCGGCCGGCGTATCCGCGCGGAGCACCGCGATCTCGGCGCCGTCGATCGGCGAGCGGCAGGGAAGATCTGTCCCCGCGTGCTTCGAGAGCTCTACGCCGAGCGATGCGAGCAGCGCCTTTGCATCCATGCGCTGCAATTCTGGGCCGATTCCATTCCTACGGCAAACCCGGCGCTCGGGCTCGCGCAGCTTCCCGCGAGGACAGCGCGAAGCTCCTTCGCGCCCTGGCGAAGTCGCTACGGCCGGTAGCGCAACGCCTCGACCAGTAAAGCAATTGCCCGCATGCCCCAAGTGGCTTGATCACCCTTGGCGAGGCTATGTCCTGAGGCGAGCGCGGGGGGCTTAGTACAGCGGACAACTGGTACACGCGCGCTGGTACACTCGCTCGCCGGGTAATCGGATAAGCCTTTGATTGCTTGGTGGCAGGGTGGGACAAGGACATTCCCTCACTCTCCGCCAGCTTCTGGCCGCTTTCCTTTTGGCGCCGATGTCGATTTGGCAGTATCGCGATCGACTATGGGTGACGCAGCACTCATTTTCGAAACGAGAGACTCATGCCAAGCACCATCCGGCTTCACCGAGTTCTTCGCTCTACGCCCGAGCGCGTCTATCGCGCCTTCCTCGACCCCGACGCCATGGTCAAGTGGCTTCCGCCGAACGGCTTTACCGCAAAGGTCCATCAAATGGACGCCAAAGTCGGCGGCGCCCACAGGATGTCGTTTGCCAACTTTACGACCGGGAAGAGCCACGCGTTCGGCGGTCGGTATCTGGAGCTGACGCCGAATGAACGCATCCGCTACACGGACAAGTTCGACGACCCGAACCTGCCGGGCGAGATGCAGATTACCGTGAGCCTGAAAAAGGTGTCCGTGGGGACCGAGCTGAACATCGTTCAGGAAGGGGTTCCGGACGTCATTCCGGCGGAGGCTTGCTATCTCGGATGGCAGGAGTCGCTTGTGCTCCTCGCGAAACTGGTCGAGGCCGAGATTCCCGACTAGCTAGGCGCTGGGCGCGCAGCCGGTACCGAGGAGCGCAACAGGTGCGCCGCAAGCGGCAAAGGAAGTGGGCGAGGCCTGTGCCGCCAACGCCCTGGCGGTGGCCATCCCTTGCCAACGACGGCGCGCGAAGCTTGTTTTCGCCGTGGATGGCCTCACCTGATGGCGTATGGCCGCCGAAGACAAGCTGCTGCTCGCCTGCCCGCAATGCCTGACCCCGAACCGCGTGCCGGCGGCGCGGCTGGGCGACGATCCCAAATGCGGCAAATGCGGCGCGCCGGTGCTGGACGGCAGGCCCGTGACGCTCGACGAGCAGAGCTTCGAGACTTTTTTGGGGCGCAACGACCTGCCGGTCCTGGTGGACTTCTGGGCGCCGTGGTGCGGCCCGTGCCACGCCATGGCGCCCGCATTCGAACGCGCGGCGCAGGAGCTCAAGACGCGCGTGCGCTTTGCGAAGCTCGATACCGAGCGGGCGCATGCCCTTGCCGGGCGCTTCGGCATCCGCTCGATTCCGACGCTCATCCTGTTTCGCGGTGGGGGCGAAGCCGCGCGCGTCTCGGGGGCGTTGGACGCGCGCGCCATCGCGCAGTGGCTGGCGCCGCACCTCCAGCGGGAATAGTCCTGTAAAATCCGCGGCTTTCCCCGCGGCAATGGCGCTCATCGTCCAGAAGTTCGGCGGCACCTCGGTCGGCTCCGTGGAGCGGATCCGTAACGTCGCGCGCCGTGTCGCCAAGTGGAAAGCCGCGGGCCACGACCTGGTGGTGGTGCCCTCGGCGATGGCGGGCGAGACCAACCGCCTGTTCGCGCTGGCAAGGGAAATCCAGCCGCAACCCGACCCGCGCGAGCTCGAAGTCGTCGCCACTACCGGCGAGCAGATAACCATCGGCCTGCTGTCGATGGCGCTGATCGATCTGGGCGTCAAGGCGCGCAGCTACACCGGCTGGCAGGTCAAGGTGCTGACCGACTCCGCGTTCACCAGGGCGCGCATCGCCTCGATCGACGAGGACAAGCTGAGAAAGGACCTCAGCGAGGGCTATGTCGTGGTCGTGGCCGGCTACCAGGGCGTGGACGCGCAAGGCAACATCACCACGCTCGGCCGCGGGGGCTCGGATACCTCGGCGGTCGCGCTTGCCGCGGCGCTCCAGGCCGACGAATGCCAGATCTACACCGATGTCGACGGCATCTACACCACCGACCCGCGCCTGGTACCCGAGGCGCGCCGCCTGAAGAGCATCACCTTCGAGGAGATGATCGAGATGGCGGGCGCGGGATCCAAGATCCTGCAGATCCGCTCGGTGGAGTTCGCCGGCAAGTACAAGGTGCCGACGCGCGTGCTCTCGAGCCTCACCGACCCGGCGATGCCGGTCGCGCAAGAGGGGCAGTCGGGCACGCTGATCACTTTCGAGGAAGACCCGCACATGGCGATGGAGAAAGCAGTCGTTTCGGGCGTTGCCTTCAACCGCGACGAGGCCAAGATCACGGTGCACGACGTGCCCGACCGCCCGGGGATCGCCTACGCCATCCTCGGGCCGATCGCCGACGCCAAGATCGACGTCGACGTCATCGTGCAGAACGTCGGGCACGACGGCATGACGGACATGACCTTCACCGTGCACCGCAGCGACTACCCCAAGGCGCTCAAGATCCTGCAGGACCAGGTGAAGCCGCACATCAAGTGCCGCGCCGTCTCGGGCGACGACCGGATCGCCAAGGTGTCGATCGTCGGCCTGGGCATGCGCTCGCACGCCGGCATCGCCGCGCAGATGTTCCGCACCCTGGCCGAGGAGGGCATCAATATCCAGATGATCTCCACCTCCGAGATCAAGATCACCGTGGTCATCGAGGAGAAGTACCTCGAGCTCGCGGTGCGCGTGCTGCATAAGGCGTTCGAACTAGACCAGGCCTGAAAGGCGGGGGCCGGCCAACGATCATTGCGGCCGAATCTGGGGGATAATTCCCCCTCCTCCGGAGAGATGCCCGAGTGGCCGAAGGGGGCGCCCTGCTAAGGCGTTATACGGGCAAAACCCGTATCGAGGGTTCGAATCCCTCTCTCTCCGCCAACCCGTCATGTGCGAACCGGCTCATTCTCCGATGTGCGGAGAATGAGCCGGGTTCTCCCAACCTCCGCCCAGTGCGCGGACGAGCCCGACCGTTGCCTGGTACGGCGCCGAGCGCACCTGCAGCGCCTGGCGCCGGTTGCGCAATTCGCTGCGCCGCGCATCGAGAAGGTCGAGCTGGCTGACGTAGCCATTGCGGTAACGGGCGTCCGAAAGCGTGGTTGCCCGGCTCGCCGAGGCAACTGCGCGGGACTGCGCTTCCGCCTGCTCCGCCAGCAGGCGCAGTGCAGAAAGCTGGTCCTCGACATCCTTGAAGGCGACCAGCACCTGCTCGCGATAGCTCGCAAGCGCCGCATCGAGCTCCGCCTCGGCGTTCTGCACGCCGGCCTTGCGGCGGCCGCCGTCGAACAGCGGCAGCGACAGGAGCGCGCCGACGCCCCAGGCGCGCGCCGACCATTTGAAGAGATCGCCGAGCTCGGGCGATGCATGGCCGGCGGAGGCGGTCAGGGCCAGGTCCGGAAACCAGGCCGCCTCGGCCACGCCCACGCGGGTCTGCGCTGCCCGCATCGAGCGTTGCGCCGCCGAGATGTCGGGCCGGCGAGCGAGCACGGTACTGGGCACGCCAGCGGGGATCACGGGCAATGCGGTCGACCAGTCGGCGCCGGCGACCTGGAAGCTCGAGGCGGGTTCGCCGACAAGCACCGCCAGCGCGTGCTCCAGCTCGGCGCGCGCACGGTCGAGCGCCAAAGCGTCCGACTCGGTTGCGGCCACCTCGGTGCTCACGCGTGCGACATCGAGCTCGGCCACGTCACCGGCCTGGTAGCGGCGCTCGGTGAGGCGCAGCGTGTCGCGATAAGCGCTCACGGTCTCGCGCACCAGCGCTCGTTCAGCATCCAGCGCGCGCAGGGAAAGGTAGGCCTGCGCGACGTTGGACTGCACCAGCAGGCGCGTGCTCTGGAGCAGCGCCTCGCGCGCCTGCGCATCGAGCGCGGCCGCGTCTGTGGTGGCGGCGAGCCGGCCGAAGAGATCGACCTCATAGGAGAGATCGGCGCCGGCGCTGACGATCGTCTGCGGTACGCCGAACGTAGCCGGACTCCTCTCGCGCGTCACGCCCGCTCCTACACCGATCTGCGGCGCGCGGTTGGCATCCGTCGCGCGCACCAGTGCCTTGGCTTGCGCGAGACGCGCGGCGGCGACCTGGATGCTGGTGTTGTTGCGGTCGGCCCGCTCGATGAGCTCATCCAGCACCGGGTCGGAGAAAGGCTTCCACCACGTGCCGCGGGGTTGCGCTTCGGCCGGAGCGACCGCGGTCCATCGGCCGTCGCCTTCCCTGAAGCTCGCCGGCGCGGCAGGCAGCTTCGCCGGATCGACCGGCCGCGGCGTGGTCGCGCATCCGGCAAGCACGGCGATGGCGGCAACGATGCTTGGCAGGGCTTTCATACGGCTTGCGCCTGGTGAGGAATCTCGCCGTGGAGCTTGAGCGCCCGGTTGCCGCTGAGCTGGCGCAGCAGGACGTAGAACACCGGCGTCAGGAACAGGCCGAACGCCGTGACACCGATCATTCCCGCGAAGACTGCGATGCCCATCGCCTGGCGCATCTCGGCGCCGGCGCCGGTCGAAAGCACGAGGGGCAGCACGCCCATCACGAAGGCGAGCGAGGTCATGAGGATCGGGCGCAGCCGCAGGCGGCTTGCCTCGATGGCGGCCTGGACCGGCGTGCGTCCGGCGAATTCCAGCTCGCGCGCGAACTCCACGATCAGGATGGCGTTCTTCGCCGACAGTCCGACCAGCACGATCAGCCCGATCTGGGTGAACACGTTGTTGTCGCCGGCGGACAGCCAAACACCCGTCATCGCCGCGAGCAGGCCCATCGGCACGATCATGATGATGGACAGCGGCAGCACCAGGCTTTCGTACAGCGCGGCGAGGACTAGGAACACCAGCAGGATCGCGATCGGGAACACGAGCAGCGTCGAATCGCCGGCGAGGATTTCCTGGTAGGTGAGGTCAGTCCATTCGTAGCCGATGCCCGCCGGCAGGGTCTCGGCGGCGATGCGCTCGACCGCGTCCTGCGCCTGCCCGCTCGAGAAGCCGGGCGCGGCGCCGCCGTTGATGTCGGCGGCGAGGAAGCCGTTGTAGCGCATCGCGCGCTCCGGGCCGAAGCTCGGCCTGACGTTCATCATCGCGGACAACGGCACCATCTCGCCGGTCGCCGAACGCACCTTGAGCAGCCCGACGTCCTCGGCGCGCGCGCGGTAAGGCGCGTCCGCCTGCACCCGCACCGAGTAGGTGCGGCCGAACCGGTTGAAGTCGTTGACGTACAGGCTGCCGAGGTAGATCTGCATGGTGTCGAACACGTCGGTCACCGGCACGCCGAGCTGGCGCGCCTTGGTGCGGTCGATGTCGGCATAGAGCTGCGGCACGTTCACCTGGAAGCTCGAGTACAGTCCCGCGAGCTCGGGCGTCTGGTAGGCCTTGCCGAGGAAGGCTTTGGCCGCCGCATCCATGGCCTCGTAGCCGAGCGAGGCCCGGTCTTCGAGCTGCAGCTTGAAGCCGCCGGTGGTGCCCAGGCCGTTCACCGGCGGGGGCGGGAACATCGCGATGAACGCGTCCTGGATGGCCCCGAACTTCTGGTTGAGCTGGCCGGCGATCGCCCCGCCGCTCTGCTCGGCAGCGGTGCGCTCGGCAAACGGCTTGAGCGTCACGAACACGATCCCCGAGTTGGAGCTGTTGGTGAATCCGTTGATGGAAAGGCCGGGGAATGCCACCGCGTGCTCGACCCCCGGATGCTTGAGCGCGATATCGCCCATGCGGCGGATCACCTCTTCGGTCCGGTCGAGCGTCGCGCCGTCGGGGAGCTGGGCGAAGCCGATCAGGTACTGCTTGTCCTGGCCCGGCACGAAGCCGCCCGGCACCGCCTTGAACAGGCCATAGGTCATACCGACCAGAACCAGGTAGAGCGCCATCATCAGCGCCTTGCGGCCGATGACACGCGTGACGCCGCCGCTATAGGCGCCCGCGCTGCGCTTGAAGACCCGGTTGAAGCCGCGGAAGAACCAGTTCTTCTCTCCGTGCTGCGGCTTGAGCAGCAACGCGGCCAGGGCGGGAGACAGCGTGAGGGAGTTCAGCGCGGAGATGACCGTCGAGATGGCGATGGTCACCGCGAACTGCCGGTAGAACTGGCCGGTGAGGCCGCTGATAAAGGCGAGCGGGACGAACACCGCGCACAGCACCAGCGCTATCGCGATGATCGGGCCGGAGACTTCACGCATCGCGCGGTAGGTGGCCTCGCGCGGGCTCAGCCCGTTCTCGATATTGCGCTCGACGTTCTCCACCACCACGATCGCGTCGTCGACCACGATGCCGATGGCGAGCACCAGGCCGAACAGGCTGAGCGCGTTGATGGAGAAGCCCAGGAGATACATCACCGCGAACGTGCCGATGATGGACACCGGCACCGCGAGCAGCGGGATCACCGATGCGCGCCAGGTCTGCAGGAAAAGAATCACCACCAGCACCACCAGCAGGATGGCTTCGAGGAGCGTTTCCACCACCGCCTCGATCGACGCGCGCACGAACTGGGTCGTGTCGTACACGATCTCGTATTCGACGCCCTCCGGCATGTTGCGCTTGACCTCGTCCATGGTCTTGCGCACGGCGTTGGAGATCTCGAGGGCGTTGGAGCCCGGGCTCTGGAAAATGCCGATGCCCACCGCCGGCTTGTTGTCCAGCAGCGAGCGCAGCGAGTAGTCAGAGGCGCCGAGCTCCAGGCGGGCGATATCGCGCAAGCGCGTCACCGCGCCGTCGGCGCCGGTCTTGACGATGATGTCGCCGAACTCCTCCTCGGTCTGCAGCCGCCCCTGGGCATTGATGGAGAGCTGGGTGTCGATCCCGGGCACGCTGGGAGAGGCGCCGACCACGCCGGCGGCCGCCTGCACGTTCTGTCCGCGGATCGCGCCGACCACGTCCCCGGCCGAGAGCGCGCGCGCGGCGACTTTCTGCGGGTCCAGCCACACGCGCATCGAGTAATCGCCGCCGCCGAATACCTGCGCCTGGCCGACGCCGTCCACGCGCGCGAGGCGATCCTTCACGTTGAGCAGCGCGTAGTTGCGCAGGTAGGTCACGTCGTAGCGCTGGTTCGGCGACACCAGGTGCACCACCATGATGAAGTCCGGGGAACTCTTGACCGTGGTGACGCCCAGGCGTCGTACTTCCTCGGGCAGGCGCGGCTCGGCCTGCGAAACCCGGTTCTGGACCAGCTGCTGCGCCTTGTCGGGATCGGTGCCGAGCTTGAAGGTCACCGTGAGCGTCATCACGCCGTCGGTGGTCGCCTGGCTGCCCATGTAGAGCATGTCTTCGACCCCGTTGACCGCCTCTTCGATCGGCGTGGCGACGGTCTCGGCGATGACCTTCGGGTTGGCGCCCGGGTACGTCGCACGCACCACCACCGACGGCGGCACGACTTCCGGGTACTCGGAGATCGGCAGCGTGCGCATCGCGAGCAGGCCCGCGACGAGCGTCAGCACCGACAGCACCCCTGCAAAAATCGGCCGGTCGATGAAGAATTTCGAGAGGTTCACGAGCTCTTCGCCAGCATCTCGACCTGCTGCGGCGCCACCAGGCTGCCGGGACGCACGCGCTGCAGGCCGTTGACCACGATGCGCTCGCCGGGCTGCAGCCCCGCGGTCACGATGCGCAGGCCGTTCGCCGAAGCGCCCAGCGTCACCTCGCGGTACTGGGCCTTGTTGTCCTCGCCGACCACCATCACGAACTTCTTGCTCTGGTCGGTGCCGATCGCGCGCTCGCTGATGAGCAGCGCCGCCGACGAATTGGATTGGCCCATGCGCACGCGGGCGAACTGGCCGGGCAGCAGCGTCCCGTCCTTGTTGTCGAACACCGCGCGCAGCCGCACCGTGCCGCTTTTCGCGTCCACCTGGTTGTCGACGAGCTGAAGCTGCCCTTTGTACGGCGTATCCGCCGTTGCAGCCGTACCCATCTGGACCGGGATGCGCGACAGCTCCGAGCGCAGCGCGCGCGACACGACCTGCTCGTCCGCCTCGAAGCTCGCGTAGATCGGGCTGATCGAAACCAGCGTGGTCAGCACCGCCGCGCCCGGGCCGGAGGCCACCAGGTTGCCGACCGTGACCTCGAGCCTGCCGACGCGGCCGGCCACCGGTGCGCGCACCCGCGTATAGCCGAGGTTGAGTCGAGCCGATTGCAGGGCCGCCTGTGCACCCCGGAGATTGGCTGCCGCCTCGCGTTGCGCGTTCACGCGCTCATCGAGCTCGCGCTGGGCAATGGCGCTGTCTTCCCACAGCCGCCGCGCGCGCTCCTGCTCGCTTTTCGTGTACGTGACGCGGGCTTGCGCCGCAACGACCTGCGCCTCCGCGCGATCCACCTCGGCGGCGTAGGGCGCAGGGTCGATCGTGATGAGCAGATCGCCCTGCTTGACCATCGCCCCTTCGCGAAAGTGCGCCGACTGGAGCGCGCCAGCCACGCGCGAGCGGATGTCGACGCGCTCGATGGCTTCAAGCCGGCCCGAGAATTCGTCCCAGATCGCCACGTCGCTTTCCGTGACCGTGGCGACCGATACCGGCGTGGCGGGCGGCGGGGCGGCCGCGGCGGCCGGCTGGGCATTCAAAGACTTGAGGCCGGCGACGCCGCCTGCGACGGTGGCCAGCGCGGCGACGGCGACCATGACGATGAGCAGACGGTTACTGGACGGTGTGCGTGCCATTCTGGAATCCCCTTCTAACGGTTGACCGGCATGCTCGGCCGGCTTCGTTTGGCCCCCGTTTCACGGGACGCCCGCCGTGTGACAGATGAAACGCGTTTCTAGGCGAAGGAGCTCGAGCACTGCTCGAACACGACCTCGACGCGCGCGCTGCTGCCGCTCAGGATGACGCGCACTCGCTGCCCGGCCTGTAGCCGCTGCACTTGGGCTTGGGTGAACGTGACTAACGGACCGTTTCGACTGCGGCGGTGGTCACCCGCGACCGGCGCATTCTCCGACGTGCGGAGAATGCGCCGAGTTCTCAATGCGTTGGGCTACAGTCGCCGCACCACGGTGACTTCGTTGCCGAAGCGCGATTGCTCGGCAAAGCCGAGGTGCGCGGCCAGCTCCAGCATTTCCCGGTTTGCATCGATGATCACTCCGTAGAGCGCCTGGTAGCCGGCGCGCCGGGCCGCGGCGCATAGCTGCTGCAGAAGCGCGTGGCCCAGGCCCTTGCCCTGCCAGGCATCCGCCACCGTGAGTGCAAACTCGGCGGTGACGCCATCCGGATTCGGTGCGTAACGCCCGACTGCGACGAATTCATCCTCATGGAGCGCAACAAGGGCGAGCTCACGATCGTAGTCGAGCTGGGTGAAGCGCGCGAGCATGCGGGGGGGAAGCTGGGGCAGGTATTGCATGAAGCGCTGATAGCGGGAACGCTGTGACAGGCCATCGAAGAAGCGCTGCTCGCGCGCTACGTCGTCAGGGCGCATAGGCCGAACGGGCAACGATCGACCGTCGCGCAATGGGATCGCGCCCTCGAGCTCGGCCGGATACGGATGGATCGCCATGTGGCCATACCGGGGCGGCGGTTCCCGCCGAGGGTTTATCACCGCGCGCGCGTCGGCGATGACGGCGCCGGCGGGATGGGCCAATACCGGGTTAAGGTCCATCTCCTTGAGCCAGGGAAGGGCGCACACCATCCGCGATACGCCCTCCAGGATCCCGGCCAGCGCATCGATGTCCGCGGGCGGCACGTCGCGATAGCCGACGAGCAGGCGATGGACGCGCGTGCGCTCGATGAGATCGCGCGCCAGCATGGTATTCAACGGCGGCAACGCCACGGCGGTATCGCGGATCGCCTCCACCGCCACGCCGCCGGCGCCGAAGGAGATCACCGGGCCGAAGACCGCATCCGTCGCGACGCCGATCAGCACTTCGCGCCCGTGCGCAAAGCGCAGCATGGGCTGCACCAAGACTCCCTCGATAGGGGCGTCGGGTCGCAACGCCGCCGCGTCGCGCACGATGCCGTCGAAAGCGCTCGCCACCATTTCGGCGTTCTGCAGGTTCAAGCGCACGCCGCCCACATCCGACTTGTGGGTGATAGCCGGAGACTGGATCTTCAGCACTACCGGGAAACCGATGTCCTGTGCCGCCGAGACAGCCGCCTCACGCGTTGCCGCCAGCTTTGAACGCGGCACCGGCAAGCCGAACGCCGCCACCAGCGACTTTGCCTCCGACTCCGAAAGGAGGCTGCGTCCTTCGCGCAGCGCACGATCCCGGATGGCGATCGCGGCTGCGAGATCGGGAGGCGGCTCGTCGCTTCGACGCTCGAGCGCCGCCGGCACCTGGAGCAGCTGGGCCTGGTTCCGGCGGTAAGCGCAAAGAAAGGCGAAGGCCTCGACCGCATTCTCCGGCGTGTAGAAGTTCGGAATGCCCTGGGAATCGAGGTACGCACGGCTCTCGTTGGGATTTATGTCGCCGAGCCAGGCGGCGAGCACGGGTTTTGCGCTCGACTTCGCCGCCTGCGCCACCGCGCGGGCCGCATCCGCCGGCTCCGTTACGGCAACCGGCGAGTACATCGCCAGCACCGCGTCTACGCCGGAATCGGCCAAAGCAGCCGCAGTGGCCTCGGCGAAGCGCTGCGGCGGCGCATCCCCGATGAGGTCGATCGGGTTGCTTCGAGACCATTGTGGCGGCAGGTGCTGGTCGAGCCTGCCGAGTGTTTGCTGCGACAACTCGGCCAGCGGAACCCCGTTCTCCGCGGCGCTGTCCGCAGCGACGACCCCCGGGCCGCCGCCGTTCGTCACAATCGCAAGACGGTCGCCTTGCGGCAAGCGGCCGCTGCCCAGCGCCCGGGCGGCTGCGAAGAGCTGGGTGTACGTTTTCACGCGCACGGTTCCGCTGCGGCGCAGGGCCGCGTCGAAGACGCTGTCGCTGCCGACCAGCGCTCCAGTATGGCTGGTGGCTGCGCGCGACCCCGAGGCGTAGCGACCGACCTTGAGGGCCACCACTGGCTTCACCCGCGCTGCCGCCCGCAGCGCCGATAGGGCGCGCCGCGCATCCCGAATTCCCTCGATGTACAGCAGGATTGCATCGGTCCCACCGTCGCTCGCGAGAAAGTCCAGTATCTCGCCGAAATCGACATCGATCGCGCCGCCGAGCGACACCACGCTGCTGAATCCGAGTCCGGCGCTGTACGCCCAGTCGAGCAGCGCGCCGCAGATCGCGCCGGACTGCGAAACGAGCGCCAGCCGGCCCGCATGCGCCGGCGTTCGCGCGAAGGTTGCGTTGACCTTGCCATCGGTGCGGATGAGGCCGAGGCAGTTCGGGCCGAGGATGCGCACCCCCCCGCGCCTGGCTGCCGCCAGCGCTTCTTCCTGCAAAGCGCGGCCGGCCGCGCCGGCTTCGCCAAAGCCGCTGCTCATGACAAGCGCGGCCTGGATCCCCGCCGCGCCGGCATCCTCGAGGATCTGCGGGACCGTACGCGCCGGCGTGACGATCACCGCCAAGTCGACCGGCTTGGGCAGCTTGCGAAGGGTCGAATAAGCGGGCGCGGCGTAAAGCTCCCCGTATTTCGGATTGACCGCATAGATTTCGCGCAGCCCCGCGCCGGCGAGGTTGCGATGAACGATGCTCCCTAATGCTCCGGCGCGTTCGGTGGCACCGACCAGAGCGACGCTTTTGGGCGCGAGCAAAGGCCGAAGGTAGTGTTCGTACATGCGTGACAGTTGAGCCTATCCGAGCGGTTGACCAAGGTCAAAGACCCCCGCGCGGTCGCGGGGTTTGACGCAGGTCAAACCGGCGCGCGATTCCCTGGCTAGGATGGGGCATCGCTTTGAAAGGAGGGCCCATGGCCAACATCGCGCGCTACAACCCGTTCGACGAGCTGTTCAACGAATTCTCCAAAGGCTTCTTTGTAAGGCCCTTCGCCATGCCCGAGGGCGCCGAGCCGAAAATGAAGCTCGACGTCAAGGAAGACGAAAAGGCTTACACCGTGCGCGCCGATATTCCCGGCGTGAAGAAGGAAGACATCCATGTCGATGTCGACGCCAACGCGATCACCGTGCGCGCCGAGATGAAGCAGGAAAAGGAAGAGAAGAAGGACGAGAAGGTCATCTACAGCGAGCGCAGCTACGGCATGGTGAGCCGCAGCTTCTCGCTGCCGGCGGAGGTGGACGCCAACGGCGCCAAGGCCGAATACAAGGACGGCGTACTCAACCTGACGCTGCCCAAGAAGGCGGGCGCCCAGGCGCGGCGCCTTGCGGTCTCCTGACCGGCTGCCCGGCCGCTATTTCTTGCCGTTGACGGCGTCGCGCACGCTCTCGCCCGCCTTCTCGATGCCGCGGCTGGCTTTCTCGCCGGCGCGGTCGATGGCTTCGCCCGCCTTTTCGGCCGGGCCTTTGCGTTCGCAGGCGGCGAGTGCGACGAACAGGATGAGCACGGCGAGGCAGATGGCTTTCATCGTATGAGTCCCAGGATGCCTATGTACATGTCGCGCAGCCTAACGGGCCGATTGCTAAAGAATCCTGGCCTGTCTCTGATTCGTTTGGTGGTGGATGCAGGTCAAAAGGCGCACGCCGCAGGGCCTTGGCATGGCCCCTTGCCCGACAGGAGCGCCGTGCAATCAGCGCCTTATAACCACAGAAGGGCGGCGGGTATACCGCGGGCCATGTGCCTAATAGCCGCTTCGTGGGCTACGGCAGCGGCGGCCATGCCTGGGTCGGGCATCCTGCCCTTCACCGCGCAGGAGTTCTTCGAGGTCTTCCGCCGCTACAACGAGGCGATCTGGCCGCTGCAGGTCGTCTTCAACGCGTTGGCCATCGGCGCGCTCGCGCTGGTGCTGCGGCCCCGCCGGCATTCGGGCCGCGTGATATCCGCAAGCCTCGCGCTCCTGTGGACGTGGGTTGCCGTGGTCTATCAATTCGGATTCTTCCGTCCCATCAATCCCGCGGCCGGCCTCTTCGGTGCGCTGTTCCTCCTCGGCGCGGCGGCGTTCGCCTGGGAAGGAGTGGTGCGCGGTCGCCTCCGATTCGAGTGCGGCGCGGCCGCCCGCTGCGCCGCCGGCTTCATCCTGGCCGCTTATTCCCTCCTCGCTTACCCGGCGCTGTCCTACCTGGCCGGGAGGGAGGCATCCGAGATCGCCAGCTTCGGCCTGCCTTGCCCGACCACCATTTTTACGATTGCCATGCTGGCATTCCTGAAGGCGCCTTATCCGCGCTCGGTGTTCGTCGCTCCGCTCTTGTGGGCCCTGATCGGGGGACAAGCTGCCTGGCTGCTCGGCGTTTACGAGGACCTCGGGTTGCTTGTCGCCGGCATCGCGGGCGCATGGTTCGCCCTTCGCGCGCGCGGACGAAGGCTCGCCACCTGGCGCGAAGTACGTGCAATGCTCAAACAGCCGGAGTAACACGATGGATATTCGAAAAGTCACCCGTGCTAGTCTGCTCTTGATGCTCTTTCCCGCAGCTGTGCTGGCCCAGGACGCGGGGCGCGGGCGCCTTCTCTACGAGACGCACTGCGGAACCTGTCATTACGAGCGCGTGCACCAGCGGCTGAAGTCCGAGCTCAAGGATCTGCAGGACCTGCGCGAAACGGTGGCGCGATGGGCGAAGCAGACGAAGAACCGCTTCGCGCCGGACGAGCAGGAAGACGTGGTCGAGTATCTCAACCAATCGCACTACCGCTTCGGCCTTGCGTCTGACCTTCCACGGCGCGGCCGCTGAAAGGCAGCCGCTGTGAAAATCGTGGTGATCCAGGGCAACCCGGACCCGGCGGGCGGCCACTTCGGCCACGCGCTCGCCGCGGCCTATGCCGACGCGGCCAAGGCTGCGGGCCATGAAGTGAGGACGATCGAGGTGGCGAAGCTGGAGTTCCCACTACTGCGCACTAGCGCGGAGTGGCAAGCCGGCGAGCCGGCGCAAGCGATCCGCCAGGCGCAGGAAGCGATCGGCTGGGCGCAGCCGGTCGGCGGCGGTATAGACCATCATCCCGCCCAGCATCGCCGCGAGCGCGGCCAGCATCAGCCGGTCGGGATTGGCGAGCGCCTTCATCAGCTGGCACGCCTCTGCGGCCGCCTTCTGCATGGAGTCGACATCGATCATGGCCGACATTTTATTGACTGACATTATATCTGTCAATATAATGAAGCCATGAAACCTATCGTGCAGGCGTTCTTCGATCCCGCGACCTGGACCGTCAGCTATGTCGTATACGAGGCCGACGGCGGCCCCTGCGCGCTGATCGACTCGGTACTCGACTACGACCCGAAGTCGGGCCGCACCGCCACCGCCTCGGCCGACAAATTGATCGCCTTCGTGCGCCGCCGGCGCCTGAAAGTCGAGTGGATCCTCGAAACGCACGCGCACGCCGACCATCTGTCCGCCGCGCCGTACCTGCGCCAGCACCTCGGCGGCAGGATCGCCATCGGCGCCGGGATCCGCAGCGTGCAGGGCGTGTTCAAGAAGGTCTTCAACCTCGAGCCGCAGTTCCGGCTCGACGGCTCGCAGTTCGACCATCTTTTTGCCGACAACGAAGCCTTCTCCATCGGAAACCTGAGTGGCCATGCGATGCACGTTCCGGGCCATACGCCCGCCGACATGGCCTACCGGATCGGCGACGCGGTGTTCGTCGGCGACACGCTGTTCATGCCCGATGTCGGTACCGCGCGCTGCGACTTCCCGGGCGGCGATGCGCGCACGCTGTACCGCTCGGTGCGCCGGGTGCTGGACCTGCCCGGCGAGACGCGCCTTTTCATGTGCCACGACTACCCGCCCGAAGGCCGCGAAGCCCGCTGGGAAACGAGCGTCGCCGCGCAGCGCGCCGGCAACATCCACATCCGCGACGGCGTGAGCGAGGATGACTTCGTGGCCATGCGCACCGCGCGCGACCGCACACTCGCCATGCCCACGCTCATTCTGCCGGCGATCCAGGTGAACATCCGCGCCGGCGAGCTGCCGCCGCCCGAGCCGAACGGCACGACCTACCTGAAGATCCCGGTCAACGCGCTCTGACGGGCAAGGCCGGGCTGCGGCGCCGGAACGGCCGACGGCGCTCGCGCAAGGCGCCCGTCGTTCATGAGGTATACGCTGTCGAAGCCCTCGATCATGCGGTGGTCATGCGTCACCGCAATCACCGCGGAACGCCTGTCACGTGCCACGCGGCGCAGCAGCCCCATCACCTTCATCCCGCGCTCGGTATCGAGCGCGGCGGTGGGCTCGTCGGCGAAGACTATCGGCGGTTCGTTGGCCAGCGCGCGGCCGATGGCCACGCGCTGGCGCTCGCCGCCGGACAGCGTTGCCGGCAGCACGTCGCCGCGGTTGGCCACCTCGAGGTAGCCGAGCAGCTCGCGCGCCCGGCGCGCGGCCGCCTGCTTGCCCACCCCGTTCAGCCGCATCGGCAGGGAGATGTTTTCCTGCGCGGTGAGGAAGGGGATCAGGTTGTGCCCCTGGAAGATGAAGCCGATGTTCTCCCGCCGGAAGCGCCGCGCGTCGACCTCGCTCCTGCCATCGCGCCAGGCTTCGTGCCCGCGGATCACGATTCTGCCGGAGGACGGCAGCTCGATCAGGCTGATGCACAGGAGCAGCGTGCTTTTGCCCGAGCCGCTGGGTCCGATGAGCGCGGCGAGCTCGCCTGCCTCGACCGAGAGCGTCGCTTCGCGCAGCGCGTGCACCGCGAGCTCGCCCTTGCCGAAGGTCTTGGACAGCTTTTCGACTTCGAGCAGCGCCAGGTCAGCCTCCCAGCGCCAGCGAGGGCGGCGTGCGCAGCGCGTGCCAGATCGCCATGAAGCTCGCCGCTACGCCGCCGGCCAGCATGACGGCGAAGGTGATGGCGATCTCCTCGGGCAGCAGGATCAGGGTGCGCGGAAAGCGATCGCGCGCCAGTATCATCAGCGCATACGCCACGGCGAAGCTGCCGAGCGTGAGGGCGAGCGACTGCTCGAGGATCATGCGCACGATGACGTGGTTGGGCGCGCCGATGAGCTTCAGCGTGGCGATCGGACGGATCTTCTCGATGGTGAGCACGTAGACGATGAGGGCGATGATCACGATCGAGACGACCAAGAGCAGTGAGCGGAACAGGCCGAGCACGGCGCTCATTTTCTTCAGGCGCCCTTCGAGCATCAAGTCGCGCTCCTCGGCGGCGGTGTACGCGCTGAAGTGCAGCCAGCGCTCTATGTGCGTCTTGACCGCGTCGGTCCCGCTGCCCGGCGCAAGCTGCACCAGGACGGCGTTCACGGTGGCGGTCGAGCCCGCAAGCAGCGGCAGCAGCTTTGCCGCTTCGGCGGACGAATAGCCGGCGCGCTCCAGCCGCTTCGCATTCGCGGCGCGCGCCGCGACGAGCGCATGGCTGTCCTGCTGGTACAGCACCTCCTGCGCATCGCGCAGCGAGAGGTAGATCACCGGGTTGCCGGCGGGATCCACCGCGCCGCGCGTGAGTCCCACCACGGTGTAGGAGTGCGAACCTAACTTAAAGCTTTCATGCAAATCCAGACCCAAGCGCGTATCGGCGACGGCCTCCCAGTGCGCGGCTTCGAGCCGCCGTCCCGCCACCAGGCGGCCGGGACCGCCGAGCCCACCGAAAACTTCGTAGCCGATGATGGTGAACTGCTGGCTCGTCCCGCCGACGTCGCGCTGCGCCGCATAGCTGATGAAAGGGCTGGCGCGCGCCACGCCCGGGGTGGCGGCGACGCTTTTGTGCGCGTCGCCGGGCATGCGGGAAGACTCGTTGAACGGACCGCCGCGCCCGAGCTCGACCACCCAGAGATCGGCGGCGGTATTCTCGATCAGCCAGATGCCGTCGAAGATGTTGCCGCGGTAGATGCCGTTCATCACCAGCACGATGGCGAGCAGCATGCCGACGCCGGCGATGGTGGCGAAGAACTTGCCGAGGTGCCGGCGGATGTCCCTTAGTGCGAGGTCCATGCCGCCAGCTTCGCTCCGCTATCGAGGCCCTCGGCGACGATGGCGATCGTGCCGTCGCTCGCGGCTATGCGCAGCGGCTGGAATCGCTTGCGGCCGTCGCGCATGACGAAGACCCCCTGCTGACCGTCGTGCCGCACTAGGGCGGCCACCGGCACGGCGGGTCCGCGCTCCACGCCGACGGCGATGCTGACCTCGGCCTCCTGGTCGATGGCGAAGCGCGCGGGCGGCGCATCGAACGCCACATTCACCTCCAGCTCGCGCGTCGCGGCGTCGGACTGGCGCGAGATGCGTGCCACGCGGCCGGGATACTCCTCGCCGCTGCGCAGGCGGATCGTGGCGGGCATGCCTTCCTCGATTCTGCCGACCAGCGCTTCGTCGATGCGCGCGGCGATCCATAGCGTCGCCGGATCGACCAGGCGGAAGAGAACGGCGCCCGGCGCCACGGTGGTACCGACTTCGGCGGCGCGCTGGATCACCAAGGCGTCCATCGGCGCCGCGATGCGGGTATGGGACCAGAGCGTCTCGGCGTAGCGCGCGTCCTGCGCCACGCCGCGCGCTTCGGCGCGGCGCGCGGCGAGCAGCGCCGCCGCGTTGTCGAGCGCGGCTTCGGCGGCCTTCATGCCGAGCGCGGAGGCGTCGTAAGCCGATTGCGAGATGAAGGCCGCGCTGTACAGGTCGGCGTCGCGGCGATGCTTGCTGCGCGCAAGCTCCAGGTCCGCCCGCGCCTTGGCGACATTGGCCTGCGCCGCGGCAACGTTGCGCTCGATGGATTCGCGCGCGGCGGCCGCCCCGGCGCGCTTGGCGGCGAGGTCGCGGTCGTCCAGCACCGCGAGCAGCTGCCCGCGCTTCACCAGGTCGCCGTGATCGGCATGCAGCGAGACCACCTGCGCCGACACGCGCGCGCTGACGCTCACCGGCACGCGCGCCTGCACCGTGCCCGGACCGGATACGAGCAGCTCGACTTCGCCTTGCGACACCGCCGTGGTCTGCGCCTGCTCGCCGGGCATGAGGCGCCAGCCCACGCCAGCGGCGAGCGCTGCAAGCGCAATGGCAGCGCCGATGGCGAACGTTCTGCGTTTCATGATGGACATTGTCGAGCTCGCCAGGGCGGCGGGGTTGACCTATGTCAAAGCCCCTGGCGTTCGATCGCCTATAGATGGTCCATGGGCAAGACGCTTTTCATCCTCAACGACCCGCCCTACGGTACCGAGCGCAGCTACAACGCTCTGCGCTTGGCGGGTTCGCTCTCGCGCGCGCCGGGCGAGGAAGTCCGGACGTTTCTCATCGGCGATGCCGCGGCGTGCGCCAAATCCGGCCAAAAGGTGCCGGAGGGTTTCTACAACGTTCAATTGATGGTGGGCAAGATTGCGCGGTCCGGCGCCCAGGTCGGCGTTTGCGGTACCTGCATGGACGCCCGCGGCCTCACGGATGCAGAGCTTGTCGAAGGCGCGCGCCGCAGTACGCTCGCAGAGCTGAGCTCTTGGACGCAATGGGCGGAGAAGGTCATCGTATTTTGACGGGCATGGAGGTTGATCATGATGGGGCAGTATTGGAATGAATTCGGCGCATTCGGCATGGGCTTCGGGCGGCCTGCTCATGATTGTTTTCTGGGGCTTGGTTCTCCTCGGAGGATTGGCGCTGCTGAGGTCGCTGGTCGGCGACGCCGGTGCGGCACGACAATCAGCCATCGAAATCCTTCAGGAGCGCTACGCCCGCGGCGAGATCGGCCGCGAGGAATATGAGCAGAAGAGCCGCGATGTCTCCGGCCGCGCTCCTCGGTGAGCGGCACGCTCGCCGCGAGAATTACGTTCTGCTCGGGATCGCAGTGCCGCTCCAGCACGTGCAGACCCGGCGGACTGGGCGGGGCGCCGTCGCCCAGGCGGGTCAGGTCGGGGAGCCCGCGCCCGTCACCAGGTAGTTCCGCATCATCCCCAGGTCCTCGTGCTCGAGGATATGGCAGTGGTAGAGGTAAAGGCCGGTGTAGTCCTCGAATTTCATCAGCACCCTGACGCGCTCCCCCGGCATGACGAGGACCACGTCCTTCAGCCCTTCGTCGGTGAGCCCGCTGCCCAGGGTTCGCTGCACGGGGCTCATGCGCGCGGGGCGCAGGCGCTCGACGACGCGGAACTGGAGGTTGTGGATGTGCAGCGGATGCGCCATCCGCATGCCGGACGTGGCGTCGTTGGCGAATTCCCACACCTCCGTGGTGCCGAGCTTGACTGTTTCGTCGCGCGCGACTTCGTCCATGCGATCGAAAACGCGCCCGTTGAGCATGGCCTGGCCGCGCATCATGGACAACCGGATCGATCGCGGGCGGCCGCGGTTGACCGCGTCTTCGATCCTGAGCGCGGGAAACGCGGACAACCGCTGCGGGAGCGCCGACTTCCGTGCGCCGCCACTCGAGACGCGGAAACGCGCGATGGGTCGCGCCTCGGCGATTCTCTCCAGCATCGGCGAATAGGGCTCCGCTACCAGCGCGAGCTCCTCGCCCGGCCGCCGGCCGCTGAAGTCCACCCATACGTCCGCCCGCTCCGCGACCGCGAGCGCGAGGAACTCGCGCGTCAGCGAGCGCTCGAGCAGGCCGCCGTCGGTGCCGATGACGGTGAGCGGCCGGCCGTCGCTCCAGCTGAGCCGGTAGAGCGTCGAGTTCGAGCCGTTCAGCAGCCGCAGGCGGTATGCCGTGCGCGCGACTGGGCGGGCGAAGTCTGCGGCGCCGTTCACCAGGATGCGCTCGCCCTGGAATCCCATCATGCGGTCCATCATGCCGCGCCCGAGATAGACCAGCTGGTTCACGTCGTCGAAGCTGCGGTCCTGGATGACGAGCGGAAGGTCGAGCTCGCCGCCCGGCAGCCGCGCCGCGTCTTCCTCCTCGTCGCCGACGAGCAGGAAGCCGCTCAGCCCGAAGTACACCTGCGCGCCCGTACGACCGTGCGGATGCGGGTGGAACCAGTAGGTGCCGGCGCGGTTGTCCAGCGTGAATTCGTAGACGTATGTCTTGCCGGTGCCGACCGCGTACATGGGATGGCCGTCCATGCGCTGCACGATATGCAGGCCGTGCCAGTGCACGATCGAGGCCTCGGGCAGGCGGTTCGTGAAGTGGACGCGGATCCTCTGGCCGCGCCGCGCGCGGATGACCGGGATGTGGCGCGATCCTTCGAGCAGGCGCAGCGCGCCCGGATCGCCGCGCAGCACGCGGCCGTCGAAGCGCCAGAGGCGGGTCGGGGCGCCGGGCAGGATGCTCACGTCGTCCACGATCGCGGCCAGCTCCAGCTCGAGGTCGGGTCTGAAGCCCGGCGTGGCCGCGGCGGGAGTAACCGCATGGCCCTGCGCCGCCCGGCCGCGCCCCTGGGCGAGCACGCCGGCAAGCCCCAGCGCCCCGGCCGCGGCGACGAAGCCGCGGCGGCCCTTGTCAATCGGCTCGCGCGCGCTCATGGAGCGATCAATGCCGGTGCGAGGCGGCATCCGCGCCCGCGTGGCCGGCGGCCTCGTAGCCGCGCAGCTCGGCGTAATTGGCGATCTGCGCGTGGGTGAGGAGCTCGGTCTGCGCGAGGTGCGCCTCCAGGTGAACCCGGCGCAGCTCGCCTTGCAGCCTCGCGATCTCTGCAATGCTCGACTTGAGCTGCCCGCGGGAGATGCGGCGCGATTCGAACAGCCGATCCAGGCGCGTTTCTTCCTCGACCAGGGCTTTGCCGAGACCCTTCGCTTTCGCTTCCATGGCGTCGAACAAGGTTCGGGTGCGCGCCTTCTGCTCAGCCGACAGCCCGAGCCGGTCCGCGAGCTCGAGCACGTGCGCGGGGCCGGGGTAGCGGTTCAGCTCGGCCGACTTGGCGAACCCCATGCCGCGGCCGGCGAGATAGCCTTCGATTTCCTGCTTGGACAGCGACTTGATGGCGCGGCCTTCCTGGCCCGCGTAGGGCGAGGACGCAGGCTGATTCGCAAGGGCGAATGAAGCCGCTCCCATGAAAAGCATTGCTCCGATTACCTTCGTGCGCATTCGTGTCTCCGGTGCCGCCGCAAGGGGCGGGTTGCCCCGCCCTTGCGATCAATGCGAGTGCTCGGTCGCGGCCGGCGCCTTGGGCGTAATGCCCTTCTCCTGGGCGCGCTTCTGCATCTCCGCGCGAGTCGTCTCTGCGAGCTTCTGGCGCTCCTCCGGCGTGGCGGCGCTGCGCATCTTTTCCCGCAGGGCCTGCCGCTCCTCGGGCGTCATCAGCTGCTGCGCCGCCGCCGGGCCGTGACCCTCGGCGCTCATTGCCGCGTGCCCCATGCCGCCGTGTGCGCCGTGCTGCATGTCGCCTTTGGCGTGCATGCCCATACCGCCGCCCATCTGACCGGGCTGGGCGATGACCGCGGCTGCCCCGAGGCCGAGGCCGAGCGCGGCGGCGATGCCGACTGCGATTCTGTGTGACCGTTTCATGTTCGTTTCCTTTTCGAAGTGGGTGAAGGGTTGACCTTTCTGCGGGATTCATTGAACCAAAAAGTTGTAAGTGCGCGATGTCGAGAAGCGCGTGTTTTGTATCGCAGCCTTGGGCCGGCCGACGTTGTTACACTGGGTTACAGTTTTGCGGCTGAAAACGAGCC
>CAZJJC010000164.1:0-10297 GCA_964546195.1 uncultured Enterobacteriaceae bacterium | reverse complement strand
GCTGAAGCCGGCCTTCCGCAAGGACGGCACGGTGACCGCGGCGAACTCGAGCTCGATCTCCGACGGCGCGGCGGCGCTGGTCCTCATGCGCCGCTCCACGGCCGAGAAACGCGGGCTGGCGCCGCTCGCGACGATCATCGGGCACGCCACGCATGCCCAGGAACCGGGCTGGTTCACTACCGCGCCGGTCGGCGCCATCAGAAAGCTTTTTGAAAAGACGAACTGGACAGCCAAGCAAGTCGACCTCTACGAGATCAACGAGGCCTTCGCCGTCGTGACGATGGCCGCCATGAAGGAGCACGGCCTGCCGCACGACAAGGTGAACGTGCACGGCGGCGCCTGCGCGCTCGGCCACCCGATCGGGGCCTCTGGCGCGCGCATCGTGGTGACGCTGATCGGCGCGCTGCGCAAGTACGGCTTGAAGCGCGGCGTGGCGAGCCTGTGCATCGGCGGCGGCGAAGCGACTGCCTTGGCGTTGGAATTGACTTGAGAAAAGAATTGCAGAAGCTTCTGGACCGCGCGAGGTTCCTGCGCTCCTACGGCTTCCGCGTGGTCTCGGTGAGCAAGGCGAAATGCATGCTGGAGCTGCCGCACAAGCCGGCGCTCGAGCGCCCCGGCGGCATCATCAACGGCCCGGCGCTGATGGCGGCGGCCGATTGCGCCATGTGGCTCGCCATCAAGGCGCGCCTGGGCATCGAGGGCGACGCGCTCACCTCGGAGCTGAACACCGCCTTTCTCGCGCCCGCGAAGGGCGAGCATGTGTACTGCACCGCGCGCATCCTCATGATGGGCCGGCGCCGCATCTACGGCGTGGCGCAGTGCCATGGCAAGAAGGGCAATCTCTTCAGCCATCACACGGTCACCTATGTCCGCCCCGCTTGAAGAGATAAGGCAGGCGGTACGGCGCTACGCGGCCGAGCAGCTCGCGCCGCATGCGGCGCGCTGGGACCGCGACAAGGAGTTCCCGCGCGAGGCGCTGAAGGGCCTCGCCGCGATGGGCCTGTACGCGGTCGCGGTGCCCGAGGAATGGAACGGCGCGGGCCTGGGCTACAGCGCGCTCGCCATCGCCTGCGAGGAGATCTCGGCCGGGGACTGCGCCACCGCCACCGTCGTTTCGGTGAACAACCTGGTGGCGGGCATTCTGGCCGGTTACGGCAGCGACGCCCAGAAGCGGCAGTTCCTGGTTCCCCTGGCCAAAGGAGAAACGCTGGGCGCGTTCGCGCTCACGGAGCCGCACGTCGGCTCGGATGCGAGCGCGATCACGACGCGCGCCGAGAGGCAGGGCGGCCACTACGTCATCAACGGCGTAAAGCAATTCATTACCTCGGGGCAGAATGCCGACATCGCCGTCGTCTTCGCCGTCACTTCGAAGGAAGCGGGCAAGCGCGGCATCAGCGCTTTCCTGGTGCCGACGAAGACGCCGGGCTACATCGTGGCGCGCATCGAGGAGAAGACCGGGCAGCGCGCCTCGGACACCGCGCAGATCGTGTTCGAGAACTGCAAGGTGGCGGCGCAGCACCTGCTCGGCGAGGAAGGCGGGGGCTACCGCATTGCGCTCGCCAACCTCGAGTCCGGGCGCATCAACGTCGCCGCTCAGGCCACGGGCGTCGCCCGCGCCGCCTTCGAGGCCGCCCTGGCCTACGCGCGCGAACGCAAGAGCATGGGCAAGACGCTGATCGAGCACCAGGCGGTCAATTTCCGGCTTGCCGACATGGCGACCGGGATCGAAGCGGGGCGCCAGCTCTACCTGCACGCTGCGGCGCTGCGCGACGCGGGCCGGCCGTGCATCAAGGAAGCGTCGATGGCGAAGCTGTTCGCCTCCGAGATGGCCGAGCGCGTGTGCTCGGACGCGATCCAGATCCACGGCGGCTACGGCTACATGGCCGATTTCCCGGTCGAGCGCCTGTGGCGCGACGCGCGCGTGACGCAGATCTACGAGGGAGCGAGCGACATCCAGCGCCTCGTCATCGGCAGAACGCTCCAGGAAAGCACCTGATGGGGATTGTGCATACCCAGATCAATGCGCGCTCGGCCGATTTTCGGGCCAATGTCGACCGCATGCAGTGTCTCGTAAAAGATTTGAGGGATAAGGTAGCCACGGTGACCACGGGGGGCGACGAAGCTGCCCGCAGGAAGCACACGGACAGGGGCAAGCTGCTGCCGCGCGAGCGGGTGCGCACGCTGCTCGACCCGGGCTCGCCGTTGCTCGAGATCGGGCAGCTCGCCGCCTGGGGCATGTACAGCGCCGACGTGCACTCGGCTTCGATGATCTGCGGCATCGGCCGGGTGTCCGGGCGCGAATGCGTGATCGTGGCGAACGACGCGACCATCAAGGGCGGCACGTATTACCCCATGACGGTGAAAAAGCACCTGCGCGCGCAGGAGATCGCCGCGCAGAACCGGCTGCCGTGCATTTATCTCGTCGACTCGGGCGGCGGCTACCTGCCGGAGCAGGACAAGGTGTTCCCCGATCGCGAGCATTTCGGCCGGATCTTCTTCAACATCGCCAACATGTCGGCCGCGGGGATCGCGCAGATCGCCTGCGTGATGGGCTCGTGCACCGCCGGCGGGGCGTATGTGCCGGCCATGTCCGACGAGTCGATCATCGTGAAAGGCCAGGGCACGATCTTCCTCGGCGGGCCGCCGCTGGTAAAAGCCGCGATCGGCGAGGTCGTCACGCCGGAGGAGCTCGGCGGCGCCGAAGTGCATACGCGCGTGTCCGGCGTCGCGGACCATTACGCACTCGACGACACGCACGCGCTGGCCATCGTGCGGCGAATCGTCTCGAACCTGAACCGAACAAAGAAAGTCAGCCTGGAAGTGCGCGAGCCGCGAGCGCCACTCTACCCGGCCGAAGAGCTGTATGGCGTGATCCCCGCCGACCCGCGCAAGCCGTACGACGTGCGCGAAGTGATCGCGCGGCTGGTCGACGGCTCGGAGCTGGACGAGTTCAAGCAGAACTACGGCACCACCCTCATCACCGGCTTTGCGCACCTGCACGGCTACCCGGTGGCGATTCTCGCGAATAACGGCATCCTGTTCTCCGAGTCCTCGCTCAAGGCCACCCACTTCATCGAGCTCGCGGCGCAGCGGGGCATCCCGCTAGTCTTCCTGCAGAACATCACCGGTTACATGGTGGGCAAGAAGTACGAGGCGGGCGGCATCGCCAAGGACGGCGCCAAGATGGTCACCGCCGTAGCCACGGCACGGGTGCCCAAGTTCACCCTGATCCTCGGCGGCTCGTTCGGCGCCGGCAACTACGGCATGTGCGGCCGCGCCTACTCGCCGCGCTTCCTGTGGATGTGGCCGAACGCGCGCATCTCCATCATGGGCGGCGAGCAGGCGGCGAGCGTGCTGGCGACGGTCAAGGGCGATTTCCCGTCAAAAGACGCGGAAGAGAAATTCAAGGCGCCCATTCGCGAACAATACGAGCGTCAGGGCCACCCCTACTACTCGAGCGCCCGGCTGTGGGACGACGGCGTGGTCGATCCCGCCGACTCGCGGCGCCTGCTCGGCCTCGCCCTCTCGGCCTCCCTCAACGCGCCGGTCGAGGAAACGAAGTTCGGCATCTTCAGGATGTGAGCGTGTCAGAGCACCGCGCCACCGTGGAGTGGAACCGGAACGGTTCCGAATTCAAGTATGAGAGTTACTCGCGCGCTCACGGAGTGCGTTTTGAGGGCGTTTCGTTCAGAGGCAATGCCGCGCCCGGGAACATTCCGCCGACCGTGAAGCGCGAACCTGGCGTGGACCCGGAGCAGGCGTTCGTCGCAGCGCTGTCCTCCTGCCACATGCTTTGGTTCCTGCATGTCGCGTGCCGTGCGAACTACGTGGTGGACAGCTATGTCGATGAGGCGGTCGGCGTGCTGGACAAGACCTGGATATCGCGCGTTACGCTGCGGCCGCGGGTGAAATTCTCGGGCAAGGCGCCGACCGAGGGGGAGCACCGCGCATTGCACCGCCTCGCCCACGAGAAGTGCTTCATCGCGAACTCCGTGAAGACCGAAGTCCTGGTCGAGCCATGCTGACGGTCGACAAGCAGGGCGGCGTCGCCCGCGTCACGCTCAACCGCCCGGAGCTGCGCAATGCTTTTGATGATGCTTTGATAGGCAGGCTCACGGCAGCCTTCCACGACGTCCAAAACGACAAGAACGTGCGCGTGCTCGTCCTGGCGGGCAACGGCGCGGCGTTCTGCGCCGGCGCCGACCTCAACTGGATGAAGCGCATGGCAGGCTACGGCTACGAGCAGAACCTGGCCGACGCGCAGGCGCTCGCCGCGATGCTGGCGACGCTGGACCGCATGCCGAAGCCCACGATCGCGCGCGTGCATGGCCCGGTGTTCGCCGGCGGCACCGGCCTGGTCGCCGCCTGCGACATCGCGGTGGGCACGCCGGAGGCGAAGTTCTGCCTGTCGGAGGCGAAGCTCGGGCTTTCGCCGGCGACCATCAGCCCGTACGTGATCCGCGCGATGGGCGAGCGCCTGGCGCGGCGCTACTTCCTCACCGCCGAAGTGTTCGACGCCGAGGAGGCTTACCGCATCGGAATGCTTTCCGCGTTGAGCAGCAAGGAGAAGTTGGATGTCACGATCGAGTCGATCGTGCAAAACCTGCTCGCCGGTGGCCCGGAGGCGCAAATCAAGATCAAGGCGCTGATTCGCGCCGTGGCGCAGCGCCCGGTGGACGACGCGCTGGTGGCGGACACGGCGCAGCGCATCGCGGAGATCCGCGTCTCGCCGGAAGGCAAGGAAGGGATCGCCGCCTTCCTCGAAAAGCGCAAGGCGTCCTGGTGTTCGCCAAAATCCTGATCGCCAACCGGGGCGAGATCGCCTGCCGGGTGATGCGCACGGCACGGCGGCTGGGCATCGGCAGCGTGGCGGTTTACGCGGACGCCGATGAGGGCGCGCTGCATGTGAAGCTCGCCGACGAGGCGCGGCGCATCGAAGGCTATCTGGACATCGAGGCGCTGATTGCCGCGGCACGAAACGCGGGCGCGCAGGCCATCCATCCCGGCTACGGCTTTCTTTCCGAGAACGCGCAGTTCGCCGCCGCCTGCGGCAAGGCGGGCGTGGTGTTCGTCGGACCGTCGCCCCAGGCCATCGCCGCCATGGGCGACAAGGCTGCCGCCAAGCGCCTGATGGAAAAGGCAGGCGTGCCGCTGGTGCCCGGCTACCACGGCGAAGCGCAGGACCCGGCGCTGCTCGAGAAGGAGGCGGCGCGCATCGGCTTTCCGGTGCTGATCAAGCCCGCCGCGGGGGGCGGGGGCAAGGGGATGCGCATTGTGCGAGACAAAAACGAGTTTAAAAGCGCTCTTGAAGCGGCAAAGCGGGAAGCAACGTCATCGTTCGGCGATGAGCGGGTGCTTATCGAGCGCTACCTCGAGCGCCCGCGCCACATCGAGGTGCAGGTGTTCGGCGATGCCGCGGGCAACGTCGTGCATGTTTTCGAGCGCGATTGCTCGGTGCAGCGGCGCCACCAGAAGGTCCTCGAGGAAGCCCCGGCCCCTGGCTTGGATTCCAGCAAGCGAGATGAAATGGGGGCGGCAGCGGTGGCCGCGGCCAAAGCGATCGGCTACCAAGGGGCCGGCACGGTGGAATTCATCACCGATCAGGCTGGACGCTTTTACTTCATGGAGATGAACACCCGCCTGCAGGTCGAGCACCCTGTGACGGAGATGATCACCGGCCTGGACCTCGTCGAGTGGCAGCTGCGCGTGGCTGCCGGGGAGAAGCTGCCGCTGACCCAGCAGGATTTGACATTCGCGGGGCATGCGATCGAGGCGCGCATCTACGCCGAAGACCCGGCGCGGGACTTTCTGCCCGCGACCGGGCGGCTGGTTCACTTCATCCTTCCCGGCCAAACCACCGAAGTGCGCGTGGATGCCGGCTTCGCGGCCGGGGACGAAATCACGCCCTGGTACGACCCGATGATCGCCAAGCTCATCGTGCGCGGCGCCGACCGCGCGGCCGCGCTCGCGCGCCTGGCGGCGGCGCTGCGAGAGGTCGAGATCGCAGGCGTCACGACGAACGTGGCGTTCCTGCAGCGCGTGGCGGGCTCGCGCGCGTTCGCGGACGCCGAGCTGGATACCGGTCTGATCGAGCGCAACCGCGATGAGCTGCTTTCCAAACCCTCGACGGTCGGCAACCATCTGCTCGCCGTGGCGGCCTTCGCCGAGCTGGCCGAGGAGGAGCGCGCCGCCCGCGAGCGCGCGCGGGGCTCGGGCGACCCTTATTCGCCCTGGCATGGCGTCGACGGCTGGCGCCTCAACGAGGAGTCGCATCACGATTTCATTTTCATGGACGGCGAGCATGCGCATGCGGTGCGCGTGATTTTCCGTGAGCGCGGCCTGCGGATCCGTATCGGGTCCGGCGAGTGGGCCCTGGGCGGCGAGCCTTTGCCGGATGGCCGGCTGCTCATGCGGCTCGACGGCCGCGCGTTCCGGGCGCGCGCCGTGCGCCAGGGCAGCGACTGGCATATTTTCAGCGCGGGGGACTACCGCAGGCTTGCGCTCAAGGCGCCGCTGCAGGGTGTCGATGAGGATACGCGCACCGGGTCGCTTGTGGCTCCGATGCCCGGGAAAGTGATCCAGGTGCTCGCTGCAACGGGCAAGAAAGTCAGGAAAGGCGACGCGCTGCTTATTCTCGAGGCGATGAAGATGGAGCACACCATTACGGCGCCGGCCGACGGCGTGGTAAAGGAAGTGCACTACGCCGCGGGCGAGCAGGTTCTCGAAGGGGTGCAGCTCATCACACTGGAATCGGCAAATGGGGTACGTCCCTGATTTTGTGAAGGTCGTGGAGGTCGGGCCGCGGGACGGGCTGCAGAACGAGCCGGGCGAGGTGCCGACCGGGACCAAGGTGGAGCTGATCGAGCGGCTGGCCGAGGCCGGGCTGCCGGCAGTCGAGGCGACCGCCTTCGTCTCGCCCAAGTGGGTGCCGCAGATGGCCGACCATACCGAGGTGCTCGAGCGCATCCGGCGCAAGCCGGGCGTGTCCTACCCGGTGCTCACGCCAAACCTGAAAGGCTTCGAGGCGGCGCGCGCCGCCGGCGCGAGCGAGGTGGCGATCTTCGGCGCGGCATCGGAAGCCTTCTCGCGCAAGAACATCAACTGCTCCATCGCCGAGTCGCTGGAGCGGTTCCGGCCCGTCGTGAAGCAAGCATTGGCCAGTGGAATTAAAGTGCGAGGGTATATCTCCTGCGTGCTGGGCTGCCCGTACGAAGGCGATATCGCTCCCGCGAGCGTGGCGGAGGTCGCCGCCGCCCTGCACCAGATGGGTTGCTATGAAGTGTCGCTCGGCGACACCATCGGCGTCGGCACGCCGGGCAGGGCGAAGGCGATGATCGAAGCGTGCGCGCAGCGCGTGCCGGTAGAGCGGCTGGCGGGGCACTACCACGATACTTATGGGCAGGCACTGGCGAACATCTACGCCTCGCTCGAGCTCGGCGTGACCACCTTCGACGCGTCGATCGCCGGCCTCGGCGGCTGTCCTTACGCCAAAGGCGCCACCGGCAACGTCGCCACCGAGGACGTGGTGTACATGCTTCACGGCATGGGCAGGGTTACCGGCGTGGACCTGGAGCGCCTCGTGGCCATCGGGCAGTGGATCTGCGGCGTGCTCGGCAAGCAGTCCGCTTCGCGCGCGGGCCGCGCGCTCGCGGCGAAACAGGCGCGTTGAAAAGCCCCTGCGTCAATGTGTGCGTCCTGGATGCGGCCCGCGGAGTCTGCCGGGGCTGCGGCCGCACGCTGGACGAGATCGCCCGCTGGGGCAGCATGAGCGACGCGCAAAGGGACGACATCATGGACAGGCTCGCCGCGAGCAGCATCGACTGGTACTTCGACTTCGTGTCGCCGTACTCGCATATCGGCCTTCACCGGCTGAAGGAATTGCCCGCGCCCATCCGCTTCAAGCCGGTGCTGTTCGCCGGTCTGCTGAATCACTGGGGGCAGAAAGGCCCGGCCGAGATCCCCGCCAAGCGGCGCTGGACCTACCGCTGGTGCACCTGGTGGGCGCGCGAGCTTGGCATTGCCTTGCGCTTCCCCAAGGCGCATCCGTTCAACCCGCTGCATTACCTGCGCCTGTCGATCGCCTGCGGCAACCGCCCGGAGGCGGTGCAGCGCATCTTCGATTTCATCTGGACCACCGGCGAGGACGCGGGGGACGCGCGACGCTTCTCGCAACTTTGCTCAGATCTTGAGGTTTCCGAAGAAAGGCTTTCGACCCCGGAGATCAAGGATGCCCTGAGGAAAAACACCGACGAGGCCGCGACGCGCGGCGTGTTCGGCGTGCCGAGCTTCGTGATCGACGGCGAAGTGTTCTGGGGCGCCGACGCCCTCGAGTTCGCGAAGGCCTTTCTCGGCGACCGCAGCGTGGTGCGCAATCCGGAGATGCAGCGCGTCGACCACCTGCCTGTGGGCGCAGCGAGAAAAGCCTAATTCGGGGTCAGAGCCCGAATCAAGTGTATTTGCGCTTGTCCTCGATGACCTTGCCGTCGTTCGGCAAGCTGGCCGGGTCGACCAGCTGCGCCTCGCCCCGCAGCTTCATCACCTCGCGCAAACTGGCGACGATTGCCTCGACCAGGCCGTCGGGACGCTCGCGCACTTCGCACAGCAGGGTCATGCGGTCGTTGCCGTCCTCGCCTTCGACCACCAGGCGCGCGCGCTGCACCTCGCGATGGCGCTTGAGCACCTCGGCCACCTGGCCCGGCGTGACGAACATGGCCCGCACCTTGGTGCTCTGGTCGGCGCGGCCCATCCAGCCCTTGATGCGCACGTTGGTGCGTCCGCAAGGACTCGCGCCCGGCAGCACGGCGGACAGGTCGCCGGTGCCGAAGCGGATCAGCGGATAATCGCGGTTGAAGGAGGTGATGACCACCTCGCCCACTTCGCCGGGCGCTACGGGGTCGCCGGTGCCGGGACGCACGAGCTCGAGGAGCAGCCCTTCCTCGAGGATCATGCCTTCGTTCAGGGCTCCGTCGGGCATGAGCGATTCATAAGCGATCAACCCGAGATCGGCGCTCGCGTACATCTGCGTGATCGCGACGCCCCGCTCCTGCATGCTTTTGCGCACGGCGGGCGGAAGGTACTCCGCGCCGACCTGCGCCCTCTCCAGGCACGAGATGTCGGCTTTCAGCTCGTCGGCCTTCTCCACGATCAGCCTGAGGAACGACGGCGTGCCGACATATCCGGTCACGCGCAGGTCGCGGATCGCCGCCACCTGCATCTCGGTCTGGCCGACGCCGGTGGGCACTACCGTGCATCCCAGGGCGAGCGCGCCCGCTTCCACCATCGAGCCGGCCGGGGTGAAGTGGTAGGCGAAGCTGTTCATGACGCGGTCGCCTGCGCGGAAGCCGCCCGCGAACAGGCCGCGCGCCGTGCGCCACCAGTCCTTGCCGCGTCCCTCGGGATCGTAGATCGGACCGGGCGAAACGAACAGCTTCGCCAGCTTCTCGACCGGCGTGGCGTTGAGGCCTCCCAGCGGCGGGTTCTCCTTCTGCAGCCTGCCGAGGTCGGACTTGCGCGTCACCGGCAGCTTCGCCAGCGCTTCGCGCGACTTGACCTTTTTCGGGTCGATTGCCTTCAGGATCCTCGAAAAACCCGCAGCCCTGCGCTTGGCATGCGCGGCCAGGCCGGGGAGCGCCGACATCAGCGCCTTCTCGCGCGCCTCGGGGGAACGGGTTTCGAGCGTGTCGAAATGCTTCACAGCCAGCGCTTGCGCCGGCGGTAGGACTTGACGTCCCGGAAGCTCCTGCGCCCGCCCGAGGAGAAGCCGAGGTAGAACTCCTTGACGTCCTCGTTCTCGGCGAGCGCCTTGCCCGCGCCGTCCATCACCACGCGCCCGTTCTCCAGGATGTAGCCGTAGTCGGCGTAGTGCAGCGCCATGTGGGTGTTCTGCTCCGCCAGCAGGAAGCTCACGCCCTCCCTGCGGTTCAGCTCCTGCACGATCTGGAAGATTTCCTCCACCAGCTGCGGGGCGAGGCCCATCGACGGCTCGTCGAGCAGGATCATGCGAGGACGCGCCATCAGCGCGCGGCCGATGGCCGTCATCTGCTGCTCGCCGCCCGAGGTATAGCCCGACTGCGCGTGGCGCCGCTCCTTGAGCCGCGGGAAGTAGGTGTAGACCTTCTCCAGGTCTTCGCCCACCCCCGAGCCGATATAGCCGCGCGTCTAGGCGCCGGTGAGCAGGTTCTCCTCGACCGTGAGATGAGCGAAGCAGTGCCGGCCCTCCATGACCTGGATCAGGCCTTTTTTCACCAGGGCGGATGGGTTCAGCTGGTCGACGCGCTCGCCGCGATAATCGATCTGC
>CAZJJC010000163.1:0-2624 GCA_964546195.1 uncultured Enterobacteriaceae bacterium | reverse complement strand
GTCGCCCGGCTGCAGGCGGCGCTTCACCGCGACGTAGACTTTCACCATCTTGAGCACGCCCGGCGGCAGCTCGTCGCCCTGCGTGAGCTTCTTTCGCTTCGCCTCGAACATGGCGTCGAACTCGCGCCGCTTCTGGGCGAGGGACTCCTTCAGCCCCTCGACCTGCGCCGCCGACTCCTCGCTCGACAGGCGCACGTCGAACCAGTCGTACTTCTCGAGCGTGACGAGGTAGTCCTTGGTCACCTTGGTGCCCTTGGCGAGGCGCTTGGGGCCGCCGGTGGCGGCCTTGCCGGTGAGCAGGCGCTCGAGGCGCTCGAACGTGTCGGACTCGACGATCCTCATCTGGTCGGCGAGGTCGGTCTTGTAGCGCTTGAGCTCGTCCTCGATGATCGACTGGCTGCGCTTGTCGCGCTCGATGCCTTCGCGCGTGAACACCTGCACGTCGATCACCGTCCCGCTGATACCCGAAGGAACCCTGAGGCTCGTGTCCTTAACGTCCGAAGCTTTCTCGCCGAAGATGGCACGCAGCAGCTTTTCCTCGGGCGTCAGCTGGGTCTCGCCCTTCGGCGTCACCTTGCCCACGAGCACGTCGCCCGCCTCGACTTCCGCGCCGATGTACACGATGCCCGATTCATCGAGCCGCGCCAGCTGGGCTTCCGAGAGATTCGAAATATCCCGGGTAATTTCCTCCGGGCCCAGTTTCGTATCCCGCGCCACCACGGTGAGCTCTTCGATGTGGATCGAAGTGAACCGGTCGTCGGCCACGACGCGCTCGGAAATGAGGATCGAATCCTCGAAGTTGAAGCCGTTCCACGGCATGAAAGCGACCAGCATGTTCTGGCCGAGCGCGAGCTCGCCCAGGTCGGTCGAGGCGCCGTCGGCGATCACGTCGCCCTTGGCGATGCGCTCGCTCTGCTTCACCACCGGGCGCTGGTTGATGTTGGTGTTCTGGTTGGAGCGCGTGTACTTGGTCATCTTGTAGATGTCCACGCCCACGTCGCCCGCCACCGTCTCGTCGTCGTTGACGCGCACCACCATGCGGTTGGCGTCCACGTAGTCCACGATGCCGCCGCGCAGCGCGATGACGCAGGTGCCCGAGTCGACCGCCGCGGTGCGCTCGACGCCGGTGCCGACCAGCGGCTTCTCGGGCCGCAGGCAGGGGACCGCCTGGCGCTGCATGTTGGAGCCCATGAGCGCGCGGTTGGCGTCGTCGTGCTCGAGGAACGGGATGAGCGAGGCCGCGACCGACACGATCTGCGAGGGCGCCACGTCCATGTACTGCACTTCCTCGGCGCCCTTCAGCTCGAATTCGTTCTTGAAGCGGCACGACACCAGCGTGTCGACCAGCTTGCCGGTCTTGTCGAGGGTGGCGTTGGCCTGGGCGATGACGTGGTTGCCCTCCTCGATCGCCGACAGGTAGACGATCTCGTTGGTGACCCGGGCGTTCACCACCTTGCGGTACGGCGTCTCGAGGAAGCCGTACTTGTTGGTGCGCGCGTACAGCGCAAGGGAGTTGATGAGGCCGATGTTCGGCCCTTCCGGCGTCTCGATCGGGCACACACGGCCGTAATGGGTGGGGTGCACGTCCCTCACTTCGAATCCCGCCCGCTCGCGGGTGAGACCGCCCGGTCCCAATGCCGAAACCCGCCGCTTGTGCGTGATCTCGGACAGCGGGTTGGTCTGGTCCATGAACTGCGACAGCTGGCTCGAGCCGAAGAACTCCTTGATCGCGGCCGAGATCGGCTTGGCGTTGATCAGATCGTGCGGCATCAGGTTCTCGGACTCGGCCTGCGACAGCCGCTCCTTCACCGCCCTCTCGACGCGAACCAGGCCGGCGCGGAACTGGTTCTCGGCCAGCTCGCCGACCGAGCGCACGCGGCGGTTGCCCAGATGGTCGATGTCGTCGATCTCGCCGCGGCCGTTCCTGAGCTCCACCAGGATGCGGATCACCTCGGCGATGTCCTTGGGGCCGAGCGTAAGGCGCGGCTCGATCTTGACATCGAGCTTCTGCCGGTCGATGCCCTTCGCCTTGAGGTCCTGGAACATCTTGTCGACGATGGCCTGCGCTTCGGCCTCGGTCGCGATGCCCTCCAGGCTCACCTTGTTCAGCGAGAGCTCGGGCGCGTGCTTGAAGTAGGCGCGCAGCTCCTCCTCGGCTTCCTTGGGCAGCATCACGCCGCGGAAGCGCAGCTGCCAGCTGTGCTCCGCCGGCGCGTTGATGCGCCGGTTGAACTTCATGCGGCCGACCGCGGAGAGATCGTAGCGCTCCTCGGCGAAGAAGAGACCGTTGAAGAGCGCCTCGACCGCGTCCTCCGTCGGCGGCTCGCCGGGCCGCATCATGCGGTAGATGGCGACGCGCGCCGCCTGCATGTCGGCGGTCTCGTCGGCGCGCAGCGTCTGCGAGATGTACGGCCCCTGGTCCAGGTCGTTGGTAAAGAGGGTCTGCACCTTGCCGATCTTCGACTCGCGCAGCTTGGCGAGCAGCGTCTCGGTGATCTCGTCGTTGGCGCCGGCGATGATCTCGCCGTCGCCGGTGACGACGTTGTGCGCCACGGTGCGGCCGAGGATGAACTCGTCGGGGGCGGTGATTTTCTTGATGCCCGCCGCCTCCATGTCGCGGATGT
>CAZJJC010000162.1:0-10418 GCA_964546195.1 uncultured Enterobacteriaceae bacterium | reverse complement strand
TGCTGCAGGAACAGCATGGCGAGCAGGGCGAACAGCAGGTAGCCGACATTGAATCGGGTCGTGCGCTCCATCTTCATGGGGTTTGGGCAGCCTCCCTTGAATACAGGTTCAACGGCCCCATCTGGGCCGTAGGGGTTATTTCGAGGCAATCTCGCGAGATATCAAGACCATGCGATTCGACAAGTTCACTACCCATCTGCAGGAAGCGCTGGCCGAGGCGCAAAGCAGCGCGCTCGGCAGGGACCAGCAATACATCGAGCCCGAGCATCTGCTGCTCGCTTTGCTGGGGGATCCCGGCGTGTCCGGCCTCATCGCCAAGGCGGGGGGCAACGCGAATGTCCTGAAGAAAGGTCTTTCCGAGGCCATCGCCCGCCTGCCGACCGTCGAAGGCGCCCCCGGCGAGGTGATGCTGTCGCGCGAGCTCACGCAGCTGCTCAACGTCGCCGACAAGGAGGCGCAGAAGCGCGGCGACCAGTACATCGCCTCGGAGCTGTTCCTGCTCGCGGCGGCCGCGGACAAGGGACGCATCGGCGAGCTTCTGAAGGCCGCCGGCATACGCAAAGCGCCGCTCGAGAAGGCCATCGAGGAGGTGAGGGGCGGCGAGAGCGTTTCCTCGCAAAGCGACGAAGGGCAGCGCCAGGCGCTGCAGAAATACACGCTCGACCTGACCGAGCGCGCGCGCCAGGGCAAGCTCGATCCGGTGATCGGGCGCGACGACGAGATCCGCCGCTGCATCCAGATCCTGCAGCGGCGCACCAAGAACAACCCGGTGCTGATCGGCGAGCCCGGCGTGGGCAAGACCGCCATCGTCGAAGGCCTCGCGCAGCGCATCGTCAACGACGAGGTGCCCGAGAGCCTCAAGAACAAGCGCCTGCTGGTGCTCGACATGGCCTCGCTGCTCGCCGGGGCGAAGTACCGCGGCGAGTTCGAGGAGCGCCTGAAGGCGGTGCTGAAGGAGCTGGCGAAGGACGAAGGCAGCACCATCATTTTCATCGACGAGCTGCACACCATGGTCGGCGCCGGCAAGGCCGAGGGCGCCATCGACGCCGGCAACATGCTCAAGCCCGCGCTGGCGAGGGGCGAGCTGCACTGCATCGGCGCCACCACGCTGGACGAATACCGCAAGCACGTCGAGAAGGACGCGGCGCTCGAGCGGCGCTTCCAGAAGGTGATGGTGGAAGAGCCGAGCGTCGAGGCGACCATCGCCATCCTGCGCGGCCTGCAGGAGCGCTACGAGGTGCACCACGGCGTCGACATCACCGACCCGGCGATCGTCGCCGCGGCCGAGCTCTCGCATCGCTATATCACCGACCGTTTTCTGCCCGACAAGGCGATCGACCTGATCGACGAGGCGGCCGCGCGCATCCGCATGGAGATCGACTCCAAGCCCGAGGCGATGGACCGGCTCGAGCGCAGGCTGATCCAGCTGCGGATCGAAAGGGAGGCGGTGAAGAAGGAGAAGGACGAAGCTTCCCGCAAACGCTTGGTTTTGATTGAAGAGGAAATTGCAAGGCTCGAAAAGGAATACTCCGACCTCGAGGAAATATGGAAGGCGGAGAAGGCCCAGGTGCAGGGCAGCCAGCACGTCAAGGAAGAGCTCGAGAAGCTGAAGCTGCAGATGGAGGAGGCGCGCCGCAAGGGCGACTGGCAGACGATGTCGGAGATCCAGTACGGCAGGATTCCTCAATTGGAATCCCAACTCAAGCAAGCGGAGAAGCCCGAGGCAAAAAAAGCCCGCTTGGTTCGCACGCAGGTCGGCGCCGAGGAGATCGCCGAGGTGGTGTCGCGCGCCACGGGCATCCCGGTGTCGAAGATGATGCAGGGCGAGCGCGAAAAGCTGATCCGCATGGAAGACAAGCTGCACGAGCGCGTGGTGGGCCAGGATGAAGCGGTGCGCCTCGTGTCCGACGCCATCCGCCGCTCGCGCTCGGGCCTTTCGGACCCGAACCGGCCGTATGGCAGCTTCCTGTTCCTGGGCCCCACGGGCGTCGGCAAGACGGAGCTGTGCAAGGCGCTCGCCGCGTTCCTGTTCGATTCCGAAGAGCATCTCATCCGCATCGACATGTCGGAGTACATGGAGAGGCATTCGGTCTCGCGCCTGATCGGCGCGCCGCCGGGCTACATCGGCTACGACGAGGGCGGCCAGCTCACCGAGCAGGTGCGCCGGAAGCCCTACGCCGTCATCCTGTTCGACGAGGTGGAGAAAGCGCACCCGGATGTGTTCAACGCGCTGCTCCAGGTGCTCGACGAAGGCCGCCTGACCGACGGGCAGGGGCGCACGGTGGACTTCAAGAACACCGTCCTCGTGATGACCTCCAACCTCGGCTCGCAGATGATCCAGAGCATGGCGGGCAGCGACTACCAGGTGGTCAAGCTGGCGGTGATGGGCGAGGTGAAGGCGCAGTTCCGCCCCGAGTTCGTCAACCGCATCGACGAGGTGGTGGTGTTCCATGCGCTGAGCGAGGAGCACATCAGGTCGATCGCGCGTATCCAGCTGGGCGTGCTGAAGTCGCGCCTGGCGAAGATGGACTACGGCTTCGAGATTTCGGACGCCGCGGTGGCCGAGCTCGCCAAGGTCGGCTTCGATCCGGTCTACGGCGCGCGTCCGCTCAAGCGCGCCATCCAGTCCGAGGTGGAGAATCCGCTGGCGAAGAGCATCCTCGAGGGGCGCTTCGCGCCCAAGGACACGATCTACGTCGACTGGCGCGGCGGGAGGATGGTGTTCGACAAGAAACCGGCCAAAGTGGCGGCTTAATGCCGCCGCTTACTGCGGCCGCTGCGTAGGTTGGGGGGGTGCGTTGCGCCCCAGGGCCACGCCGCCGCCTTCGATGCTGGTGAACTCCGAGCGGGAGATGCGTCCGTCGGCGTCGCGGTCGACCGATATCCAGTTGGCGCTCAGCGCCTCGGGGCTGGTGAGCTCGCCGCCGGTCAGGTAGCCGTCGCGGTTCTTGTCCAGCCGGTCGAACAGAGCCCGGCTCGCCTCGGCGTCGCGCCGGAAGCCCGGGCTGGGCGCGGTGGCGCCGCCCGAGGCGCTGTCGCTTTTTTGTGGTGTGCCCGGCTTTTCCTGGGCAAGCGCGCTTGCGGCGAGGCATAGAAAGACGGCGAGGGCGAGTCTCATCTTTGGCTTCCCGGGGGCGTGGCGCGGTCGGCCGAGCGCCGCAACGGATGGCCGCGCCACACCGTGGCGGATTCCTCGCGCCTGACGAACTGCTCGATTTCGGCGTGCAGCTTCTCGGCCTGGCGTCGCAGGCGATGGATGTCGCGGCCGAAGGCCTGTGCCTGCTCGAAAGACGCTCCGTGCACTTCCAGCTCGACGCGCTCGAGCGCGCCCTGCGCTAAGCGCAGCAGCTCCACGAGATCGCTCGCGCCGTTGAGCGCGCGGCTACCGGCTTCGGCCTCCATGCACGCAGCATAGGGACGCCAGATTGAACGAATGCCCGGCGCGGATGCGCCGGGTGGACTGCAGCAGCTCCTCCCACAGGCTCTCGGTGTCCTTGCGGAAGATCGTACCGACCTCGGCGTCGAGCACCGACCACAGGCCGCGGTCGATCTCGCTCTTCAGCTCGCCCGGCCGCCAGCCGACGTAGCCCACGAAGTAGCGTGCCTCGTTGGGCGTGGTCTCGATGACATGGTCGATGGTGTTGGCGCGGAACGCGAGGTACAGGTCCTTCATGAGCAGCACCGAGCCCGAGCCCGGGGCGCTCTCGGCGCGCACCAGCGCGACCAGCGCGCCGCGCGAGAACGGACCGCCGTAGAACACCGGTTCGCGCACGTTCTTGGACGGCTCGTGTTCCGGAAACAGGCTCCCAAGCGAGCGGCGCGTGGGCCGGTTGAGGATGACGCCGACGTGGCCGCCGTTGGGCGTCGGCGCGGCGATCAGCACGGTCTGGCGGTATTCCAGATCGCGGAACGCCGGGTGCGCCACCAGCAGGATGGCTTCCTCCTGCGACTGCGCGCTCGCAAGGGCGCACGCCGAGAGCAGGACCAGGGCAACCAGGGAACGAAGCGCGCTCGTCATGAGGCCAGTATACCTGCTGGTTCCGCTCAGTTAAATGCCTGGATGCCGGTCTGCGCCCTTCCCAGAATGAGGGCGTGAATGTCGTGCGTTCCCTCGTAGGTGTTCACCACCTCGAGGTTCACCATGTGACGTATTACGCCGAATTCGTCCGAGATGCCGTTGCCGCCCAGCATGTCGCGCGCGGCGCGGGCGATATCGAGCGCCTTGCCGCAGGAGTTGCGCTTCATGATCGAAGTGATCTCGGGCGAAGCCGAGCCCTCGTCCTTCATCTTTCCGAGACGCAGGCAGCCCTGCAGCCCGAGCGCGATCTCGGTCTGCATGTCGGCGAGCTTTTTCTGGATGAGCTGGTTGGCGGCCAGCGGCCGGCCGAACTGCTTTCGCTCCAGCACGTACTGCCGCGCGCGGTGCCAGCAGTCCTCCGCCGCGCCGAGCGCTCCCCAGGCGATGCCGTAGCGCGCCGCGTTCAGGCAGGTGAACGGGCCGTTGAGGCCTTTCACCTCGGGGAAAGCGTTTTCCTCGGGGCAGAACGCGTTGTCCATCACGACTTCGCCGGTCACCGACGCGCGCAGGCCGACCTTGCCGTGGATGGGGGGCGCGGACAGACCTTTCATGGGTTTTTCGAGAACGAAGCCCCTGATCGCCCCCGCATCGTCCTTCGCCCACACGACGAACACATCGGCAAGCGGGGAATTGGAGATCCAGGTCTTGGTCCCGGTGAGGCTGTAGCCGCCCGAGACCTTCTTCGCCCGGGTCTGCATCGAGCCCGGATCCGAGCCATGGTCGGGCTCGGTGAGGCCGAAGCAGCCGATCCACTCGCCGGTGGCGAGCCGCGGAAGATACTTCCTGCGCTGGTCCTCGGTGCCGAATTCGAAGATGGGCAGCATGACGAGCGAGGACTGCACGCTCATCATCGAGCGGTAGCCGGAATCCACGCGCTCGACCTCGCGCGCGATCAGCCCGTAGGACACGTAGTTCAGTCCCGGGCCGCCGTAGGCGGCCGGGATGGTCGGCCCGAGCATGCCGAGCTCGCCCATCTCGCGGAAGATCGCAGGGTCGGTTTTCTCGTGCCGGAAGGCTTCGAGCACGCGCGGCGCGAGCTTGTCCTGGCAGTAGGCGCGCGCCGCCTCGCGCACCATGCGCTCGTCCTCGGTGAGCTGCTGCTCCAGCAGCAGCGGGTCTTCCCAGACGAACTGGGCCTTGGCTTTCTGTTCGGGGGCGTTCATGACTGGACTCGCTCGAGGATGACGGCAAGGCCCTGCCCCACGCCGATGCATAGCGACACCGCGGCGTAGCGGCCGCCCGATTGCTGCAGCTCGCGCGCCACGGTGAGCGCGAGGCGCGCGCCCGAGGCGCCGAGCGGGTGGCCGATGGCGATGGCGCCGCCGTTCGGGTTGACGCGCGCGTCCTTGAAGTCGACCTCCATCAGCTTGAGGCACCCCAGCACCTGGCTGGCGAAGGCCTCGTTGATCTCGATGATGTCCATGTCCGCCAGTCTAAGGTTTGCCCTCTGAAGGGCCAAAGGAATCGCATACGCCGGGCCGACGCCCATGATGCGCGGCTCGACGCCCGCGCTGGCCGCCGCCAGGATTCTCGCCATCGGCTTTTTATTGTTTTTTGAACCCCAGGACTTCGAGCCGATGACCAGCGCCGCCGCGCCGTCGTTCACGCCCGAGGCGTTGCCCGCGGTCACCACGCCGCCTTCGAATAGGGGTTTGAGTCTTGCCAGCGACTCCATGCTCGCATCGCGCCGCGGATGCTCGTCCGCCTGGAATACTTCCGGCGGCGCATCCTTTTTCTTGCCGGGCAGATTGACGGGGAAAATCTCTCCCTCGTAAAACCGCTCCTTCTCGGCGGTGGCGTACTTGTGCTGGGAGCCGAGCGCGAACTCGTCCGCCTGCTCGCGCGTGATGCCGAAGTCCCTGGCGACGTTGTCGCCGGTCTCGGGCATGGAATGGTTGCCGTACTGCTTGATGGCGCGCGAGTTGGGGAAGCGCACGCCGATCGTCGTGTCGTAGAGCTTGGCGTCGCGCCCGAATGCGGCATCGGGCTTGCTCATGACGTACGGCGCGCGCGTCATGCTCTCCACGCCGCCGGCGATGTACAGGTCGCCTTCGTTGCACGTGATGGCGCGGGCGGCGTCGACCACGGCCTGCAGGCCGCTCGCGCACAGGCGGTTCACCGTGACGCCGGGCGTGGTCGGCGGCAGCCCGCCGAGCAGCGCGGCGAAGCGCGCCACGTTGCGGTTGTCCTCGCCGGCCTGGTTTACGCAGCCGAGGATCACGTCCGAGATCTGCGCCGGATCGAGCTTGTTGCGCGAGACGACTTCCTTGATCAGGTCCCCGGCAAGGTCGTCCGGTCGGACCGGCGAGAGCTTGCCCGCGTGGCGGCCGATGGGGGAGCGCAGTCCGTCGTAGATATAGGCGTCGAGCATTGACTTGTTTCCTTCTATTCCGGTGTGAGCAGCGATACGCCGAGCCGCGCGCGGCGCTTCAGCCAGGGGCTCGGGCGGTAGCGCGGCTCCTGATAGAAGTCATGCAGTGCTTCCAAAATCAAAAGCAGTTTTGCGGGGCCGACTGCGTCGCCCATGGCGAGCGGTCCGCGCGGGTAGCCCAGGCCGAGCACCACGGCGCGGTCGAGGTCCTCGGGCGAGGCGATGCGCATCTGGGCGATGTCGCAGCCCACGTTGACGATATGCGCGACCACGCGCTGCGCCACGAACCCGGGCGAATCCCGGATGACCGACACCGGCACGCCGTCGGCCGCGAGCAGCGCATGCGCAGCGTCCCGCACCTCGGGGCGGGTGATTGGGGTCGTCATGAGGGTGCGGCGCTTGGCGAAGCCGAACAGCGGATCCACGGCCACCGTGCGCGCCGGATCCAGCCCGTGCTCGAGCGCGCTCGCGGTCGCGTCTTTGCCCAGCGGCGCGACGAAGCACACGGAGGCTTTTGCATGATTCGCCTCGATTCTCGCCCCGGTCCTGGACAGCAGGTCCTGCAATTCCGGTACCGCCCACACGCTTTGTGGTTTTGTGGAGGGAGCGGGGCGCTCCTCGGTGGGTAAAGCTGCCCCATCCTTGCCATACGCATACCAGCCGCGGCCGCTCTTGCGGCCGAGGAGGCCGGCGGCGACGCGCGGCTCGGCGAGAAAGGAGGGCCGGTACTTCGGCTCCTCGTAGTACTGGTGGTACATGGACTTCATCACCGCGTGCGATACGTCGAGCCCGACGAGATCCATCAGGCCGAACGGTCCCAGGCGAAACCCGGCGGCGTCCACCAGGATGCGGTCGATGGCGGCGAACTCCGCCACCCCTTCGCCGAGCAGGCGCAGCGCTTCCGGGACGAAGGCGCGGCCGGCATGGTTGACGACGAAGCCCGGCGTGTCCCTACAGCGCACCGGCGCGTGGCCGAAGCGCTTGGCGAGGGCGGCAAGCGCGTCGGTGACCCCGCGCTCGGTCAGCTCGCCGTCGACCACTTCCACGATCTTCATCACCGGCACCGGGTTGAAGAAATGGTAGCCGGCGACGCGCTGCGGCCGCTTGCATGCGGCCGCCATGGCGGTCACCGAGAGCGACGAGGTGTTCGAGGCGAGGATGCAGTCGCTGCCCACGATTCCCTCCAGGCTTGCGAAAAGCTCGCGCTTGGCCTGCAGGTCCTCGACGATCGCTTCCACCACCACATGGCAGGGCTGGAAGGCCTGCGCAGTGCCGACCACTTCGATGCGGCCGAGCGTGGCCTGCATCGAGGCGCCTTCCAGCTTGCCTCGCTCGACCAGCTTCTTCAGCGACTGGGAAATCGCGTCGCGCGCCTTTTGCGCCGCCCCCGGCTGGGCGTCGAACACCAGCGTGCGCACGCCGCTCTGGGCGAGCACCTGCGCGATGCCGCGGCCCATGGTGCCGGAGCCGGCGACGCCGGCGACGAGATCGGCGCGGTTAGGGTCGAGCAATGAGGTCGGGCATGGAAAAGGAAAAGCGTTATTCTAGCGGCCGGAGCGGTCGCTATAATCGGCCGAAGGAGGAGGAAAGCCATGAAGTATCGCAAGATTCTTCTTGCATACAATGGCTCCAAGGAAGGCAGGCGCGCGCTGTTCGAATGCGCCGACCTTGCGGGCTTCCTGGGGGCCGAGACGCACCTGCTCGCCGTGGCGAGCATGCCGCCGAGCCTGTTCCTCACCGAGGGCTTCGTGCCCGAGGAGCTGCTGGAGGAAGAGAAAAAGCGCACCCAGGCGGTGCTCGACGAGGGCATCCGCACGCTGCGCGATCGCGGCTTCGATGCCACCGGGCACCTGGCCGTCGGCGAGCCGGTCGAGGAGATCTGCCGCCTCGCCAAGAGCGAGCGCGCCGATCTTATCGTGGTGGGCCATAACCAGAACACCTCGTTCGCCGCGCGCTGGTGGAAGGGCTCGGTCGGCGCTTCGCTGCTCGATTACTCTCCTTGCAGTATCCTGATAGCCCTTTCCAGTAACTGATTCTGAAAACTTGATGCAGGCATTCGGGCGCAAGGGCAGGCTCGAGGACGAGCGCATGCTCAAAGGCGAGGGGCGCTACACCGCCGACTGGCAGCTTCCCGGCCAGGCCTACGGCCATTTCGTGCGCTCCGACCGGGCGCACGCGGCAATAGCGGCCATCGATGCTACGGCCGCGCTCGCCATGCCGGGAGTGATCGCGGTCCTTACCGCGGATGACATCGCGGCAGCCGGACTGAGGCCGCTGCCCGCGGCTGCCCCGATGAAGGGGCGAAACGGCGAGGAGCAGCGGGCGACGCCGCGGCCGGCCCTCGCGCAGGAGCGCGTGCGCTGCGTCGGCGAGGCGGTCGCGCTGGTGGTGGCGCAGAACGCGGCCGCGGCGCAGGATGCCGCCGAGGCGGTGAGCATCGAGTACCGCGATCTTCCCGCCGTAGTCGACGCGCGCGAGGCGCTCAGGCCGGGCGCGCCGCAGCTCCACGAGAGCGTGCCCGGCAACCTGGTGCTCGACTTCGCCGGCGGCGACGAGGCGGCGACGCGCGCCGCGTTCGAGCGCGCAGCGCACGTCGTGCGCCTAGAGTCGTATCACTCGCGCGTGGTCGGCAATCCGATGGAGCCTCGCGCCGCGATGGCGGCTTACGACGCGGCGAGCGAGACGTATTACCTGTATGCCTGCACGCAGGGCGCCACCGGCATGCGCGGGCAGATGGCCACGGTGCTGGGCGTGCCGCCGGAGAAGATCCGTGTGGTGGCGGAAGAAGTGGGCGGCGGCTTCGGGGTGCGCTTCAACATCTACCCGGAATATTGCGCGCTGCTCGCGGCGGCGAAAAAGCTCGGCCGCCCGATGAAATGGGTCGGCACGCGCTCCGAAGTGTTCCTCGCCGACGAGCAGGCGCGCGACATCGTCCACCAGGGCGAGATCGCGCTCGACGATTCGGGCCGCATCCTCGGCATGCGCTTCGAGTTCGTGTGCAACCTCGGCGCTTATCTCGCCTTCACCGGCAGCTTCGTGAATACGGTGAACCTGGTGAACGTGGCGAGTGGCGTGTACGACGTGCAGGCTGTGCACGTACAGGCGAAGCTCGCCGTCACCAACACGGTGCCTACCGCGGCCTACCGCGGCGCCGGCCGGCCGGTGAGCTCGTACGCGATCGAGCGCCTGGTGGACCAGGCCGCGCACGAGCTGGGCATGGACCCCGCGGAGTTGCGCCGGCGCAACCTCGTGCCCAGGACCAAGTTTCCCTACAAGATCGTGACCGGCTTCGAGTACGACTGCGGGGACTTCGAGGGCGTGCTCGACAAGGCGCTGAGCGCCGCGGACTGGAATTCATTCGAAAAGAGAAGAACCGAATCTCGCAAACGCGGCAAGCTGCGCGGGCGCGGCATCGCCACCTACATCGAGGCAAGCGGCTCGGGGGGCTTCGCGCCCTACGACCAGGCGCGCATCGACTGGGACGAGGACGGGGGCATCACGCTGCGCGCCACCTCGCATTCGCACGGGCAGGGCCACCACACCGCGTACGCGCAGATCGTCTCGGGCGTGCTCGGCGTGCCGATGGAGTCTATCCGCCTGCGCAGCGCGGACGCCGACATGCACATGGTGGGCAACCCGACCGGCGGCTCGCGCTCGCTGCTCGGCGTAGGCAGCGTGCTGCTGATGGCGTCGCAGGAGGCGGTGCAGAAAGGCCTGGCGCTCGCCGCCGAGGCGCTCGAGGCGGCTGGGGGGGACATCGAGTTCGCACAGGGCCGCTACCGCATCAAGGGCACCGACCGCAGCATCGCCATAGTGGAACTGGCGAAGAGAAATCGCGGGGCCTTGGATGTGGATCTCAAGGACCGGAAGGTCGGCACCACCTATCCGAACGGCTGCCACATCGCGGAAGTGGAGATCGAGCCCGACACCGGCTGCGCCCAGATCGTGCGCTACGTGGCCTGCGACGAC
>CAZJJC010000161.1:0-2568 GCA_964546195.1 uncultured Enterobacteriaceae bacterium | reverse complement strand
CCCGAATTCTGTTTGCGCGTTAGCGCAATACGAATTCGGGCTCTGACCCCGAATTACGGTTTGGTAGCGTCACCCGCGCCCAGCGGGCGCTGCATGATGACGCTGTCCACCCAGCGGCCCAGCTTGAAGCCGACCGAGCGCAGCGTGCCGACGCGCAAAAAGCCCTGGCTGGCGTGCAGGCCGATGGAGGCGGCGTGCGCGCTGTCGCCGATGACCGCGATGAGCTGGCGATAACCCAGCGCTTCGCACTGGCGGATGAGCTCGGCCAGCAGCGCGCGGCCGACGCCGCGGCCCTGGGCATCGGGACGCACGTAGATCGAGTCCTCGAGCGCATAGCGGTAGGCCGAACGCGTCCTGTACAGCGCGCAGTAGCCGTAGCCGGCGAGCACGCCGCCGAAGTCGGCGACGACATAGGGCAGTTCCTTCGCCCTCGCCTCTTCAAAGCGCCGGCGCAGCTCGCTCACCGAAGGCGCCTCCTCCTCGAACGAGGCGAGGCCGCTGAGCACGTGATGCGCGTAGATGGCGTGGATTGCCGGTATGTCGTCCGGCAGCGCCGCGCGCACCTGCACCAGCTCAGCGAGAATAGTCCGGCTCCTCGCGATCGAGGATGCGCTTTAGCGCGGAAAAGTGCGCGCCGGCATATTTGCGCGCGTCCGCGAGAAGGAGACGGTAGGTCTCGCGCACGACCTCGTCCCTGACCTTCCTGAGCGATCCGCCCGTCGAGCGGGCGAGCACCTGCAGGCGGCAGGCGCGCTCCAGGTAGTACATCAGGTCGAAGGCCTCGGCGATCGAGGGGCCGACCACGATGACGCCGTGGCTGGCGAGGAACAGCACCCGCTTGCCGGCCAGCACGCGCGCCAGGCGATCGCCCTCCGCGTTGTCGACCACCAGCCCGTTGTAGATGTCGTCGTAGGCGATGTCGTCGTGAAAGCGCAGCGCGTTCTGCTCCGCCATCTCGAGACGGCCGTGCTCCAGCAGCGTGAGCGCGGTCGCATAGGGCATGTGCGTGTGCAGCACGCATGCGGCGCGCGGATTCGCGAGATGGATGCGCGAGTGGATGAAGAAGGCGGTCTTCTCGAATTCGCCTTCGCCTTCGAGCACGTTGCCGGCGGCATCGAGCGCGAGCAGGTTCGAAGCGCTGACCTCGCTCCAATGCAGGCCGAAGCGGTTCAGCAGGAAGCGCGCCCCGGGCAGCATCACGCTGAAGTGGTTGCATACGCCCTCGTGCAGGTCCATACGCACCGCCAGCCGGAACGCCGCCGCCAGGTCGACGCGCGCCGCCGAGACGTCCAGCTCGTCCATGGTTCCCATGCGTCGATTATAGTGTCGGCGCATGAAACACCTGGTTTTCACCCTTGGATTCCTGGTGCTGGCGGCATGCTCGAAAGTCCGAGATCACGATCCGCTTCGTCTACGGCCAGGTGGCGCTGAAGCGCTTCGACAAGCCCGCCGGGCCGCCGAAGTGAAAAAGGCGCCCTGAGGCGCCTTTTCCAGCGAACTAAGCCGTCCTATTTTTTGTTGCGCTCTTCGTAACGCTCGCCCACCTGGTGGCCGATGTAGCCGCCGGCCGCCGCGCCGCCGATCGTGCCGATGGTGCTGCCGCCGGTCACTCCCGAGCCGACCGCGCCGCCGACCACCGCGCCGCCGACCGTGCCGACGGTTTCGCCGGTGCTACCGCAGCCGGCGATGCCGAGAACCGATGCCAGCGCAATACTCAATGCGATGAAGAACTTGCTCATGTTGCCTCCGGTTGTAAGAAAGTCAGCTGGGGTCAGCTGCAGCCGCGCAGCACGAAGATCACGAACAGCACCGGGATGGGCACGCCGAGGGCCCATAACAGGATGTACCCGAGCTTGCCTGCCTGCTTCCGACGCCATTGCTGCAGCTTCTCCATAGGGGCCTCCGAGCCATTGACGGACCACCGGGAGATAGCAATGGGCGTGCCTAGGACTTGTAAGGAATGCCCTTACTCCGGGTATGTGGTCAAAATAGTGCATGGAACCGAACACGCAGAAGATCGAGACGCTCGTGAGGCAGCTGCTCGTCGAGCTCGGAGAGGATCCGGAGCGCGAGGGCCTGGTCAAGACGCCCCTGCGGGTGGCCAAGGCGCTCGCCTTCCTCACCCACGGCTACCGCAGCGACCCGCACGAAGTGATCAACCAGGCGCTGTTCACCCAGACCACCAGCGGCATGGTGATCGTGAAGGACATCGAGCTCTACAGCCTGTGCGAGCACCACATGCTGCCGTTCTTCGGCAAGGTGCACATCGCATACATCCCGAACGGCAAGATCGTGGGGCTGAGCAAGCTGCCGCGGGTGGTGGAGGTGTTTGCGCGGCGCCTCCAGGTTCAGGAGCGGATGACCGAGCAGCTCGCGTCCGCGCTGATGGAGGTCCTGAAACCGCACGGCGTGGGGATCGTCATCGAAGCTGCGCACCTCTGCATGATGATGCGCGGGGTGGAGAAGCAGAACTCGAAGACGATCACCAGCGCGATGAAGGGAGTTTTCCTCGAGGACATCCGCACGCGCGAGGAATTCCTGCGGCTCTGCCAGGTGAACGGGGTGCTC
>CAZJJC010000160.1:0-5067 GCA_964546195.1 uncultured Enterobacteriaceae bacterium | reverse complement strand
GTTCTTCGTCGCGGACTGGCACGCGCTGACCACCGACTACGAGGCTCCCGGCGACATCCAGCGCAACACCTGGGACATGGTGATCGATTGGCTGGCTGCCGGGGTCGACCCCAACGCGTCGACGCTCTTCGTCCAGTCGCAGATCCCGGAGCATGCCGAATTGCACCTGCTTCTTTCCATGATGACGCCGCTCGGCTGGCTCGAGCGCGTTCCGACGTACAAGGACCAGCAGGAGAAGCTGACGGACAAGGACCTCTCCACCTACGGTTTTCTCGGCTATCCCCTGCTGCAGAGCGCCGACATCCTGATCTACCGCGCCAACCAGGTGCCGGTGGGCGAGGACCAGGTGCCGCACGTGGAATTCACGCGGGAAGCCGCGCGCCGGTTCAACCACCTATACGGCCGCGAGCCGGGCTTCGAGGACAAGGCAAAGGCCGCCGCCAAAAGGATGGGCAGCAAGAAGGCGCGGCTTCTGAACGACTTGCGCACGAAATTCCTGGAGCAGGGCGATGCCGAGGCCCTGGGTCGCGCCCAGGCGCTGCTGGATGAGCAGCAAAACCTGTCGCGAGGCGACCGCGAGCGGCTGTACGGCTGGCTGGAAGGCGGCGGCAAGAAGATCCTGGTCGAGCCCGAGGCGCTGCTCACCGAGGCTTCTAAGATGCCCGGCCTCGACGGGCAGAAGATGTCCAAGTCCTACGGCAACACCATTTCGCTGCGCGAGGACCCGGATTCCGTGGCGCAGAAGATCCGCACCATGCCGACCGACCCGGCGCGCGTGAAGCGCAGCGACCCGGGCAATCCCGAGAAATGCCCGGTCTGGGATCTGCACAAGATCTATTCGGACGACGCACGCAGGGAGTGGGTCATGAAAGGCTGCACCACGGCGGGCATAGGCTGCCTGGAGTGCAAGCAGCCGGTGATCGACGCGATCAACGCCGAGCTCGCGCCGATCCGCGAGCGCGCGCAGGTCTACCTCGAGGACCCGACGCTGGTGCGCAACATCGTCGCCGACGGCTGCGAGAAGGCGAAGCGGCTCGCCGCCGAGACCATGCGCGACGTGCGCGAAGCGATGGGGCTCTCCTACTTGTGATGCTGGCGAAAATCTACGGCGAGCCCGTCATCGAGCTGCCGCGCGACCTCTACATCCCGCCCGACGCGCTCGAAATCGTGCTGGAGGCCTTCGAAGGCCCGCTCGACCTGCTGCTCTACCTGATCCGCAAGGAGAACCTCGACATCCTCGACATCCCGATGGCGCCGCTCACGCGCCAGTACCTCGAGTACGTCGAGATCATGCGCAGCAGGAACCTCGAGCTCGCCGCCGAGTACCTGGTCATGGCCGCCATGCTGATGGAGATCAAGTCGCGCCTGCTGCTCCCGCGGCCCTCGGCGGCCGAGGCGCTGGAGGAGGATCCGCGCGCCGAGCTGGTGCGGCGCCTGCTCGAATACGAGCAGATGAAGAAGGCCGCCCATGCGCTCGACGAGCTGCCCGCGCTGGGGCGCGACGTCATCGCCATCTCGGTGTGGATAGAAAGAACGCTCGCCGAGCGCGTGCCCGAGGTCCATGCCCAGGACCTCGCCGAGGCGTGGCGCGGGCTGCTTTACCGCGCCCGCCTGTCGAAGCACCACCGCATCTCGCGCGAGCAGCTCTCGGTGCGCGAGCACATGAGCACCATCCTGCGGGCGCTGCAGGAGCGCCGGGTGCTCGAGTTCTCGGAGCTGTTCGAGCCGCAGCGCGGCGTGCCGGTGCTGGTGGTGACGTTCCTCGCCCTGCTCGAGCTCGCGCGGGAGCTTTTGATCGAGATCACGCAGTCCGAATGCTTCGCGCCGATTTACGTAAAATTAGGCCATGCAAAACTCAGCTGAAGCCAAGCGCATCCTGGAAGCGGCGCTGCTCGCTTCCCAGGAGCCCCTCGACCTGAACGAGCTCAAGCGCTTGTTCGGCAACGAAATCGGCGCCGAGACGCTCAGGAACCTGCTGGAGGAGCTGCGCGGCGACTGGAGCGGCCGCGCGGTGGAGCTGGTCGCCGTGGCGAGCGGCTGGCGCTTTCAGACCGGCGCCGAGTTCCAGCCCTACATCGAGCGGCTGCATCCCGAGAAGCCGCCGCGCTACTCGCGCGCGGTCATGGAAACGCTGGCCATCATCGCCTACCGCCAGCCGGTCACCCGCGGCGACATCGAGGACATCCGGGGCGTGACCGTCTCCACCCAGATCATCCAGGCCCTGGAAAACCGCGGCTGGATCGACGCCGTCGGGCAGCGCGAAACCCCCGGCCGGCCGGCGCTTTACGCCACCACTCGCCAGTTCCTCGACGATCTTGGCCTGCGCTCTCTCGAAGAGCTCCCGCCGCTGGAGGAGATCGCCCAGACGCTGCAGCTCGAGTCTGCTCCGCAGCAAGTGGCGGAGGCGCAGCTCAGGCCTGCCGACGAAGAAGAACCCCACGAAGAGCCCGCCACCGGCACCAACGGCTGAGCGACTGCAAAAGCTGCTGGCGGCGGCGGGCCTCGGCTCGCGTCGCGAAATCGAGGGCTGGATCGCCGCCGGCCGGGTAACGCTCAACGGCTCGGTGGCCGAGCTGGGCGCGCGGGCCTTGCCCTCGGACGAGATACGGGTGGACGGAAAGCCCGTAGTGCTGCCCACGGCACGGCCCGGCGCCCAGCCGCCCCGCGTCCTGCTGTATCACAAGCCGGTCGGCGAGCTGGTCACGCGCAGCGATCCCCAGGGCCGGCGCACCGTGTTCGCCGCGCTGCCGCCGGGCCGGTGGGTTGCAGTAGGGCGGCTGGATCTCAACAGCTCGGGCCTGCTACTGCTCACGGACTCCGGCGAGCTTGCGAACCGGTTGATGCATCCGAGATACGGCCTGGAGCGCGAGTACGCGGCGCGCGTGCGCGGGGAGCTCCAGGCAGGCGAGGAAAAACAGCTACTTGAAGGGATCACGGTCGACGGCGAGCGGGCTCGCTTCGAGCGCATCGAGACTTACCGCGAAGGCGAAGGCCGCAACCGGTGGTACCGGGTGATCCTGAAAGAAGGCCGCAACCGCGAGGTGCGGCGCCTGTTCGAGGCGCTCGGGCACGCGGTGAGCCGCCTGGTGCGGCTGCGTTACGGGCCGGTCGATCTGCCGGCCGATCTGGCGCCCGGACGCTGGCGTGAGCTGCGCAATCCGGTTATACTTCAAAAGCTTTAGTGACAGATGCGCTTCGGCGCATTTTTTGTTTGCGCCTCGGAAGTGCGCCTCGAAAACCTGGTCGAGCCGGCGGTGAGCGGCATGGGCTACGAGCTGGTCGATGTGCAGGCGTCGAACGGCGGACGCCACTTGCGCCTGTTCATCGACAAGCCGGGCGGTGTGACGCTGGAGGATTGCGCGGCGATCAGCCGCCACCTGACCCGCGTCCTGGCGGTCGAAGGGATCGATTACGAGCGGCTGGAAGTCTCTTCGCCCGGGCTGGATCGGCCGCTGCGCAAGGAGGCCGACTTCGCGCGCTTCGCCGGCCGCAAGGCCGAGATCCGGATGCGCACCCCGGACGCGACCGGCCGGCGCAAGTTCGCCGGCGTGCTGCGCGGCATGGAGGCGGGGCAGGTGAGCATGGAGCTCGAGGGGCAGACCGTACGCCTCGCGCTCGATGACGTGGATCGGGCAAGGCTGATAGCAGAATTGTGAGGGGAAGAGTGGCAGTCAACGCGATAGCGGCAGGCAACAAAGAACTGGTGATGCTGGTGGACGTGCTCGCGCGCGAGAAGAACGTGCCGCGCGACATCGTATTCGGCGCGCTCGAGATGGCGCTCGCCTCGGCGACCAAGAAGAAGTACTCCGACGACATCGACGTGCGCGTGCAGGTGGACAAGAACACGGGCGCCTACGAGTCCTTCCGCCGCTGGAAGGTGGTGCCCGACGACGCGCTCGAGCTGCCGCAGGCGCAGATCGCCCTGACCGAGGCGCACAAGCGCCAGGCCGAGCTCAAGATCGACGATTTCGTCGAGGAGCCGCTCGAGCCGGTGGAATTCGGCCGCATCGGCGCGCAGACCGCCAAGCAGGTGATCCTGCAGCGAATCCGGGACGCCGAGCGCGAGCAGATCCTGCAGGACTTCCTGTCGCGCGACGACCAACTGGTCACCGGCACCGTGAAGCGCATGGAGCGCGGCAGCGCCATCATCGAGTCGGGCCGGCTGGAAGCCATGCTGCCGCGCGAGCACATGATTCCGAAAGAGAACCTGCGGGTGGGCGACCGCGTGCGCGCCTGGGTGGCGAAGATCGACCGCCAGGCGCGCGGGCCGCAGCTGATCCTCTCGCGCACCGCGCCCGAGTTCATCATGAAGCTGTTCGAGCTCGAGGTGCCCGAGATCGAGGAAAAGCTGCTCGAGATCAAGTCGGCGGCGCGCGACCCGGGCATCCGGGCCAAGATCGCGGTCTTCACCAACGACAAGCGCATCGATCCCATCGGCACCTGTGTCGGCATGCGCGGCTCGCGCGTGCAGGCGGTGACGCAGGAGCTGGCCGGCGAGCGCGTCGACATCGTGCTGTGGTCGGCCGACCCGGCGCAGTTCGTGATCGGAGCCCTGGCGCCCGCGGAAGTTTCTTCCATAGTTGTTGATGAAGAGAAACATGCGATGGACGTGGTCGTCGACGAGCAGAACCTCGCGGTGGCGATCGGGCGCAGCGGCCAGAACGTGCGCCTCGCCTCCGAGCTCACCGGGTGGCAGATCAACCTGATGACCGAGGAGGAATCGACCCAGAAGCAGCAGGAGGAGAGCGGCCGCATCAAGCGCGAGTTCATGGAAAAGCTCGACGTCGACGAGGAAGTCGCCGACATCCTGGCGCGCGAGGGCTTCTCGACGCTGGAAGAGGTGGCCTATGTGCCGATCAACGAGCTGCTGGAGATCGAGGCGTTCGACCAGGACACGGTGAACGAGCTGCGCACCCGCGCGCGCAATGCGCTGCTGGTGGCCGCGATCGCCAACGAGGAGAAGGTCGAGGGCGTGGATCCGGAGCTGCTCAAGCTCGAGGGCATGACCACCCAGCTCGCCGCCAAGCTGGCCGAGGGCGGCATCAAGACGCGCGACGATCTGGCCGA
>CAZJJC010000159.1:0-13682 GCA_964546195.1 uncultured Enterobacteriaceae bacterium | reverse complement strand
CCTGGGAGCTGTCGGGGCCCTATCCGAAGATCCTGCGGGATCCGGTGGTCGGCGAGGCGGCACGCAAGCTGTTCGCCGAAGCGCAGGAGACGCTCGAGCGCATCGTGCGCGAGGATTGGGTGGTGGCAAATGGCGTGTTCGCGCTCTACCCGGCGGCGCAGGTGGGGGGCGACGATATCGAGATCTACCGCGACGAGGCGCGCGGCGAGCGCCTCATGACCTGGCACAACCTGCGCCAGCAGAACCCCAAGCCGACCGGGCGCGCCAACCTGTGCCTCGCCGATTTCATCGCGCCTAAGGCGAGCGGGGTCGCCGACTGGATCGGCGCCTTCGCCGTGAGCGCGGGCGGCATCGACGAGCGCGTGGCCGCGTTCGAGGCCGCCCACGACGACTACGCCGCGATCATGCTCAAAGTGCTCGCCGACCGCCTGGCCGAGGCGTTTGCCGAGCGCCTGCACGAGCGCGTGCGGCGTGAATTCTGGGGATATGCGCCGCAGGAGCGCCTGTCCAGGACCGAGCTCATTGCCGAGTCCTACCGCGGCATCCGGCCCGCGCCGGGCTATCCGGCCTGCCCCGACCACACGGCCAAGGGCGGGCTTTTCGGCCTGCTCGACGCGCCGGGCAATGCCGGCATGCGCCTCACCGAGTCCTTTGCCATGCTGCCCGCTTCGTCCGTGTCCGGCTTTTACCTGTCTCACCCGGACTCGAGCTACTTCGCCGTGGGCAAGATCGGCCGCGATCAGCTGGAGGACTACGCCAGGCGCAGCGGTCTTGCCGTGGATGAGGCGGAAAAATGGCTCGCGCCTAACCTATAATCCGCGCATGGGAAAAGGCGACAAGCGCACGCGGCGCGGCAAGATCTACAAGGGCAGCTACGGCAAGAAGCGCCCCGGCCGCCCGAACAAGAAAACCAAAAAGCCGGCCTGAAAATCTTTCTCGCCCTCGGCGCGCTGCTCGCCGCATTGGCGGTCGGCCTGGGTGCTTTCGGCGCTCATGGCTTGAAGGCGCGGCTATCGGCCGATTCGCTCGCCGTCTGGCAGACGGCCGTGCAATACCACGCATGGCACGCCTTGGGCTTGTTGGCAGTGGGATTCCTCATTCCTTCGATGTGGTCGAAAACCGCTGGCGTGCTGCTGCTCGCCGGCATCGCGCTGTTCTCGGGCAGCCTTTATGCGCTCGCCCTGGGCGCGCCAAGGGCGCTCGGTGTCCTGACGCCAGTCGGCGGCCTCGCCTTCATCCTCGGCTGGCTGGCGTTTGCCCTGGCGGTCATCTACGCCAGAACGCCGGCGTAAGAACGACGAACACGGTAATCAGCTCGAGCCGGCCGAGCAGCATGGCCACGGTGCAGATCCAGGTCTGGAAGTCGTTGAACAAAGCGTAGCTTCCCGCCGGGCCGACGAATCCCAGCCCCGGCCCGAGGTTGTTGATGCACGCCGAGGCGGCCGAAAAAGCGGTCAGGAAATCCACGCCGGTTGCCACCAGGAGCATGGTGATCGCCGTCAGCGTCACGCCGTAGACCAGCATGTAGCCCAGCACCGCGAAGATGATGTGGTCTTCCACCACCTGACCGCCGAGCTTCACCGGCAGCACCGCCCGCGGGTGCACCATCCGCCCGAGCTCGCGAAACGCCGTCTGGAACAGCACCAGTGCCCGCATCATCTTGATTCCGCCGCCCGCCGACAGCGAGCAGGTGCAAAAGGCGCAGAGCAGGACCATGAACAGCGGCGCGAACAACGGCCAGGCGTTGTAGTCGGCCGTGGCATAGCCCGTAGTGGTGGCGGCGGACACGACGTTGAACGCCGCGTAACGCAGCGCCGTTGGGAAGTCCTGGTATGCGCCGTGCAGAAACAGAAACCCGCTCACCAGCACAACGCTCGCCGCAATGACCACCAGGAAGGCACGCATTTCGGGGTCGGTGAGATAGGGCGCGGGGCTGAGGCGCCTGAGCGCGAGGAAGTGCGTGCCGTAATTGATGCCGGCGATCAGCATGAAGACGATCGCCACCGCCTCTACGGCGGGCGACTGGAAGTACGCGAAGCTTGCGTCGTGGCTCGAAAATCCGCCCAGGCTGACCGTAGAGAAGGCGTGGATCAATGCGTCTGCGGGTCCCATGCCCGCCAGGTAGTAGCCGATCGCGCACAGCGCGGTGAGCAGCACGTAGACGAACCACAGGCCTTTGGCCGTCTGCGCAATGCGCGGCGTGAGCTGCTTTTCCTTCATGGGCCCGGGGGTCTCGGCCCGCAGGATCTGCCGCCCGCCGATGCCCAGCAGCGGCAGCACGGCCACCGCCAGCACGATGATGCCCATGCCTCCGAACCACTGCAGCAGGCAGCGCCACAGATGGAGCGAGGTGGGCATTGCGTCCAGCGAGGACAGCACGGTGGCGCCGGTGGCCGTGAGACCCGACATGGTCTCGAAGTAGGCGTCCGTGAAAGTCAGCCCGTGCAGGTACCCGAGCAGCGGCAAGGTGGCGAAGGCCGGCAGCACCGTCCATACCAGCACCACGAACACGAAGCCGTCTCGCGTCTGCAGCTCCGACTTGGCGCGGCGCGTAAGCATCCACAGCAAGGCCCCGCTAAGGCCGGTGAAGTAGAGCGCCTCGGCGTGGACCAGCTCGGCATGGTCGTCCAGCACCAGCGATATGCCCAGCGGCAGCAGCATGGCGGCGGCGAAGATCATCAGCAGCACCGCCAGCAGGTTCACCACTACCGCGATGCGGATCACGCGGCGCGCACGCTCAAAGGAAGCCGGCGCTGACCTGGAACAGCTTCTCGACCCGCGGCAGGGTCTTCTTGTCGGTGACGAACACGATGACGTGGTCCTCGGCGCGGATCACGGTGTCGTGGTGCGCCATGATCACCTCGCCGCCGCGCACCAGGGCGCCGATGGTGGTGCCGGGCGGCAGGTCGATCTCGTCCACGCGCCGGTCGGTCACCTTGCAGGATGCGCGGTCGCCGTGCACCACGGCCTCGAGCGCCTCGGCCGCGCCGCGCCGCAGGCTGTGCACCGCCACCACGTCGCCGCGGCGCACGTGCGCGAGCAGGGTGCCGATGGTCGCCTGCGCCGGCGAAATGGCGATGTCGATCTGGCCGGACTGCAGCAGGTCGACGTAGGCGCGCCGGTTGATGAGGGCCACCACCCTCCCGGCGCCCATGCGCTTGGCGAGCAGCGAGCTCATGATGTTGTTCTCGTCGTCGTTGGTCACTGCGACGAACAGATCCATCTCGGCGATGTTCTCGTCCGCGAGCAGCTCCTCGTCGGTCGTGTCGCCGTTCAGCACCAGCGCGCTTCCCAGCCGCGCGGCCAGCAGCTCGCAGCGCCGCTTGTTGTGCTCGATCACGCGCACCGAGTACTCGTTCTCCAGCGCGTGCGCGAGCCGCAGGCCGATGTTGCCGCCGCCGGCGATCATCACCCGCTTCACCGGCCGGTCCATGCGGCGCAGCTCGCGCATCACCTGGCGGATCTGGCCGGACGCGGCGAGGCAGAACACCTCGTCGCCGGCTTCGATCACCGTGTCGCCGTCGGGCACGATGGAACGATCGCCGCGGAAGATGGCCACGATGCGCGTATCGATGTTCGGGATGTGCTTGCGCATGTCCCTGAGCGGCCGCCCGACCAGCGGGCCGCCGCCGTAGGCCCGCACCGCGACCAGGCTCACCTTGCCGTGGGCGAAATCGAGCACCTGGAGCGCTTCCGGGAACTCGACCAGCTTGACGATGTAGTCGGTCAGGATCTGCTCCGGGCAGATCGACAAGTCGACATCGAAGCCCTGGCTGCCGAGCACCTTGTCGTTGGCCAGGTAGTCGGTGGCGCGGATGCGGGCGATGCGGCGCGGCACGTTGAACATGCGCGCCGCCAGCCGGCAGGCCACGAGGTTGGTCTCGTCCGACTGGGTGACCGCGACCAGGAGGTCGGCGTCCTCGATGCCTGCCTCGGAGAGCACCGACGGGTGCGCGCCGCTGCCGAGCACCGTGCGCAGGTCGAGGCGGTCCTGCAGCGCGCGCAGGCGCTGGGGCTCGAGGTCCACCACGGTGATGTCGTTGTGCTCCGAGACCAGGCTCTCGGCCACCGAGCCGCCCACCTGCCCGGCGCCCAGGATGACGATCTTCATTCCTCGCGCCTTCCCACCGGCAGGCCGAGCGCCTTGAGCTTGCGGTACAGGTGCGTGCGCTCCAGGCCGGAGCGATCGGCCACCCGCGACATGCTGCCGTGCTCGCGCGCGAGCAAATGCTCGAAGTAGACGCGCTCGAACGCCTCGCGCGCTTCGCGGTACGGCCGGTCGAGCAGGACCTCTGGCGCCGCGCCCGGGGTGGCGCGCGCGGCGAGCACGCGCTCGACGTCCTCGAGCTGCACTTCCTCGCCGAGCGAGCCGAGCGCCAGGTCCTTGACCACGCTTTCCAGTTCCACCAGGTTGCCCGGCCAGGCGTGGTGGCGCAGCGCGTTGAGCGCCGCGATCGCGAGGCGCCGCGGCGGGCAGGCGCGGCTCTCCACCATCTGCGCCAGCATCAGGGAGGCGAGGTCCGGCACGTCCTCGGCGAACTCGCGCAGCGGCGGCAGCCGCAGCGTAAGCTCGCCCAGGCGCGCCCCGAGCTCGGGATCGAACTCGTGCTTTTCGACCAGCGTGCGCATGTCCAGCGGCGAGAAGCACACCAGCCTCGCCTTGTGCTTCTCCGCGCGCGCCAGCAGGAACTCCAGGCTGCGCTGCTCGACGCGGCCCAGGCGCGTAAGGTCCGGAAGAAACAGTACTCCGCCGGCGGCCTTGGCCAGCAGATCCGACGGCGGCTCGGCGAGGAGCTCCGCGCCCGACAGGAAGGCCGCCGCCGGCGCGGCGAGCAGCCGCGCGAAGAGCTCGGGCCGCATGCCCCGTTCGCCGCGCAGCAGCAGCGGCGCGGCGGACTGCGCGAGCTGGGCGAGGCGCTTCTTCGTATCGGCGAGCGCGGGCGAGCGTCCCAGCGCCGCCAGCGCGAGGCGCGGCGCCGCCGCGGCCTCGGGGCTGCGCAGCGCGCGCTTTACCGTGGACAGCAGGCGCTGCAGCGCGATCGGCTTCTCCAGGAAGTCGAGCGCGCCGATGCGCGTGGCCTCCACCGCGGTCTCGATGGTGCCGTGCCCCGACATCATCACCACCGGCATGGTGAGCTGGCCGCTCGCGGCCCACTCCTTGAGAAGCGTGATGCCGTCGGTGTCCGGCATCCAGATGTCGAGCAGCACCAGGTCGGGCCGGCTGCGCTCGCGCAGCTTGCGCGCATCGCCCGCGCTTTCGGCCAGCATCACCTGGTGGCCTTCGTCGGCGAGGATCTCGGAAAGCAGCTCGCGGATGCCGATCTCGTCATCGACGACCAGGATCTGGGCCATGCGCTATGCCGCCTTGGCCAATGGAAGGAGCACGCTGACCGATGCGCCCCGGTTCGGCCGGTTTTCTATGGCGACGCTGCCGTGATGCTCGTCGACGATCTTCTTCACGATGGCGAGGCCCAGCCCGGTGCCGCGCGGCTTGGTCGTGACATAAGGCTCGAAGATACGGGCCATCAGCTCCTCCGGGAACCCGCCGCCGTGGTCCGAGACCGCCAGGCGCACCTTGTCGCCGGCGAGCTCGGTGCGCACCTCGATGGCGGCGCTGGTCTGCTTGGCGTTCTCATGCGAGTCTTGCGCGTTCTGCACCAGGTTGTGGATCACCTGGCGAATCTGCGCTCCGTCGGCCCAGACCGGGGGCAGGCGTTCGGCCAGGCGCTTGGCGATCGGCGCGCTCGAGTTCTCGTACAGCGCCAGCACCTCGTTCACCAGGGCGTTGAGGTCCAGCCGCGTGGGGGCGGGCGCCGGCAGGCGCGCGTAGTCGCGGAAGTCGTCGACCATGGCCTTGAGCGCTGACACCCGGCTGACGATCGTCCCGGTGGCCCGCCTCAGCGTGTCGGCGTCCTCGCGCGACAGGCGCTCCGCGAGCTTCATCTCCAGCCGCTCCGCGGAAAGCTGGATCGGCGTCAGCGGGTTCTTGATCTCGTGCGCCAGGCGCCGCGCCACTTCGGCCCAGGCGGTGGCGCGCTGCGCCTGGATGAGCTGCGTAATGTCGTCGAACACCAGCACGTAGCCGCCGCCGGTAGCCTGCGGCAGGCGTGCGCCGCGCGCGTGCACCGCCTTGCCGTCCTTGAGCGACAGGTCGAGCTGCCAGTCCTTTTCGCCGTTGTCGGCGAAGTGCTCGCCGAAGTGCTCCCGCATGCGCGCGGCGAAAGCCTGCAGCTCGTCGCCCAGGATGGTGCCCGCACCGTGATTCGAGATGGTCAGCTGCAGCTCGTGGTCGAAGACCAGCACACCGGCCGACAGGTTGGCGAGAATGCTCTCGAGGTGCGATTTGGCGGCTTCCAGCGCATTGCGGCGGGATTCCATGCCGCGGCGCGCCTCGTCCAGCTGGCGCGACATGGAATTGAACGATTCGGTGAGCACGCCGAGCTCGTCGCGGCTGGTGACCGGCGCGCGGCGCGAAAAGTCGCCGCGCGCCACCGCCTGCGTGGCCTGGGCGAGGTTGGCGAGCGGCTCGGCCAGCAGATTGGACTGCGTGACCGCGACCGCCACCGCCCCGAACAGCGCCATCAGCAGCGCGAAAGTGAGGCCCACGACGTAGATGCGCTTGAGACCCTCGCGCGAGATGGCGAGCTCGCGATAGTCGCGATACGCCGCCTCCACCGCCTCGGCGCTGCGCGCGAACGAGGCAGAGACGCCGTCGCGCAGCTGCAGGAAGCGCGCTTCGTCCGCCAGCCCGGCCGAGTCGAGCGGCACCAGTACGCGCAACCACAACGGCTGCCCGGCGCCCAGGTCGATCGCCGTATGGCCGCGATTGGCGCGCGCCTGGCGCAGCAGCTCGCGGCTCGGCAGGTCGGGAACGAACTTGTTCACGTCGGCGCTCGCGCTCGCCACCAGCCGCCCGCTCGCCGTCACGATCACCGCTTCCTCCACGCCCACCTGCGCACGCAGGCGCTCGAGGCGCGCCGCGAGCTGGGACGGGGAGCGCTCGGCGAGCTCGAGCGCCATGGCGCGCGCCTTGCCCTGCAGCTCGGCCATCATCTGGTCGATGGCCTGCTGGCCGAGGTTGATGCCGCCTTCGAGGGCGGCGTCCACCTTGACGTCGAACCACGACTCGATGGAGCGGGTCAGGAACTGGACCGAGACGGCATAGACGAGCAGGCCGGGAAGCACCGCAAGCGCCGCGAAGCGCGTCAGCAGCCGCAGCGTGAGGCGCGTACCGAACACGCGCGCGCGATAGCGCCGCGCCATGGCCACCAGCTGGTAGACCACCAGGCCGGCGAGCAGCGCAGCCAGCGCCGCGTTCAGCGCCAGCAGCAGCGGATAATCGCGCTCGAGCAAGGCCGTGTCGCCGCTCGCCGCGGCGAGAAGGATGAGGCCAAGCGCGGCCACCGCGCCGCCTACGATGAGCAGCAGCCTCATCGCACGGATCCCCCGGGCAGCTCGCGGCTCTCCACCGGCGCGGGCGCCTGCTCCAGTCCATGCACGGTGAAGCGGTGCCATGGCGACTCCAGGTGCAGCTCGCGGCCGGTGAGCGCGCTCAGCTGGAACGGCTTGGGCAGCATGGAGGTGTCGTGGCGCATGCGCACCGCGGCCTCATAGTCGGCGCCGGACAGGGAGACGGTGCGGTCGACGACCAGCCAGCTACGTAACCGCTTCAGCACGTTGAGCGCTTCCTCGAGGGTCGCGAAGTTCTGGTGCAGCAGCCCGCTCGACAGCCGGTACTGCCGCGACAGCGCATGATAGGACAGCCGCAGCTGCACGCGGTTGGTGGCGGTCGTCTCGTCGAACCAGTACCAGCGCGGCCGCGTCAGCTCGAAGTCGACCCGAAAGTACAGCGGCACGCCGTTGCCCACCACGTCGGCAAGGCGGGGCGTCAGCTCGAAGGCGAAATCCGCGTCCAGCACCAGCCCCGCTTCGGTGGGGCGCAGGCTGGCCGAGCGCACCTCGATCTCCTCGGCGCGCGCCGCCGGCGCGGCGAGGCAGGCGAGCACCACGATCAGCCGAGTGAGGAAGGCGATGCGGTGCATCGCGGCGTCGCGTCAGGCTTGTTTTTGGATCAGGGCGTAGTAAAACCCGTCGTGCTCGGGCGCGGGCAGCCATTGCGCGGGCTGGCCGTCGGCAAGGGGCAGGCGGCGCGCGCCGGCCGCACGCGCGACGAAGGACCCGACCAGCTCCTCGTTTTCCTGGGGAAACACCGAGCAGGTGACATACAGCAATTTACCATCCGGGGCGAGCAGCTGCCAAAGCGCATGCAGGAGGGCGGCCTGGCGCGCGGAGAACGCCGGGAGGTCGCTTGCCCGCCGCAGCCACTTGATATCGGGATGGCGCCGCGCCACGCCGGAGGACGAGCAGGGAACATCGGCCAGGATGCGCGCGAAGGGCTCGCCGTCCCACCAGGTGTCCGGCCGGGTGCAATCGGCCACCTGCACCGACCCGGAAAGCCCGAGCCGCTCGAGGCTGCGGGTGATCCGCGCGCAGCGCGCCGCATCGACGTCGAGCGCGGTGAGCGCGACGTCGGCGCTCTCCAGGATGTGCGCGCTCTTGCCGCCGGGCGCGGCGCAGGCATCAAGCACGCGCTGGCCCGCGGCAAGCTCCAGGCATCGCGCGGCGCGCTGCGCGCCCGCGTCCTGCACCGAGGCCTCGCCTTCGGCGAAGCCCGGCAGCCGCTCGACGGGCAGCGCCCGCTCCAGCAGCAAAGCGGCGCCGCCGAGCGGCTTCACCCCGATGCCCTCGGCCGCAAGTCGCGCCGCGTAATCGTTCACGCTCGAACGGCGCGTGTTGACGCGCAAGGTCATCGGGGGGTGGCCGTTCCCGGCGGCCAGGATCCCTTCCCAGTCCCGCGGATAGGCATCGCGCACGAGGTCGATCCACCAACGGGGGTGCTGGTGGTGCGCCTCGGGATCCGCCCGCAGCCGCCCCTCGAGCGAGGCACGCTGACGCAGGTAGCTGCGCAGCACGCCGTTGACGTAGCCTTTCGCGTTCCAGCGCTCGAGCAGCCCGCAGGCGCGCACCGCCTGGTCGACGACCGTGTAGTCCTCGTAGCGTCCCGAGTCGAGCGCGTGCAGCGAGCACCACAGCAGTGCCTGCAACAAGGCGTCCGGCTGGCCGCGGCTGGACAGCGCTTGCACGATGGCCTGCACGCGCCCATAGCGACGCAAGCTGCCGTGGGTTAGATCGAGGAGCGCGGCACGCGGCGTCTCGAGACCTTCCTCCGCCGCGCGCACGAATTCCTCGGCAAGGCTGCGACCCGCGGCCACCCGGGCCACCATGCGCGCCGCGTCGCGCAGCGCCTGCGCGAGCGGGGCGTTGCCGCTCATCCGAACCGGGCGTGGGGGGCGAGCGCCCGCCCGCGCAGGAAGTCCGCGACGCCGAGCCGCTTGCCGCCCGCGCGCTGCAGCTGCGTGATCGCGAGGGCGTTTTCACCGCAGGCGACGACCAGGTGGGCGGCGTCAAGCACCGCCCCAGGAGCGCCTCGGCCTTGCACCACGCGGCCCCGCCAAAGCCTGACCGGCTCGCCGTCGAGCACGGTGGATGCAGGATGAAAGGCCCGCACGGCACGCTCCAGCTCCACCGCGGGACGCGTCCAGTCGAGCACGGCTTCCCGCTTGTCGATCTTTGGCGCGTAGGTAATCCCCGCCGGCGGCTGCGGCGCGGGGCGCGCGCGACCCGCGGCCACGTCTTCCAATGCGGCAACGATCATCTCGGCGCCAAGCGCGGCGAGCTTGTCATGCAGGCTGGCCGCGTCTTCGTCCGGCACGATGGCCACGGCGCGCTGTGCGAGCACCGGTCCGGTGTCCAGGCCTGCATCCATCTGCATGATCGAGATGCCCGACTCTGCGTCCCCCGCCAGCAACGCCCGTTGTATCGGCGCCGCGCCGCGCCAGCGAGGCAGCAGCGACGCGTGGATGTTGATCGCGCCGTGCGGGGCACAGTCGAGCAGCGGCTGCGGCAGGATGAGCCCATAGGCCGCCACGACCAGCGCGTCCGGGCGCGCGGCGTGGACCCGATCGAGAGCGGGCGGGGCTTTGAGATTCTCGGGCTGGAATACCTCCAGGCCGCTCGCCAGCGCAAAGCGCTTCACCGGGCTGTGGGCAGGATTGAGGCCGCGCCCGCCCGGGCGGTCGGGCTGCGTGACGACCAGCGCAATGTCGTGGCCTGCAGCGGCAAGGCGCGCCAAGGCCCGCTCGGCAAATTGCGGGGTGCCCGCGAAGACTAGGCGCAGGAAAGCGCGGTCAGGCGGTCTTGCGCAGCTGCTTGGCGAGCTTGGCGCGGATGCGCTGCTGCTTGAGCTGCGACAGGTATTCGATGAAGACCTTGCCCTTCAGATGGTCCATCTCGTGCTGGATGCACACGGAGAGCAGGCCCTGCGCTTCGAGCGTGAAGGCTTTGCCGTTCTGATCGAAAGCGCGCACTTTGACGCGCTCCGAGCGCTCGACCAGCTCGTAGATGGCGGGTACTGAAAGGCAACCCTCCTCGATGTCCGAGATCCCGGTCGCTTCGACGATCTGAGGATTCACCAGCACGACGAGCGAATCGCGGCGCTCCGATACGTCGACCACGATGACTTGCTTGTGCACGTCGACCTGGGTCGCGGCGAGCCCTATGCCGGGGGCCGCGTACATCGTTTCCGCCATGTCGGCCACCAGCCTCTTCAGACCTTCGTCGAAGACGGTGACCGGCGCGGCGAGCTTGTGGAGCCTGGCGTCTGGGTACCGGAGTATGTTCAAAAGCGCCATCTGGGGGACAATTGCTTGCAAATTGAATAGATTATAGGGAGAATCTCATGCTACGTATAAACACTTCGGCCGTCGGTGCTATTACCTGGGGTCGAAAAAGCGAATTTCCAGCCGGTCCAGGAAGCCGCGAAAGGAACGGGGTAGCCATGGTCCAGCAGTTGCGTAAGTCTATCACAACGCTCGTTTTCTTCCTTGGCCTGGGCGCTGCATGGGCTCAGGCACCCCAGGCGCCGCTGACGCTCAGGCCGGATGCCCCCGACCGGTATGTGGTCGTGCCGGGCGACACGCTATGGGGCATCTCGCAGCGCTATACGGACTCGCCCTGGCGCTGGCCCGAGCTCTGGGGCATGAACAAGGAGCAGATCCAGAATCCGCACCTCATCTACCCCGGCGCGGTGCTGCTGCTTGACCGGGCGCGCGGCACGCTTTCGCTCGCCGGACCCGACCGGGCGCAGCCCCCGGCCGGCAGCGTGAAGCTCTCGCCGCGCGTGCGTGCCGAGGCGCTCGCGAAGCAGGGGATTCCGAGCATTCCGCCCTCGGCCATAGAGCCTTTCCTCACCCGGCCGCTGATCATAGAACCCGATGGCTTCGACGACGCGCCCACCATCGTGGGCACCCAGCAGGACCGCGTGATTCTCTCGGCGGGCAACACCGCCTACGTGCGCGGCATCGGCGAGTCGAAGGAGGACACGTGGTACGTGTACCGCCGCGGCAACCCGCTGGTCGATCCCGAAACCGGCCGCACGCTCGCTTACGAGGCCATCTATCTCGGAACCGCGCAGCTGACGCGCCCGGGCGAACCGGCTACCGTGCTGCTGACCAGCGCGGTGCAGGAGATCAATGCCGGCGACAAGCTGGTCGCCGCCGGCCGCGCGCAGCCCATCAGCTACGCGCCGCATGCGCCCGATGTGCAGCTGCGCGGGCGCGTGATGTCGATTTATGGCGGCCTGGGCAAGGTGGGCGAAGCCGGGCCGCAGCAGGTCGTCACCATCAACCGCGGCCGCGCCGACGGCATCGAAGTCGGCCACGTCCTTGCGCTGTATGCGCTGGGCGGCAGCGTGCGTGATATCACGAGAGCCCGCAGAGCAGCCGACGCCAGGATCAGCCTGCCGGACGAGCGCTCGGGCGTGCTGTTCGTGTTTCGCGTCTTCGACCGGGTATCCTACGGGCTCGTCATGCACCTCACGCAGCCTGTCAGTCCCTTGGATGTGGTTCGCACGCCCTGAGGCATGACGCACGACCCTGGGTTGGCGAGCTGGCTGCAGGTCACGCTCACCCCCGGGCTCGGCGCCGCCGCGCTGCGCGCGATGCTGCAGCGGTTCGGCCTGCCGCAATCCATCCTGGAGCGCAAGCGCGCGGAGCTGGCTGCCTTTGCGACGCCCGAGGTCATCGCCTCGCTGGATTCGACGCCGGTCAAAGAGGCGGTCGAGCGCACTTTGGACTGGGCGAGTGCGCCGGGTCATCACATCGTCACCCTCGCCGACGACAGCTATCCGCGGCTGCTGCTGGAGATCTCCGACCCGCCGCCCTTGCTCTACACGGCGGGGGCGCTCGGACTGCTGCAGCATCCGTCGCTCGCGGTGGTCGGCAGCCGGAACGCCACCGCGCAGGGCGAGCGCAACGCGGAAAGCTTTGCGCAGGCGCTCAGCGACGCCGGGTTTGCCATCGTCTCCGGCCTTGCGCTGGGCATCGATGCCGCCGCGCATCGCGGCGGCCTGAGCGGCCGTGCGTCCACCATCGCGGTGCTCGGTACGGGGATCGACGTTCGCTATCCGCGCCGCAACGCGCCGCTCGCCGAGCAGATCGCGGCGCGCGGCCTGCTCGTTTCGGAGTTTCCGCTCGGCACCGCGCCGGCCGCGTCCAATTTCCCGCGCCGCAACCGGCTTATCAGCGGCCTGGCGCAGGGTTGCCTGGTAGTGGAAGCGGCGCTGGCCTCGGGTTCGCTCATCACGGCGCGCGCCGCAGCCGATCAGGGGCGCGAGGTGTTCGCGCTGCCGGGCTCGATCCACTCGCCGCTGTCGAAGGGCTGCCATGCGCTGATCAAGACCGGCGCCAAGCTGGTCGAGTCGGCCGACGACATTCTCGCGGAGCTCGGCGGCTTCCGGCCGAGCGGGTCGGCTTCGACCACCGCCGCGCTCGCCCCGGAGCCGGACGCGGGCGGATTGCTCGCGCACATGGGCCACGATCCGGTTGACGTGGATTCGCTTTGCACGCGCGCGGGGCTTTCCGCCGAGCAAGTCTCCTCGGAGCTGCTGCGCCTGGAGCTGGACGGCCGAATCACCTCACTACCCGGCGGGCTGTACCAGCGCCTCGAGAAGGGAGCTCGCCGGTAAACCCGATCCCCATTGCTGCGTTAATAAGAAGGGAGCGCCTTATGTACGATGTCCTCGTGTATCTGTTCGAGAATTGCCAGCAGACCGAAGTCGTTTATGACAGCGACCGCGTGGCGAAGAAGCTTTCCGCCGCCGGCTTCGAGGACTCGGATATCAGCGAAGCCCTGCACTGGCTCGCGGGCGTGGTGCGCGCGCCGCAGGCCGGCCTCGACAGGCTGCCCGATGCGCAGCGCTCGTTCCGTGCGTTCGCGCCGCGCGAGCTCGCCAAGCTCGACGCCCAGTGCCGCGGCTTTCTGCTCACGCTGGAGCATTCTTGCATTCTCGATCCGCAGACGCGCGAGCTGGTCATCGAGCGCTCGCTCGCCGCTTCCGGCGAAACGCTGTCGCTGGAGCAGCTGAAGCTGATCGTGCTGATGGTGCTGTGGAACCAGCAGACGCCGACCAGCCGCCTGGTCGCCGAGGACCTCTTCAGCGCGCCGCACGCCCGCCTGCCCAGCTAGCGCCCCATTTCCAACATCCCCGCGCGCCCGGTGGTTGAACCGGGCGCGCGGTTGCACTTATCATCTGCGGCCATTTCGCCGCATGGGAAAAAAACTAA
>CAZJJC010000158.1:0-6021 GCA_964546195.1 uncultured Enterobacteriaceae bacterium | reverse complement strand
GCCGACCAGGGCAGGAACAGCTCGGCCTCCACCAGGCGCCGCTCGAAGAACCCGCGGATCGCCTCGCGCAGCCTGGCGATGTCGCCCTCGCGTTTCGCGCTCATCACGATGCACCCGGGGTACTTCGCGCGCAGCGCCGCCTCGTCCCCGCCCCGGTCGATCTTGTTGAACACGAGCAGGCGCGGCACGTCCTTCGCCCCGATCTCGGCGAGCACCTCGTCCGTCACCGCGAGCTGCCGCTCGTACCCCGGATCGCTCGCATCGACCACGTGCGCCAGCAGCGACGCCTCGAGCGCCTCGTCGAGCGTCGACTTGAACGAGGCGACGAGGCCGTGCGGCAGATTCTTGATGAACCCCACCGTGTCGCTCACCAGCACGCGCGGCACGCTTTCGGGGTGCAGCGCGCGCACCGTGGTATCGAGCGTCGCGAACAGCTTGTCCGCCACCAGCGCCTCGCTCCCCGTCAGCGCGCGCATCAGCGTCGACTTGCCCGCGTTCGTGTATCCCACCAGCGCCACGCGCGCGAGCCCCTGGCGCTCCTGCCGGCGCGCGCGCTGCGTCTTGCGCTCCAGGCCCATCGCGTCGAGCTCCGTCTGCAGCTCGGCGATGCGATCTCGCAGCTTGCGCCGGTCGAGCTCGCCGTACGACTCCCCGCCGCTGCGGCCGCCGGTGCCGCTGCGCCCCCGATCCTTCGGCCCCGCCTGCTTGGCCGCCTCGCGCAGCCGCGGCCCCATGTACCCCAGCCGCGCAATCTCCACCTGCGCCCTCGCAAAACGCGAGCTCGCGTGCCGGTGAAAAATCTCGAGGATGACCATGGTGCGGTCCATCACCTCGCAGCCGACCTCCTTCTCCAGATTGAACGCCTGCGAGGGCGAGATCTCGTGGTCGACCAGCACGATGTTCGCGTCCTCTTTCTCCCGCATCAGGCCCAACTCCTCCCGCTTCCCGGTCCCGAAATACGCCGCCGCATCGAAGCTCGCGCGCTTCTGCGTGAACCTGCCGACGACCTCGAACCCCAGCGTCTTCGCGAGCTGGCGCAGCTCGGTCAGGGACGCATCGAACTCGACGTCGCTAACGGCAGACAACTGCACCGCCGCCACGATGGCGCGAGGCGGATTCTGATCGACTCGTGGCATCGTCATGCTCGGAGCGTATCAGGCACGCGGGCCACTTGCCTCAACCCCATGCATTGCGCTAGATTCGTCCAGCCCGAAGTGCTTCGTGTGAGAGAGACCGGCCGCGCGCCGGCGCCGAAGGGGTAACGCCCCGCAAAAACTCTCAGGCAAAAGGATCGCGCGAGGACAGGGCGCTCTGGAGAGTAGGCTCGGGATCGCCCCAGCCTCGCCGAAGGAACACGCGGCGCCTCATGGCCGCCAATCTCTCAGGCAAACGGACAGAGGGGGCAGACCTGAATGGTCGTGCTGTGCCGTCCGTTTGCGCATGGGAGATGCCGTGGATCTACCCTCCAGCCTGAGATACAGCGAATCGCACGAATGGATCGCCGAACACGGCGACGGCACGGCGAGCATCGGCATCACGGCGCTCGCCACCGAACAGCTGGGCGACTTGGTCTATGTCGAGCTCCCGGAAGTCGGCAGGATCGTGGCACGCGGGGAGTCGTGCGCTGTGGTCGAATCGAGCAAAGCGGCCTCCGACGTCTATTCCCCGGCCGCCGGTGAAGTCACGGCAGTCAACGACGCGCTCGCCGCGCACCCCGATAAGGTCAACGCGTCTCCCTACGTAGACGGCTGGCTGTTCAAGCTGAAGCTCGCGGGTCCCGTCGATGGGCTGCTGTCGCGAGACGAGTACGCCAAGTCCGGCGGCATTCAGCCGTGAAGCGGGACCTCGGCTATCTGCTGAATGTCCAGGAGTTCGCCGCACGCCACCTCGGCAGCGACGACGTGGCTCAGCGCGAGATGCTCGAGACGCTCGGTATCGCCTCGCGCGATGCCCTGATCCGTGAAATCGTGCCGGCGCGCATTCTGCACGAGGCGCCGCTCGCGCTCGACGAACCGGTGACCGAGGCGCAGGCACTCGCGCAGCTCAGGGCCATCGCCGAGCGCAACCAGGTCTGGCGCAGCTTCATCGGCATGGGTTATTACCACTGCCTGACGCCGGCGGTGATTCAGCGCAACGTCATCGAGAACCCGGGCTGGTACACCGCCTACACCCCGTACCAGGCCGAGATCTCGCAGGGCCGACTGGAAGCACTGCTCAACTTCCAGCAGGCGGTGATCGACCTTACCGGGCTGCCAATCGCGAACGCCTCGCTTCTCGACGAGGCGACGGCCGCCGCCGAAGCCATGGCCCTGATCCGCCGCAGCGCCAAGAGCCGCCAGAGCCGGTTCTTCGTTGACGCGGCCTGTCATCCGCAAGTCATCGCGGTGCTGCGCACCCGGGCGCGCGGGGGCGGCCTCGGGCTCATCGTCGGCGACCCCGAGCGGGACCTCGATCCGGGGGCCGTCTTCGGCGCACATCTCCAGTACCCCGGAACCGGCGGCGCAGTGCGCGACTGGTCTGCGGCAATCGATGCGGTGCATGCCGCGCGCGGCCTGGTATCGATGGGCAGCGACCTGCTCGCGCTCATGCTGCTGCGCTCGCCCGGCGCGCTGGGCGCGGACGTCGCCATCGGCTCGGCGCAGCGCTTCGGCGTGCCGATGGGCTACGGCGGGCCGCATGCGGCGTTCATGGCCTGCCGCGACCAGTACAAGCGCGCCATGCCGGGGCGCATCATCGGTGTGTCGGTCGACGCCGCCGGGCAGCCGGCGCTGCGCATGGCGCTGCAGACACGCGAGCAGCACATCCGCCGCGACAAGGCGACCAGCAACATCTGCACCGCCCAGGCGCTGCTCGCCGTCGTGGCAGGGTTCTACGCCGCCTATCACGGTCCGCAGGGGCTGCGGCGCATCGCCCTGCGCGCAAACTTCATGGCCCGCCTGCTCGCCGCCTGCGTGGCGGCTCGGCTGAAACCGGTGCACCCGGCGTTTTTCGATACGCTGAGCTTCAGGATCGAACGCATGGACGAGGTCCGGGCGCGGGCAAGCGCGAAGCGCATGAACCTGCGCTGGGGCGACGCGGGACAGGTCGGCGTGAGCTTCGACGAGGCGACCACGCTGGCGGACGTAGGCGATGTCGCCGAGGCGCTGACCGGCGAGCGGCCCGAGCTCGAGCGCCTGGCGCCTTCGCTCGCCATGGAGCCGCTGTCCATTCCGCCGGGCTTGCGCCGCGACGACGCCGTGCTGACGCACCCGGTATTCAACCGCTACCACACCGAAACCGAGATGATGCGCTATCTCAAGCGCCTGGAGAATCGCGACTTCTCCCTCGTGCACGGCATGATTCCGCTCGGCTCCTGCACCATGAAGCTGAACGCCGCCTCGGAGCTCGCGCCGCTGTCCTGGCCCGAATTCGGCGCGCTGCATCCCTTTGCGCCGCGCGAGCAGGCGAAGGGCTACCACCGGGTGTTGCGCGAGCTCGAGGCCATGCTTGCGGAGATCACGGGGTTCGAGGCTGTGTCGCTGCAACCCAACTCGGGCGCGCAGGGCGAGTACGCCGGGCTGCTGGCGATCCGCAATTATCTCGAGGCTGGAGGCGAGGGGGCGCGCGACGTGTGCCTGATCCCCGCCTCCGCCCACGGCACCAATCCGGCCAGCGCGCAGATGTCGGGCTTGCGCGTGGTGGTGGTCGCCTGCGACGAACGCGGCAACATCGACCTCGCCGACCTCGATCGCAGGATCGACGAGCACCGCGACCGCCTGGCGGCGCTGATGGTCACCTATCCGTCCACGCACGGGGTGTTCGAGGACGCGATCGTGGATATCTGCGCCCGAGTGCACGGCGCGGGCGCCCAGGTGTATATGGACGGGGCGAACCTGAACGCGATCGCCGGGCTCGCCAAGCCGGCGCACATCGGCGCCGATGTGTGCCACATCAACCTGCACAAGACCTTCTGCATCCCGCACGGCGGCGGCGGCCCGGGGATGGGCCCGATCGCCGCGGCCGCGCACCTCGCGGATTTCCTCCCCGGGCATCCCTCGAGCGGCGATGAGGCGCGCGGCACGGTGTCCGCGGCGCCTTTCGGCAGCGCGCTCATCCTGCCCGTCTCGTGGATGTACATCCGCATGATGGGCGCACGCGGCCTGCGGCAGGCGACCGAGGTTGCGATCCTCAACGCGAACTACGTCGCCGAGCGGCTGAAGCCTTACTACCCGGTGCTGTATACGGGCCGCACGGGCCGCGTCGCCCACGAGTGCATCCTGGATCTGCGCGGCCTCAAGCCCGCCCTCGGGGTGAGCGCCGAGGACGTGGCCAAGCGGCTCATGGACTACGGCTTCCATGCCCCGACGCTCTCCTTCCCGGTGGCCGACACGCTGATGGTCGAGCCGACCGAGAGTGAATCCAAGCAGGAGCTCGATCGCTTCTGCGAGGCGATGATCGCCATCCACGGCGAGCTCGAGAAGCTGCGCACTGGCGCATGGAGTCGCGCCGCCAACCCGCTGCGAAACGCCCCGCACACCGCGCTCGAGCTGGCCGGCGAATGGCCCCATCCCTACAGCCGCGAAGAGGCCGCCTTTCCAGTGCCCGGCCTGCGCGTGGCGAAGTTCTGGCCGGCGGTGAAGCGCGTCGATGCCGCCTTCGGCGACCGTAACCTGGTGTGCACCTGCCCGCCGCTCGAGGCGTACGCGTGATTCGCCTGGCGCTGCGCCATCTGCACGCCGAGCACGGGGCGCGCTTGGGTCCCTTCGCCGGGTTCGAAATGCCGCTGCAGTACGGCGAGGGCCTGCGGGCCGAGCACCTGCATACGCGAGCGGCGGCGGGTCTGTTCGACGTGTCGCATATGGGACAGGTCGTTGTGCGCGGCCCCGAGCTGCACGCGGCGCTCGAGAGCGCGCTGCCGCTCGATTTCGACCACTGGTCCGAGGGCGAGCAGCGCTACTCGCTGCTCCTCAATGAGCGCGGCGGCATCGAAGACGACCTCATGGTGACGCGACTCGCGGGCGAAGTGCGCATCGTGGTCAACGCCTCGGGCCGGGAGAAGGACCTCGCACGCCTGCGCGCCTTGTGTCCCGCGCTTTCGTTCGAGCTCCTCGACGCGGGCTTGCTGGCGCTGCAAGGGCCGGCGGCAGAGCAGGTTCTCGCGACGCTCGAGCCTGCCGTAACCGGGCTTGCATTCATGCATGCCATGACCAGTGGCCTTGGCCTGGTGTCGCGCTCGGGCTACACGGGCGAGGACGGGTTCGAGATCTCGGTGCCGTGCGAGGCGCTCGAGCCGCTGGCGCGGCGTCTGCTCGCCGATCCGGCGGTCAGGCTGGCCGGGCTCGGCGCGCGCGATACCCTGCGGCTCGAAGCCGGGCTGCACCTGTACGGCCAGGACATGGACCAGAGCACCACCGCCGTCGAGGCGAGCCTCGGCTGGGCCGTAGCCCGCTCGCGCCGCGCCGGCGGCGCGAAGCAAGGCGGCTTTCCGGGAGCCGCGGTCTACCTGCGCGATGCGGCCAGCGGGACGGCGCGCAGGCTGGTGGGCCTGGTGGGAGAGGAGGCGGTGCCGGTGCGCCACGGCACGAAGCTCCTCGACGCCGGCGAGCGCGAAGTGGGCGTGGTCACCAGCGGCACCGTCTCGCCCTCGACGCAGCGCGCCGTGATGCTCGCCTACCTCGCCTCGGGCCACGGCCGGGATGCGGCGCTTTACGCCCTCGTGCGCGACAAGCGCCGCCCGGTGCGCCCTGCCCCCTTGCCCTTCGTGCCGAAGCGCTACAAGCGCAGTTTGCCGGACTAGCGGCGGCGCTTCTGGGCGGCCCTGCGCGGCTGCTGCATTCCAGCGATCGCTTCGCCGCTCAACCCGTCCAGCTTCGGCTGGATGTTGTCGTTGATCCACTTCGGGTCCCACCACTCCATCGGCAGGACCGCGACGCCGTGCAGATAGACGCCGTAGTGCAGGTGGTCGCCGGCGGCGAGGCCGGTCTCGCCGGTCCTGCCGAGGACCTGGCGCTGCTCGACCGTATCGCCGTCCTTGACGTCGAT
>CAZJJC010000157.1:0-4791 GCA_964546195.1 uncultured Enterobacteriaceae bacterium | reverse complement strand
AGCGCGCTGCGCACTTCGCCGAACGCATTGCGGATCGCCTGCTGGTACTGCGCGAGCAGCGCGCGCTCGCGCGCCTCGGCCGCGGCGCTGCGCGCCTGCGTCCGGCCGGCGGAGAAGATCGGCTGCGTGAGCGCCGCCGCGACGCTCCACAGCCCCGCGCCGCTGCTGAAGAGGTTCGACAGCGCCGCGCTCTCGCTGCCGAGCGCCGCGGTGAGCGCGATCGAGGGAAAGACCTCCGCGCGCGCCACCGCGACGCGCGCGTTGGCCGCGGCCAGGCGCCGCTCGGCCTCGACCAGATCCGGGCGGCGCAGCAGCAGCTCGGAGGGCATGCCCTGCGGCAGCACCGGAGCTCCCGGCGCCTCCTCCTGCACGGCGGTCGTCTTGACCGAGGATGAGAACACCTCCCGTGCGCTTCTGCCCAGCAGCACCTGCAGCGCCACCTCCTCGCGCTCGCGCGCCTGCTCCAGGCCCGGCAGCTGGGCGCGCGCCGCGGCCGCCTCGGCTTCGAGCTGGCGCAGCTCGTAATCGCCGATGACGCCGGCCTGGCGGCGCCTGCGCTGCAGGCGCAGCGCGTCCTCGCGCAGCCGCAGGGTTTCCCTCGTCAGGAGAACCTGCTGCTCGAACGAGCGCAGAGCGAAATACGATTTCGCCACCTGCGCCGCCAGGGCGAGAAGCACCGCTTCGCGCGCCGCCTCGTTCGCCGCCAGCTCGGCGCGCGCGGCCTCGGCCCCCGAGCGCAGCCGGCCGAAGAGGTCGACCTCGTAGGACAGATTCAACGTGCCGCGGTAAGCCGAGTGCTCGCGCGGGATGCCCGGCGGCGCCACCGCCGTGCGGGTGGAGATCTGCTGGCGGCTCGCCGAGCCCTGCGCGTCGATCGCCGGGAACAGGAACGAGCGGGCTTCGCCGAGCACGCCGCGCGCCTCCTCCACGCGCGCTGCGGCGATCGCCAGATCGGCATTGCTCCTGAACGATTCCTCGATCAGCTCCTCGAGCGAGGCATCGCCGTAGACCCGCCACCAGCGGCCGTCCTCGGCGAAGCGCGGCGCCGCCTGCTTCCAGCTTTCCGGCAGCTCGACCGCCGGGCGCTCGTAGCGGACGGGGCTGGCACAGCCCGCCAGGAAAAGAACTCCGACCAGAATCCTACGCATCATGGCGGTGCGGCGCATGGTGGGGATGCGGAGCCGGATGGTGCGCGAGGCTTCGCGCGTGGCTTGCTTCTTCCTTGATATCGGCGGTGGAGCGCTTCTCGGTGAGGTGCCGGTCGGTCATCAGCTTGAAGAACATGGGCACGAAGAAGATGGCGAGGAAGGTCGCCGCCATCATCCCGCCCATCACGCCGGTGCCGACCGAGTGGCGCGCGCCCGCGCCGGCGCCGGTGGACACGGCGAGCGGCAGCACGCCCAGGATGAAGGCGAGCGAGGTCATGAGGATGGGCCGGAAGCGCAGCCGCGCGGCCTCCACGGCGGCGGCCGAGGCCGACAGCCCCTGCTCGCTCTTGAGCACCGCGTACTCGACGATCAGGATCGCGTTCTTCGCCGCGAGGCCGAGCAAGGTCACAAGCCCGATCTGGAAATACACATCATTTGTCAAACCTCTTATTGAAACTGCAGCCAGCGCGCCGAACGTCCCAAACGGCATGGCGAGCAGCACCGAGAGCGGCAGCGACCACTTCTCGTACTGCGCGGCGAGGATGAGGAACACCATCACCACCGCCAGGGCGAGCGCGAGGCCGGAGGTGCCGGCGGAGCGCTTCTCCTGGTAGGAAGCGCCGGCCCAGTCGAGGCTGAAGTCCGCGGGCAGCACCTTGGCGGCGACGCGCTCCACCGCCTCCAGCGCCTCGCCGGTCGAGACGCCCGGCTTGCCCGCGCCGAAGACCTTCACCGCCGGCAGGTTGTTGAAGCGGTCGAGCGCGTCGGGGCCGGCGCTGTAGTGGATGCGCGCGAGGGAAGCGAGCGGCACCATTTCATTGCTTTGACTCTTTACGAAAATTTTTCCGATATCGTCCGGACGATTGCGGTAGGCGGGGTCGGCCGACATCAGCACCTGCCAGGTGCGGCCGTACTTGTTGAAGTCGTTGACGTAATAGCTGCCCAGCGTCGCGGCGAGGGTGCCGTAGAGGTCCTCGAGCGGCACGCCGAGCGCCTTGGCCCGCTCGCGGTCGACGTCGATGCGCAACTGCGGCACGGCGGCGCGCCAGGCGGTCTGCACCATGCCGAGCTGCGGGTCCTGGCTCGCCGCGGCCATGAACTGGCCCATCACCTGCGCCATGCGCTCGGGTCCGCCCTCGCCGCGGTTCTGCAAGTAAAGCTCGAACCCGCCGGTGGTGCCCAGGCCGAAGATCGCCGGCGGCGGGAAGGCGAAGGCGAGGCCTTCCTTGATGTGCCCGGTCTTGCCGTAGAACTCGCCCACCAGCTCGGGCGTGGTGACGCTGCGCTCGTCCCAGTGCTTCTGCGTGACGAAGATCGTGGCGGCGTTGTTGCGAAAGCCGTTGCCGAGCATGTCGAAGCCGGTGAAGGCGACCACGTCCTCGTTCACCGGATTGGAGCGGATCGCCTTCACCACTTCGCCCACCACCTTGTCGGTGCGCTCGAGCGTCGCGCCGTCGGGCAGCAGCACCGCGGCGATGTAGAAGCCCTGGTCCTCGTCGGGCACCAGGCTTCCGGGCGTGATGCGCCACAGGCCGAAGGCGGCCGCGACCATGATGCCGAACAGCAGCACGCCGATCGCGCCGCGGCGGATGATCCAGGCGACGCCCGACTCGTAGTGATCGGTGACGCGCGCAAAGCCGCGGTTGAACCACGCGAAGGGTCCTCTTTCCCTGCGCCTTTGAGGCTTGAGGACAATCACGCACAGCGCGGGCGTAAGGGTGAGCGCGACGAGGCCCGAGATCACCACCGCGATGGAGATGGTCACCGCGAACTGCCGGTAGAGCTCGCCGGTCAGGCCGCCCAGAAACGCGATCGGGACGAATACGGCGCAAAGCACCAGAACGATGGCGATGATCGGGCTGGTGACCTCGCGCATCGCCTTGATCGCCGCCTCGCGCGGCGCGAGGCCCTCCTCGTGCATGATGCGCTCGACGTTCTCCAGCACGACGATGGCGTCGTCGACGACGATGCCGATGGCGAGCACCATGCCGAAGAGCGTCAGCGTGTTGATCGAGTAGCCGAGGAGCAGCAGGCCGGCGAAGGTGCCGATGAGCGACACCGGCACCGCGGCGAAAGGGATCAGCGTCGCGCGCCAGCTCTGCAGGAAGAGGTACACCACCAGGAACACCAACACCATGGCGATGAGCAGCGTCTCGACTACCTCGATGATCGACACTTCGACGAAGCGCGTGGTGTCGTAGGGCACCGAGTAGGTCAGCCCCTGCGGGAAGCGCTTGGCGATGTCGGCCACCGTCTTCTTCACCTCGCCCGCCACCGCCAGCGCGTTGGCGCCAGGCTGCAGGAACACGCCGACCAGCGTCGCCTCGCGGCCGTTGATGCGGCCGATGAACTCGTAGTCTTTGGAGGCGAGCTCTACGCGCGCCACGTCCTTCAGCCGCAGCGACGAGCCGTCGGGGTTCGAGCGCACGATGATGTCCTCGAACTCCTTCGGGTCGGCGAGCCTGCCGCGCGTGGTGATGGTATAGACCAGCTCCTGGCCGGTGGGCGCCGGCGCCTGGCCGACCTTGCCGGCGGCGAACTGCGCGTTCTGCTCGTTCACCGCGCGGACGAGATCCACGGTGGCGAGGCGGTGCTGGGTCATCCGGTCGGGCTGCACCCAGATGCGCATCGCGTAGTCCTTGGCGCCGAAGATCTGCACGTTGGTCGTGCCCGGCACGCGCTTCACCAGGTCGAGCACGTTCATCGTGACGTAGTTCGAGATGAACACGTCGCCGTGGGTCCCCTCGGGGGAATAGAACGCGAGCACCTGCAGGAAGGCGGAGGAGCCCTTCTCCACCGTGACGCCCTGGCGGCGCACTTCGAGAGGCAGGCGGCTCTCGGCCTGCTTGACGCGGTTGTTGACGTTGAGCGCCGCCTTGTCGGCGTCGGTGCCGATGTCGAAGGTGACCTGGATCTGCACCACGCCTTGCGAGGTGGAGGTCGAGGCCATATAGCTCATGTTCTCGACGCCGTTGATCTGGTTTTCCAGCGGCGCGGCGACCGTCTGCTCGAGCACCTGGGCCGAGGCCCCGGGATAGACGGCCTGCACCGTGACCACCGGCGGCGCGATCTCGGGGTACTGGGCGATCGGCAGCACGCGCATCGCGGCGAGGCCGGCGAGCACGATGAACACGGAGAGCACCGCCGCGAAGATCGGGCGGTCGATGAAAAACCGCGAGAACATTTACTGTTTCTCTATGGGCTTCACCGGCGCGCCGGGGCCGAGCTTCATCACGCCGTCGATGATGACGCGATCGCCGGGCTTGAGGCCCGAGGTGATGACCCAGGAGTCGCCCGACCACTCGCCGGCTTCTACCGGGCGCGCCTCGGCTTGGCTCTTGTCGTTGACAACGTAGACGAATTTGCCTTGCGGTCCCTCGAGCACCGCGCGCTGCGGCACCGCCACCGCGTCGGGCCGCGTCGCGCCGCGCAGAATGACGCGCACGAACTGGCCCGGGCGCAGCGCGCCCTCCGGATTCGGTATCGTGGCGCGCGCCTCGCCCGTGCCGGTGGCGGGCGAAATGCGCACGTCCGTGAAGGTGAGCCGCCCGCTCGCGGGATGCAGCGTGCCGTCGGCGAGTCGCAGCGCCACCTCGAAATTGGCGCCTTTTGCCAGCGCGAGCCGGCCGGCGGCGATCTCCTT
>CAZJJC010000156.1:0-2548 GCA_964546195.1 uncultured Enterobacteriaceae bacterium | reverse complement strand
CGCCAGGGCGAAATCGCGGCCGATGCCGCCCCCGGCGCCGGTGACGAGCGCGACCTTGCCCTCGAGGAGCTTCAATCCCGGAAACCCGGGTAGCGTCTTTCCATGAGGCGCAGCAGCCCGGCCCATTCGAGAACGCCGATGTTGCGCCGTTGCCCGGGTTTGTATCTCTGATTGGTCAAGCCGACAACATCGTTCTGAGGAAAAAGCAATTCGGTGTTGCTTGCCATGGCGAGGGCCTGGGCCTGGCAGGCGCGCTCGAGCCAGTACAGGGTGATGAAGGCTTCGGGGATGGTGGCCCCCACCGAGAGCAGGCCGTGATTGCGCAGCACCATGGCGACGTGGCTGCCGAGGTCGGCGACCAGGCGGCGCTGCTCGTCGAGGTCGACCGCCGGGCCCTCGTAGTCGTGGTAGCCGACGCCGGAGAAGAACATGGCGTTCTGCGTGAGCGGCAGCAGGCCGCATTTCATCGCCGACACCGCCATGCCGGCGGGCGTGTGGGTGTGGATCACGCAGGCCACGTCGGGGCGGCCGCGGTGCACTGCGCTGTGGATCACGAACCCGGCCTGGTTGATGCCGTAGCCGGTGCCCGAGTCCTGCACCACCCGCCCGTCGAAATCGACCTTCACCAGGCTCGAGGCGGTGATCTCGTCATACGTCATGCCGTAGGCGTTGATCAGGAAGTGGCCTTCCTCGCCGGGAACGCGCGCCGAGATGTGGTTGTAGACCAGATCGTCCATGGCGAAGTGGTGCACCAGGCGGTAGCAGGCCGCGAGGTCGACGCGCGTTTGCCACTCTTCGCGCGAAACGCGCTCGCGCATCGACTGGATTTTCAACTGGGAGAGGTCGCTCATGGCCGTATTATGCCTGCGCGATGCTGCGATCCGCGCTCTCGCCCCGCTCCGTGGCGGTCATCGGCGCCTCCGACAATCCGCACAAGGTGGGCGGCCGCCCGATCCTGTACCTGCAGAGATACGGGTATCGCGGCGCGATCTACCCGGTCAACCCCGGGCGCGCCAGCGTGCAGGGCCTGCGCGCCTTTTCCCGGCTCGAGGATCTTCCCGAGAGCCCGGAGCTCGCCATCGTCGCGGTGGCGGGGGACGAGGCGGTGCGCGCCGTCCAGTCCTGCGCGGCGCTGGGGGTGAAAGTGGCGGTGGTGATGGCGTCGGGCTTCGGCGAGACCGGGCCGCAAGGGCTGCGGGTGCAGGAAGCGCTGGTTGAAACCGCACGGCGTGCCGGGATGCGCCTCATCGGCCCCAACTGCCAGGGCCTCGCCAATTTCGCCACCGGGATGGTGGCGAACTTCTCCACCATCTTCCACGAGCTCGAGGGCCGCGACGGCCCGGTGGCGATCGTCAGCCAGAGCGGCGCCAACTCGCAGGCCATCTACACGCTGCTGCACGAGAAGCGGCTCGGCGTGCGCCACGTCCATGCGACCGGCAACGAGGCCGACGTGAGCGTGGCCGAGCTCGCCGCGGCGGTGATCGAGGATCCCGGCGTCGGCCTAGTGCTGCTGTACATGGAAGCCATCAAGGATCCGCCGACCCTGGCGCGCGCCGCCGAGGCGGCCCGCGCGAAAGGCATCCCGATCGTCGCCCTCAAGGCAGGGCGCACCGCGCGCGGCCAGAGGGCGGCCAGCTCGCATACCGGCGCGCTGGCGAGCGAGGACCGCGTGGTCGACGCGTTCTTCGAGCGCCACGGCATCTGGCGCGCGGCCGATCCCCAGGCGCTGGTGGGCGCCGCCGCGCTCTACCTCTCGGGCCGGCGCCCGCGCGGCAGGCGGCTGGTGGTGATCAGCAACTCCGGCGCGAGCTGCGTCATGGCCGCCGACTACAGCGAGCAGCGCAACATACCGCTTTCTCCCCTATCGGAGAACGCCAGGCAGAGGCTGAAAAAAGCGCTGCCGGGATTCGCCGCCCTGGATAACCCCATCGACGTGACCGGCGCGCTGCTGGGCAGTCCGCAGCTGCTCGGGGCGGTGCTGCCGGTCGTGGGCGAGGATGCGCAGAGCGAGCTCGTGCTGCTCGCGCTGCCGGTCGCGGGCACGGGCTACGACGTGCCGCGGTTTGCTCAAGACGTTGCTGCCTTCGAAAAGCAGTACGGCCATGCCGTGGCGCTCGCAGCGCCGCAGGCGTCGGTGCGTGCGCCGTTCGAGCAGGCCGGGGTCGCGACCTTTGCGAGCGAGCGCGAAGCGATGGATGCGCTCGCCCAGCTCGCCGATCATTGCGCGCTGCTCAGACGTGATCCGGCGCCCGTGCCCGCGCCGATTGCGCCCGGCGGGCAGCGCGGCCTCAATGAATTCGAAAGTCTGGCCTGGGTCTCGAAGGCGGGGCTTCCGGTCGTAGAGCACGTGCTGTGCCGGCACGAGGACGAGGTGCTCGCCGCGTGCAGGGCGCTCGGCGGCGAAGTGGTGCTCAAGGCCTGCTCGCGCGACCTTCCCCACAAGAGCGACCACGGCCTGGTCGCCCTCGGGGTCGACGACCCGGTGGCGGAGTTTCACCGCCAGCGCCGGCGCGTGGGCGAGCTCGGCGCGGCGTTCGAGGGCGTGATC
>CAZJJC010000155.1:0-3750 GCA_964546195.1 uncultured Enterobacteriaceae bacterium | reverse complement strand
CGAGGAGCTCCTGCCGCCGCGGCTCGCCGTCGTCCTCGACTGGGTCCGCCAAACGCTCGGATAGCGAAAAAGGGGTCAGAGCAATTTTTCCGCCGGCGACGGCGGCAGAACGAAAAATTGCTCTGACCCCTTTTTCTGGGCTCACTACTCTCCCAGGCGGTCGGGCTTGAACCCGACGTCGGGAAGCTTGCCGCGCTGGGCGCGCTTGCCCATGTGCTCGGCGAGCTGCTTCGCGTTCAGGGTCGCGAGCGTGCGGTTCTTGCGGCGGATGCCGGAGGCGACCAGCGATTTCGCGTCGGTCGTCACCACCGAGGCCAGCGTTTCGCCCTCGGGCAGCGCGATCAGCTGCACGCCGACGCCGCCGTTCGGCCGCACGGGCACCTCCTCGAGGGGGAAAACGAGCAGCCGCGCGTCCGATGAAAGCGCCGCCACCTGGGAATCCCTTACCAGGGCAGGCGGCCGCGCCCGCGCGCCCTGCTCGACTTTCATGAAGTCCTTGCCCTGGCGCGTCTTGGTCACCAGATCGCCCAGCTTGCATACGAACCCCAGGCCCGCGGAGCTGTGCATGAGGAGCGCCTGGCCCAGGTCGCCCGAGCGCATCCACACGATGTCGTCGGAAGACGAGTTGACCAGCGTGTTCACCGGCGCGCCGTCGCCGCGCCCGGCGGGTATCGCGGCCGCGTCGAGCGTGAAGCTCTTGCCCGAGGCGGCGAGCACGATCACCGGGTCGGTGGTCTTGCACTCCAGCGTCTGCAGCAAGGCGTCCCCGTCTTTGAAATTCAAAGAACTCAAATCCAATCCGTGTCCGGTACGTGCCCGGATCCAGCCCTTCTGCGACAGGATGACGCTGATCGGCTCCTCGAGCACGGTGCGCTCGAGCTGCGCGCGCTCCTGCGGCTTGATCAGGGTGCGGCGCTCGTCGCCGTATTTCTTCGCATCCTCCTTGAGCTCCTCGACGACGAGCTTCTTCAGCTCCTTTTCGTCGCCGAGCAGCTTTTTCAATTCTTTCTTCTGGGATTCAAGCGCTTTGCGCTCCTCGTTGAGCTTCACCCCGTCGAGCTTGGTGAGCTGGCCCAGGCGCAGGTTGACGATGTCCTCGGCCTGCCGCTCGGTGAGGCGGAATTTCTTCTGCAGCGCGGCTTTCGCCTCGGCCTGGTCCTCGGCCGCGCGGATCACCTTGATCACCTGGTCGATCTTGGCGTAGGCCGTGATGCGGCCCTGCACGATGTGCAGCCGCTCCTCGACGCGCGCGAGGCGAAACTGCGTGCGCCGGCGCACCGTGGCGACGCGGAACTCGCCCCATTCGCGCAGCACTTCCACGATGCCCTTGGTCTCGGGCAGGCCGTCGAGCCCGAGCCAGGTGAGGTTGACGGCGTAGCGCGTCTCGAGCGAGGTGTGCACCAGCAGCGCCGCCATCAGCTCCTCCGGGTTCTGCCGCGAGCTCCTCGGCTCGATCACCAGGCGCAGCTTCGACTTGCGGTCGCTCTCGTCGCGCACCCCGCCCTGGTCGATCTGGTCGAGGATGAACTGCTTCATGCGCTTTTGTTCCTGCGTCACCTCCTTCTTGCCCAGCCCCGGCCGCGGGTTGGCGAGCGCCTCGATCTCCTCCATCACCTGCTTCACCGACACGCCTTGCGGCAGCTCGGTCACCGCCACGCGCCACTGGCCGCGCGCGAGCTGCTCGGTTTCCCAGCGGCACTTGAGCACCAGCGAGCCGCGCCCGGTCTCGTAGGCCTGCCGGATCTCCGCCGCGGGCGAGATGAGCTGGCCGCCGCCGGGGAAGTCGGGCCCGGGGAGGTGCTCGAGCACGTCATCGAGCTTCGCCTTGGGGTGGCGGATGACGTAGGCCGCCGCGGCGGCGACTTCCTTCAGGTTGTGCGAGGGGATGCGCGTCGAGAAGCCCACCGGTATGCCAAAGCTGCCATTCAGCAGGCCGAAGGGAAGCCGTGCGGGCAGCAGGACGGGCTCTTCAAATTTTCCATCATAATTTCGTACAAAATCGACGGTGCCCTCCCGGATTTCGCTCAATAAGAGTTCTGAAAAGCGGGAAAGGCGAGCCTCGGTATACCGGTAGGCGGCGGGCGCGTCGCCGTCGCGCGAGCCGAAGTTGCCCTGGCCGTCGATCAGCGGGTAGCGCATCGAGAAGGGCTGCGCGAGGTGCACCAGCGCCTCGTAGGTCGAGCTGTCGCCGTGCGGGTGGTACTTGCCCAGCACCTCGCCGACGTAGCGCGCGCACTTGGCGTGCGACTGCGCCCCGCCCGGCGTGTCGCCCATGGCGTAGAGGATGCGGCGCTGCACCGGCTTCAGGCCGTCGGCGATCTCCGGCAGCGCGCGCGACTTGACGGTGGAGACCGCGTAGCCGAGGTAGGCCTGCGAGGCGTGCTGCTCGATCGGCGCGGCGTCGTCGCCGCCGTCGGGGGGGAAAAGGTCCAGGGTCTGGGTGTCGGCCATGATTTATTCCTGAAACAAGTCCATCTGCTTGTCGGCGGTGGCGACCGCGAGCTCGACGGCCGCCTTGGCCTTCTCGAGGCTGGCCGCCTGCCCCACGCGCCCGGCCGCCTCCCAGGCGTAGCGGTCCCGTCCGAGCAGCGTGACCTTGCCGAGCTTCGCCTTGCCCAGCCAGTAGGCGTGGCCCTTGTAGGCGCGCTCCCAGAACGGCTTGGCCTTCTTCTTCAGACGTCGGCCTCCACGCTCTTCCAATGCTCGCGCATCCACTCGCGCCGGCCTTCGGCTTCGCCCGCGTCCATCAATAATTCAAACTTCTTTTTGATATTTTCTATTTCATTCGGATCGAGCTGCATACGGATCAGCCGCCGGGTGTCGGGATTCATGGTCGTCTCCCACAGCTGCTCGGGGCTCATCTCGCCCAGGCCCTTGAAGCGCGAGATCTCCCAGCTGCCCTCCTTCACCTTCTCCTTCTTCAGCGTGGCGAGCGCCTCTTCCAGCTCGTCGTCGTCCAGGCAGTAGAGGCGCCGCGCGGGCTTGCCTTTTCCCTGGCTCGGCACCTCGATCTTGTAGAGCGGCGGCATGGCGACGTAGAGATGGCCGCGCTCCACCAGCTTGGGCGCATGCATGAAGAAGAAAGTGAGCAGCAGCGCCTGGATGTGGCCGCCGTCGACGTCGGCGTCGGTCATCACCACCACCTTGCCGTACCGCAGCCCCGACAGGTTCACCTCGGCGCCGGCCGAATGCGGATCGACGCCCATGGCGGTGGCGATCGCCTGCAGCTCCTTGTTCGCGAGCACCGTGCGGCTGTCCTTCGACATGGTGTTCAGCACCTTGCCGCGCAGCGGCAGGATGGCCTGGGTGTCCTTGTCGCGCGCCTCCTTGGCCGAGCCGCCCGCGGAATCGCCTTCGACGAGAAACAATTCATTCCTGGATACATCCCCTGAAGCGCAATCCACGAGCTTCCCCGGCAGCGTGGCGATGCCGCTCGACTTCTTGCGCTCGACCTTCTTGCCCTTGGACAGGCGCGCCATGGCCTGCTCGATCGCCAGCTCGACGATGCGCTTGCCCTCCTCCGCGTGCTCGCTCAGCCACAGCTCGAAGGCGTCGCGCACGCACAGCTCGAGCAGCTTCGCGGCGTGGCGCGTGGTGAGCTTCTCCTTGGTCTGGCCGTGGAACTGGGTGCGCACGATGCGCGCCGAGAGCGTGAAGCAGGCGCGCTGCCACAGGTCGTCGGGGATCAGCTTCACGCCCTTGGGCGCGAGGCCGCGCGTCTCCATGAAGGCCGCCAGCGCCTCGAAGATG
>CAZJJC010000154.1:0-4513 GCA_964546195.1 uncultured Enterobacteriaceae bacterium | reverse complement strand
GGCGGCGAGTACGCCTTCTTGTCGCGCGGCATGGGGCGCGGCGTGGCCTTCGTGTTCGCCTGGGCGCGCATGACGGTGATCCAGACCGGCGCCATTGCCGCGGTCGCCTTCGTGTTCGGCGACTACGCCTCCGAGATGCTGCGCCTGGGCGACAAGAGCTCGGCGATCTATGCCGCGATCGGCGTGGTGGCGCTCACGGCGCTCAATGTCGTGGGCACGCTGGAGTCCAAGACCCTGCAGAAGGCGATGCAGTACCTGCTGTTCGCCGGGCTCGCCTTCATCGCGCTCGCGGGCCTGTTCGCCGGCGCGGCGCCCAAGCCCGCCACGGGGGCGGCGAGCGGAACCTTCGGCCTGGCGATGATCTTCGTGCTGCTCACCTACGGCGGCTGGAACGAGGCGGCCTACCTCGGCGGCGAAGTGCGCGACGCGCGGCGCAACATGATGCGCATCCTGGTCGGCGGCATCCTCGCCGTCACGCTGATCTACCTCCTGGTCAACCTGGGCTACCTCGCGGCGCTCGGCCTGGGCGGGATGCGCGAATCGAAGGCGGTGGCCGCCGACGTGATGCGGGTGGTCGCCGGGGAAAAGGGCGCGCTGCTGCTCGCGGTGTTCGTGTGCATCGCCGCGCTGACGACGATGAACGCGGCCATCTTCACCGGCGCGCGCACCACCTACGCCCTGGGGCAGGACTTTCGCTTCTTCCGCGCCTTCGGCGCCTGGCGCGAGTCGGGCAGCACGCCGGCCAACGCGCTGCTCCTGCAGGGGGCGCTCGCGCTCGCGCTGGTCGGCGCGAGCTCGGTGACCCCCGACGGCTTCACCGCGATGGTGGCTTATACCTCGCCGGTGTTCTGGACCTTCTTCCTCCTGACCGCGGTGACGCTGTTCGTTTTTCGATGGAGCGGGAAAGACGCCCCCGCGTTTCGCGTGCCGCTGTACCCGGTCGTGCCGCTCGCCTTCTGCGCGGCGTGCGTCTACATGCTCTATTCCAGCATCAACTATGTGCGCTTTGCGGTCGAGTTCGGCGTCGCGGTGTTCGCCGGCCTGATCATCATGCTGGCGGGCATACCGCTTTACTTCCTGGTCAGGCGCCGGTGACCCTCACCGAGCTGCGCTACGTGGTCGCCGTGGCGCGCGAGCGCCACTTCGGCCGCGCGGCGCAGACCTGCTTCGTGTCGCAGCCGACGCTGTCGGTGGCGGTGAAGAAGCTCGAGGAGGAGCTCGGCGTGACGCTGTTCGAGCGCGGCCCGGGCGAGGTGACGCTGACCCCCGCGGGGCAGCCGATCGTCGAGCAGGCGCAGCGCGTGCTGGAGGAGGCGACGCGCATCAAGGAGCTCGCCGCCGCGGGCCGCGACCCGCTCGCAGGGCCCCCGCGCCTGGGCGCGATCTACACCATCGGCCCGTACCTGCTGCCCAAGCTGATTCCGCTCTTGCGCCGCGCCGCGCCGGCGATGCAGCTTCACATCCAGGAGAACTTCACCCACCGCCTGGCCGAGTCGCTCAAGCGCGGCGAGGTGGACGTGATCCTGGTGGCGCTGCCGTTCGAGGAGCCGGGCGTGCAGACGCGCGCGGTGTACGACGAGCCTTTCTTCGTGGCGGTGCCCAAGGGCCATCCCTGGGAAGGGCGCAAGCGCATCACTTCGGAAGAGCTGAGCGGCGAGAGCCTGCTGCTGCTGGGCGAAGGCCACTGCTTCCGCGACCAGGTGCTGGAGATCTGCCACACCGTGCGCGCCAAGGAGCGCAGCAGCATCGCGCGCACCCTGGAAGGCGGCTCGCTCGAGACCATCCGCCAGATGGTGGCGAGCGGCGTGGGCGTGACGGTGCTTCCGGCGACCTCGCTGAGCAATCCTTCCACCGGAGATCTGATTCGCGTATTGCCCTTCGCCCGGCCGGTGCCGGTGCGCCGCGTGGGGCTCGCGTGGCGCAAGAGCTTCCCGCGCCCCGAGGCGATCGAGGCGCTGCGAAAGAGCATCCTGCAGTGCAACCTGCCGCAGGTGGAAAAGCTAAACTCCTGAAATGAATCCCTCGCTTGTCCTCGCTTGCGGCGCCCTGATCCTGTGCCTGTCCTTCGGCGTGCGCGCCGGGATGGGCCTTTATCTGCAGCCGCTGTCGCTGGAATACGGCTGGGGGCGCGAGGTCTTCTCCTTCGCGATGGCGCTGCAGAACCTGATCTGGGGCGTGCTCGGGCCGTTCGCCGGCGGCATCGCCGATCGCTACGGCGCCGGCCGCGTGGTGGCGGCTGCGGGCCTGTTCTACGTGCTCGGCCTGATCGGCATGGCGGTGGTCGACACGCCCGTGCTGATGTACGTGAACTCGGGCTTTCTCATCGGCCTGGGGCTCTCCGGAACTTCGTTCGCCATCGTGTTCGCGGTGGTGGCGCGCGTCACGCCGCTCGAGAAGCGCAGCAGCGCGCTCGGCATCGCCACCGCCGCCGGCTCCTTCGGCCAGTTCGCGCTGCTGCCGGTCACGCAGTTCCTGATCTCGCGCTACGACTGGCACTTCGCGCTGGTCGCCATGGCCGCCATCACCGCGCTCATCATCCCGCTCGCCGTGGTGATGGCGGGCCGCCCGGCGCCCATGGCGGGCCCGGCGCAGTCCATCCGCGCTTCGCTGCGCGAAGCGATGGGCGAGCGCGGCTTCCACCTGCTCTTCTGGGGCTACTTCGTCTGCGGCTTCCATATCGCCATGCTGACGGTGCACCTGCCGTCGTTCGTCACCGACCGGGGCTTGCGCGTCGAGCACGGCATGACCGCGCTCGCCTTGATCGGCCTGTTCAACATCTTCGGCTCGCTCGGCGCCGGCTGGCTCGGCGGGCGCTTCAGCAAGAAATACCTCCTGTCGTCGATCTACTCCATCCGCGTGCTGCTGATCGGCATGCTGGTCTTCCTGCCGGTCTCGCCGCTCACGCTGTATATCTTTGCCAGCGGCATCGGCCTGCTGTGGCTGAGCACGGTGCCGCTCACCAACGGGCTGGTCGCGCAGATCTTCGGCCTGCGCTATGCGGGGATGCTCGCCTCCATCGTGTTCTTCGGCCACCAGATCGGCAGCTTCTTCGGCGTGTGGCTCGCCGGCCATCTGTACGACACGACCGGCTCGTACAACGGCGCCTTCTACCTCTCCATGGGCCTGGGCGTATTCGCCGCGCTCGTCAACCTGCCAGTCAACGAGCAGCCGCTCGCGGAGCGGCGGGCGGCGCTCGCAGCTTGAACAGGGTGCTGCTTTTCAAGGCATTGGCGGTAGCGCTGCTCGCTTTCGCCGCGGCGGCAGCCTTCGCCGCCTATCTGCAGCCGGGCATGCTGATCGAGTTCGCCAACCTGGTGCTCTGCATGTAGTGCAAAGGGCGACATCCTGGTCTGCCCAGGGCGGTGCCGCCGGCTTCGATGCCCATGTCACCAAGCCCTTCTCCTACGAGGAGCTGATGCGCGCCGTCGAGCGCTCCGAGCGCCGCGCCGCCGCCTAGGCCGCTTGGCGCATCCGCAGCGCTGCTGCGGCACGGCGCTTGCGCTCTATTGTCTGAGTCTCACAGATGAACGCCCCCGAGCTGAAGCTCACGCACGTGCGCGAAGGCCTGCCGTGGCCGCGCGGCGCGAGCTGGGACGGCAAAGGCGTCAACTTCGCGCTGTTCTCCGCCAACGCCACCAAGGTGGAGGTATGCCTGTTCGACGGGGAGAAGGAGACGGCGCGCATAGAGCTGCCGGAATACCGCGACGAGACCTGGCACGGCTACGTGCCCGACCTGCGCCCCGGCCAGGTCTACGGCTACCGCGTGCACGGACCGTACGCCCCGGACGAGGGTCATCGCTTCAACCCGAACAAGCTGGTGCTCGATCCGTACGCGCGCGCGCACATCGGCGAGCTGAAGTGGGACCCGGCGGTGTTCGGCTACAAGGTGGGCGATCCGGCGGCCGACCTCTCGTTCGACGAGCGCGACAGCGCCCCTTTCATGCCCAAGTGCGTGGTGGTCGACCCGGACTTCGACTGGCGGCGCGAGGCGCGCTGGCAGCCGGTGCCCTGGGACCGCACCATCGTGTACGAGACGCACGTGCGCGGCTATACCAAGCTGCATCCGCAGGTGCCCGAGCGCGAGCGCGGCACCTTCTGCGGCCTGGCGGCGAAGCCGGTGGTGGACTACATCAGGGCGCTCGGCGTGACCACGGTCGAGCTCCTTCCGGTGCACACGTTCATCAACGATTCGTTCCTGCTGGAGCGCAAGCTGACGAATTACTGGGGCTACAACTCGATCGGCTTCTTCGCCCCCGATCCGCGCTACGCCGCCGACGCGTCGAAGTCGCTGCAGGAATTCAAGGAGATGGTGGCGCGATTCCATGACGCCGGGCTGGAAATCATCATCGACGTGGTCTACAACCACACCGCGGAAGGCAACGAGCTGGGCCCCACGCTTTCGTTCAAGGGCATCGACAACGCTTCCTATTACCGGCTGATGCCGGACAAGAAGCGCTCCTACATCAACGACACCGGCACCGGCAACACGCTGAATCTCTCGCACCCGGTGGTC
>CAZJJC010000153.1:0-12534 GCA_964546195.1 uncultured Enterobacteriaceae bacterium | reverse complement strand
CGACATCGTCGCCGACCTCGTCGGCCCCGACGTCAAGTTCCACCATTCCAAGATCAACTTCAAGTGGGCGCACGGCGGCGAGGAGGTGAAGTGGCACTACGACATCTCGTTCTGGCCGCACACCAACTACTCGCCGCTCACGGTGGGCACCTACCTCTACGACTGCGGCATGGACCAGGGCCCGTTGCAGGTCCTGCCCAGGAGCCACCTCGTCGACCCGATGCCGACGCAGTACGACCACGACGGGCGCTGGATCGGCTGCCTGCGCGAGGAGGACGCGGCGAAGCTCGACACTTCGAAGGCGGTGGCGCTGCCCGGCCCCGCCGGCTCGCTCACGCTGCACAACTGCCGCACGCTGCACTACTCGGCGAAGAACACCTCCGACCTCGGGCGGCCGCTGCTTCTCAACACGCTGAGCTCGGCCGATGCCTTTCCTTACACCGTCAACCCGATCCGGTCCTCCAAGGACCAGGCGATCGTGCGCGGCAAGCGCGCGGCCTGGGCGCACCACGACCCGCAGCCCTGCCTGATGCCGCCCGACTGGTCGGGCGGCTATACCTCGATCTTCGCGCTGCAGCAGAAGGAAGAGCGCGCCGCGGCCTAGCCGCCCTGCCATGAGCGCATCCAGCCGACACGTCGGACTCATCGGGCAGGCGACCCGCTGGCTGGCCGAGTTCGAGCAGGCGCCCCGCGAAGCCTTGTTCCGCCCCGATGCGCACTGGCGCGATCTCCTGGTTCATCGCCGGCAGCTTCGCCCAGTGCCGGATCTATTCAAGCTACCTGGCGCTGCAGATCAAGGCCGAAGAAGAGGGCCTGTCTCCCGCGCATAGGCCGCACGCCGGAGCCGTGCGGGATTCTGCAGCAGCCTAGCGGGCACCGTAAGTCGTTGACGGCGTATACACGCGCGGACTAATCTCTTCGGCAGGACTGGCTGCAGACCTTTCCCTCACCCATCAATCGAGGAGGCGGTGATGACCACAGTAGAGAAAGAAGTCAACAATGGCGTGAACGTCGATGCATTGCTTGGGGCGCGTGATGCGCTGAGCAAGGCCCCGGAGGCCGCCAAGTTCAACTGGCGGGCGAGCTGCAAGTGGGTGAACGGAACCCACAGCCAGACCAGCGTCAAGGGGTTCTTCGGGCTGGGCCAGCAGCAGAGCCACAAGACCGAGTTCACCTTCGACGCCGACCATCCCGAGATCTTCGCGTCCGAGGACAGGGGAGCCACGCCCGTGGAGCTGGTGCTGACGGGCCTCGCCAGCTGCCTGACCGCCGGGGTGGCGTCCGTCGCCCAGTTGCGCAAGATCCAGCTGCGTTCGGTCACCGCGACCATAGAAGGCGGAATGGACATCCAGGGCATCCTTGGCATAGACAGCGACGTGCGCAACGGCTTCGACGGCATCAAGGTGAAATTCAATATCGATGCCGACGCCACGCAGGAAGAGCTCGAGGCGCTCGTCGCGCAGTCACAGAAGCGCTCGGCGGTCTTCGATATCGTCGCGAACCCGACCAACGTCTCCGTGACGGTCAACTGAGGCGCCGCGCGGGAAGCCGCGGACCGCATCGCATGCGCGCGACCGTAGTCGTGATCGGCGCCGGTCACGCCGGCCTCGCCATGAGCCGCTGCCTCACCGAGCGCTCGATCGACCACGTAGTCCTCGAGCGCGGTGAGGTGGCCAACTCCTGGAAGACCGAGCGCTGGGATTCGCTGCGGCTGCTCACGCCGAGCTGGCAAAGCCGGCTGCCCGGCTACGGCTATGCGGGAGCCGATCCCCACGGCTATCGCACCATGCCCGAGACCGTTGCTTTTCTCGAGCGGTATGCCGAAGTGATCTCGGCGCCGGTCCAGATCCACACTGCCGTGACGTCGGTTCGCCGCACGGAGGGCGGATACGCGGTCGTGACCCACCGCGGCGAGTGGCGAAGCCGGGTTGTCGTGCTTGCCAGCGGTGCCTGCAACATTGCCAGCGTCCCGGCGGTGGCCGAAGCGGTGCCGCCGGCGATCACTACGCTTACGCCGATGCAGTACCGCAACCCGGGACAGCTGGCGCAGGGCGGCGTGCTCGTGGTTGGCGCCTCGGCTACCGGCGTGCAGATCGCCGAGGAAATCCAGCGCTCCGGACGCCCCGTGACCCTGGCGGTGGGCGAGCATATCCGGATGCCGCGCCGCTACCGCGGCCGGGACATCCAGTGGTGGATGGATGCCGCCGGCATCCTCGACCAGCGCTACGACGAGATCGATGACCTCGCGCGCGCACGCGCGGTGCCCTCGCTGCAGCTCGCGGGATACCCCGATTACCGCTCGCTGGATCTCAATTCGCTCACTGCCCTCGGCGTAAAGCTCATCGGCCGTCTTGCCGGTGTGCGGGACGGCAAGGCCCAGTTCTCGGGATCGCTGCGCAACCAGGTCGCGCTGTCCGACCTCAAGATGAACCGCTTGCTCGATACGCTCGATGCCTGGGCCGCCGCGAACGGGGTCGCAGACGAAGTCGAGCCGCCGCACCGCTTCGAACCCACGCGGGTAGAGGCAGCGCCGCCGCTCTGGCTGGATCTCAATCGCGGGGAGATCCGCACGATCGTCTGGGCGACCGGGTATCGGCCCGACTATTCCTGGCTCGACGTTCCCGTGCTCGACCGCAAGGGCCGCATCCGTCACGACGGTGGTGTCGTCGACTCGTCCGGGATGTACCTGATGGGCGTGCAGTTCATGCGGCGCCGCAAGTCCGCGCTCATCGATGGGGCCGGAGACGATGCCCGCGACCTGAGCGCGCATATCGCTTGCTTTCTCGGCGGCCAGGAGCTCGACCTGCCAATGGCGAGCGCGCAGGTGGCGTAGGGACCGCTTGAACGACCACGAGGAAAGGACGGGAGAGGCATGAAGCACGAAGAGGCTGTCCCCAACGAGAGGCGATACGGCTTCAATACCATGGCGGTGCATGCCGGACAGCGCCCCGATCCGGTCACCGGCTCCCGCGCGGTTCCGATCTACCAGACCAGCGCGTACATCTTCGAGGATTCCGACCACGCCGCGAACCTTTTTGCGCTGCAGCGTTTCGGCAACATCTATTCGCGCATCATGAATCCCACCGTGGCCGTATTCGAGGAGCGCATCGCCGCGCTGGAGAACGGCATCGGAGCCGTCGCGACGGCCTCCGGCCAGGCAGCCCAGCACATTGCGCTGTTCTCGCTGATGGATGCGGGCGACGAGTTCATTGCTTCGAGCACCCTGTATGGCGGCACGATCAACCAGTTCGATGTGACGTTCCGGAAGGTCGGCATCAATCCCGTTTTCGTCGACATCAGCGACCTGGACGCCGTTCGAGGCGCGATCACGCCCAGGACCAAGTGCATCTTCGCTGAAACCCTGGGCAATCCCAAGATCGACGTCCTTGACATCGAGGCCGTCGCGCGCATCGCCCACGAGCAGGATATTCCGCTGGTGGTCGACAACACCTTCGCGAGCCCCTACTGCTGCCGGCCGCTCGATTGGGGCGCGGATATCGTGGTGCACTCGGCCACCAAGTTCATCTGCGGCCACGGCACGACGATGGGCGGGGCGATCGTCGATGCCGGGCGCTTTCCATGGGATAACGGCAAGTTCCCCGGCATGACGCAGCCCTCCAAGGGCTATCACAATCTTCGCTTCTTCGAGTACTTCGGCGATTTCGGCTGGTTGATGAAGGCGAGGGGCGAAATGCTCAGGGATTACGGCCCCTGCCAGAGCCCTTTCAACGCTTTCCTGCTGCTGCAGGGCCTGGAGACGCTCCACGTACGGATGGAGCGGCACGTGGCCAACGCACGCAGCGCGGCGGAGTTCCTCAGCCGGCATCCGGCGGTCAGCTGGGTCAACTATCCGGCTTTGCCTGAGAGCCCCTTTCGCGCGCTTGCCGAAAAGTATCTGCCCAGGGGACCGGGCGCGATCTTCACTTTCGGCATCAAGGGCGGCCGCGAGGCGGGCAGGAAGCTGATCGAGAACGTGCAGCTGCTTTCGCACCTTGCCAACGTCGGCGACTGCAAGAGCCTCATCATTCATCCGGCGAGCACCACCCACCAGCAGCTCACCGACCAGGAGCTCGTGGCCTGCGGCATCGGACCCGACATGATCCGGGTGTCCATCGGCATCGAGGACATCGACGACATCCTGTGGGATCTGGAGCAGTCGCTTGCAAAATCGCAGCAACCTGCGCCGGTAACGCAACCGCTGGCAATGGCCGGCGGACACGAAGAGCCCGAGCCGAGCGGCCACAGCCTGCTCAGCAAGGCATTCGGCGCTCCGTTCCAGAAATAGGGAAGCGAGCACCATGGCAGTAGGAGATCGCACCAACCTGGCCGGAACCGCGTACGACCGCCTGCGCATACTGACTGCCTGCCGGAACATCGCGATGGTCGGGCTGTCGTCCAATCAATACCAACCGAGCGCTTTCGCCGGCATCTATCTCGCCGCCAACGGCTACCACATCATCCCGGTCAATCCGTCACAAGCGGGCAAGACGATCCTCGGGCAGCGGGTGTACGGCAGGCTCGACGAGATTGATAAGCCCGTGGACATCGTCGACGTCTTCCGTCCGGCTTCCGAAGTGCCCGACATCGCCCGGCAGGCCGTGAAGATCAAAGCCAAGGTGCTTTGGCTGCAGCTTGGCGTCATCAGTGAGGAAGGAGCCCGGATCGCGCGTGACGCCGGCATGGAAGTGGTCATGGATCGCTGCTGCAAGATCGAGCACGCGCGCTTCTTCGGCGGCCTTCGCACCATCGGCCTCAGTACCGGCGTCATTACGTCCCGGCTGGCCTTGAAGATTCCTGTTTAACGTCGGGAAACCAGCCTACAGCTTGAAGATCCGCTCGCTGTTCCTGCCGCGCACCTTGTCGCGCACGTCGCCCGGCAGGGCGTCGACGCGGGATAGGCACCCCGCCATGTCGCCGATGGTGTGCGGGTAGTCCGAGCCATAGAGCACGTTATCCGTGCCGCAGACCGACACGCACATGTCGAGCACGTCCTGGCGGAACACCACGCTGTCGACGTAGATGCGGCGCATGTAGTTGCGCGGCGGCTCGTCGGTCTTGGCGCTCGCCGCAGGAATGTTATCCCAGCAGATGTCGAGGCGGCCGACCAGGTAGGGCAGGGCCCCGCCGCCATGCGAGGCGATCAGCTTCAGGTTCGGAAAGCGGTCGAGGAAGCCGTCGAAGATGCAGCGCGCGATGGCGAGCGAGGTGTCGAAAGTGAAGCCGATCGGCGCGGTGAGCTGGAACTCGTGCATGCCCATCTCGGCGACACCCGGCGGCGCGCTCGGATGCACCAGCACCGGCAGGGCGCGACGGTCTATTTCCTTCCAGATGTTCTCGAATTTGCGCTCGGTCAGCGCCTTCCCGTCGATGTTCGCCAGCACCATCACGCCCACCGCGCCGTCGTCGCAGGCTCTTTTCAATTCCTGCAATGCCAGCGCCTCGTGCTGCCAGGGAAGCGAAGCGAAATAACGGATGCGCTCGGGCCAGGCCTGCTGCGCCCTGGCCATGTCCTCGTTCATGAGGCGTGCCGCCTTGAGGCTCACCTCCGGGCTGCCCCAGTAGGCATTCGGACAGCTCAGCGAGGTGATGGCGATGTCGACACGCGCCTTGTTCATGTTCGCGATGCGCCGCTCCCAGTCGAACATGTTCGGCACCGGCGTCATGAACGGCGCCCCATCCAGATGAATCGCCCGCAGCCCTCCGGCCACTTCCTTCAAGGAATAATGCGGTCCCCCATGTTGCTCCAGCAGCGCTACCCACTCCTTGGTGAGCATGTGGGTGTGGACGTCGATGACGGGGCTCGCCATCAGTTGAGCTTTACGTTGGCGGCCTTGATCACCTCGGCCCACTTCTTCGTTTCTTCGCGGATCATCGCGGCGAACTCCCGCGGCGTGTTGGTGAGCGGCTCCGTGCCAGCCGCAAGCGCGCGCTCGCGGATTTCCGGCGTGGCGAGCGCGGCGACGATCTCGGCGTTCAGGCGATCGATGACGGCCGGCGGGGTTGCCGCCGGCGCCACTACGCCGAACCAGCCGATGGCCTCGTAGCCCGGCACCCCGGCCTCCTCGAAGGTCGGCACCTCGGGCGCCGCCGAGATGCGCCGCTTCGAGGTGACGGCGAGCGCCCTGAGCTTGCCTGCCCGCACGTTCGACAGGCTCGAGGGCACGTCGACCACGCCGAGCGGCACCTGCCCGCCGAGCACGTCGGTCGACACCGGGCCGCTGCCCTTGTAAGGCACCGCCTGGATGCGCACGCCGGCCAGCATGTTGAGCAGCTCGCCCGAGAGATGCATGGTCGAGCCGTTGCCGCCGTGACCGAAGGAAAGCGCGCCCGGCGCGCTTTTGGCCTTGGCGATGACTTCCCTCAGCGTCGCGGGCTGCGAGGGATGCGCGATGAGGAAGAACGGGATCATCGCGAGCGTTGAGATCGGCGCGAGGTCCTTCTCGGGATGGAAGGGCATGCTGGGATAGAGGCTGATGTTCGACGACAGCGCGCCGGCCGCAGCCAGGCCGATGGTGTAGCCGTCGGGCGCGGCCTTGGCCACGACGTCGACGCCGATCATGCCGCCGGCGCCCGGGCGGTTCTCGACCACCACCGGCTGGCCCAGGCGGCTCGACATGAAGGGCGCGATGGCGCGCACGATCAGGTCGGAGCTGCCGCCAGGAGGGAACGAGACGATGAAGCGCACCGGCTTGGAGGGGTAGGGCTGGGCCTGCGCCGAGGCGAAAGCGAAAGCGGCCAGCAACAGGATCGGAATGCGTCTCACGGCTCCTCCTTACATCGTGGGGTTGGCGTACTTGCCGCCGAGCGCCGCCGTGCCGAAAGCCGCGCCGGCGATGTCGAAGCTGAACGAGAAGTGCTGGTTGATCGCCATCAGGTCGCGCATGTAGCGCTGGAACGGGTCCCGGGTGTAAATGGCGTTCGCGCCATAGCAAGACCACAGCACCTCGGCTGCCTGGCGCGCCTGGCGCACCGCAAAGGCGTTCTGCGCGCGCCAGCGCAGCTTGGTCGGGATGTCGGGAAGGCGGTTCTCGTCGGCGTACTTCTCGAAGCCAAGCGCGGACTGGCGCATGAGGTGCGTGGCCGAGTCGATGAGCACGCGCGCCTCGGCGAGCTTGATCTGCACCGCCTGGAAATCGCCGACCTTGGCCCCGGTATACGTGCCCACACGGGTTCTGAAGGAATGCTGAACCAGCTCAAAAGCGCCTTCGGCTGCGCCGAGCGCGGTGGCCGACAGCGGATGGCCGGCCGAAGCCACGATGGGCACGCGAAAAAGCGGCCCGTCGTTCAGTGCGGCACCGGGATGCTCGAGGCCGCCGCGGCAGCGGGCGAGCGCGAGCGCGCGGCGCTCGGGTACGAACACCTCCTCGACCTCGATGTCCTTGCTGCCGGTGCCGACCATGCCCATCGCGTACCAGGTGTCGATGATGCGGTAATCGGTCTTCGGCACGATGCAGAGGCGCCAGTCGACCGCGGTGTTTTCTTCATAGACCGTTACCGCGAGCATGTTCCAGTCGGAGTTGTCCACGCCGGAGGAGAAGGGCCATTTGCCGCTGACGACGAATCCACCTTGGACCTTCTTCCCGCGTCCGGCGGCCAGCGCGATCGACGAAGCGATCAGGACATCGGGGTTCGCGTCCCAGATCTCGTGCTGCGTCTCGGGCTCGTAGTAGCCCAGGATCCAGTGATGGCAGCCCAGGTTGCCCACGTTCCACGCGGTCGACGGGCAGCCGCGCGCGAGTTCCGCCACGATGTCGACCACCGCGATGAACGGCAGCTCCATGCCGCCGAAGCCCCTGGGCTGGTGGAAGCGGAACAGGCCCGCCTCGTGCAGCAGCTTCTCGTTCTCGGGCAGCAGCACGCGCGCCTCCTCGCACTTCTGCGCCCGCTCGCGCAGCAGCGGCACGCACTCGCGCGCCCGCCGCATCGCTTCGTCGTAGCCGATCGCCGAGAAATCGCTCATCAGCCGTATTTTGCCCCCCGCGCAGTCATTGACGCCGCAGTTTCGCAGTCGTCTAATGCCGAAGGGAGGAGGCCTGCCATGCAAGATCTGCACGGGCTTGCGCTTTCGACGCCGTCCGCCGCGGCCGCCGACGCGTTCAATCGCACGCTGCGCTCGTATCTCGGCTATCGGACCGACATTTCCGAGCATCTCAAGACGATTCTCAAGGCCGATCCGTCCTTCGCCTTGGCGCACTGTGCCAAGGGCTATTTCATGATGCTGACCTACAACCGGGCCAATGTGGCGGTGGCAGCCGATGCGCATCGCGTGGCCGCCGGCCTCGCGCTGGCGGCGACGTGGAGGGAGAAGGCGCACGTCACGGCGCTGGGCGCCTGGGTTGCCGGCGATCTCGAGCAGGCGTTGCAAGGCTGGGAGGACGTCCTCAAAGCGCACCCGACCGACGTGCTCGCGCTACGGCTTTCGCATTTCAATTATTTCTGGCTCGGCCGGGCAGCGCAGATGCGTGCTTCGGTCGAGCGCCTCCTGCCACACTGGCACGAAGCGCTGCCGGCCTATGGGACGCTGCTGTCCTGCTTGTCCTTCGGGCTGGAAGAGTGCGGCGAGTTCGCCGCGGCCGAGCGCGCGGGACGCCGCGCGGTCGAGCTGGATGCGGCTGACGTGTGGGGAACGCACGCGGTGGCGCATGTGCTGGAAATGCAGGGCAGGCGCGACGAAGGAATCCGCTGGCTCGCGGGCCTCGAGCGCCATTGGGCGCAAACCAACAACATCGTCCACCATCTGTGGTGGCACCGCGCCATGTTCCATCTGGAGCGACGCGAGTTCGACGAAGTCCTGGAGCTCTACGACAGGCAGTTCCGCAATCTCGCCTCACCCTTGGTGACCGCCATGCCGGACCTGTATATCGACGTGCAGAACGCGGCATCCATGCTGTTCCGCCTCGAGCGTCAAGGCATCGATGTGGGAACCCGCTGGGAGGAGATCGCCGACAAGGCGGAAGCCCGCATAGGGGACTGCCTTTCCGTGTTCACCCTGCCGCACTGGATGATGGCGCTTGCCGCGACGAAGCGTGACCCGGCCGCGACCCGCATGCTGCACGCAATGCGCGACTATGGCTCAACGGCAGCCACCACGGCGCCCGTGGTCCGAGACGTCGGCATTCCGGTGTGCGAGGCGGTCCTAGTGCACAGGCAAGGGCAGCACGCGCGCGCGCTCATGCTGATGGGTCCGGTGCTCGACAAGCTGTATTTGCTCGGCGGCAGCCATGCGCAGCGCGACGTCCTCGAACAGCTTTACCTGGACTGCAGCATGAAGGCAGGCCGCCGGCTGGAGGCAAGGGCGCTGCTCGACCGCGTCACCGCCCGCTTTCCGATGCCGCCCGGCAAGCGGGTGGGCTATGCGGAAGCGGCGCGCGCTTTGAACTGATCGGGACGTAGTTCTACGTCCATGAGCGGCGCATCTTCCGCGATGGCGATCTCGTTCTCGATCAGCGTGCCGCAGCTCGGGCAGCAGAACTGGCGGAACTGCGGCGTGGGCTCGATGAAGCGGCGCGGGTCGCCGACGATCGGGTTGGAGGCCTGGATCGGCAGGTCGCCGCGCGCGCAGCGCGCCTTGTAGTTCTCCGCCATGGCGCCCAGGTCGGCGGCGCACTTGGCGCAGGACCAGCGGCCGCCGCGCACGGCGAGGCTCTCGGTGGCGTGCAGGCTCGGCTTGCCCTCGAGCTTGCGCGTCGCCGGGAAAGCGCGGGCGCGCGCCAGGCGCTCCTTTCTCATCCGGTCGCGCTCGCGCGCGGTCGCCGCGTCGTTGCCGAGCACGACGCCGTAGACGGCCCGGGCGGTCTTTTCCGACACATCGCCGTTGTCCACGTCGGCCTGCACCTTCGCCGGGTCGCGCTCCAGCGGGTCGCCGAAGCCGCCGGCCGCGGACCACAGCACCGCGTACACATCGGCCGGGTTCTGCACGAAGTCCTGCTGGCGCAGCTGCAGGGTCTCGGGCTTGCCCTTCAGCTCGTCGATGTCGTTCACGAGCTCTTTTTGCTGCATCTTTTCAAGGATGTTGCTTTCTCTCAGGAAGCGATACCGGTTCACGGCGCCCGGGTAGCCGCCCATCATGCCGGTCGAGGTCGGGATGGCGTTGCCCGAGGACAGCGTGTCGTGCGTGATCGCGTCGGTGCCGTGAGGGATGAAGCAGGACTCGGCCGACAGCCCGCCGCGCCATTTGCCCGCGCCGCCGGAATCGCAGATTTCTTTTCTGTACAGGAACAGCACCGGGAAGCTCTGCTCCGTGTGCTCGACGTTGGGCAGCTTGCAGATCGGCGTGCGCGCCTGGCCGCCGGTGGAGATGCCGTCGGCGTGCGAGAAGGCGCCGATCGCGCCGCCGATCGGGTCGACCAGCAGGTAGCCGTAGCGCTCGCCCCACTGGTCGATGCCGCGAAAGATGGTCGCGGGCCACTGGCTGGTGCCGCCGATGCACATCAGGTCGCGGCGCAGCTCGGGATCGGGATAGAGCATCTTCGAGAGCACGTTGTAGGCCGGGTAGAGCGAGATCTCCATGCACTGCACCGGCGCGGTCGACACCGAGGCGGGAAAGTCGGCGCAGTTCAGCGTGCCCGGGGTCGGATTGAACTCGACGTGGCGCAGCGCGCCGCCCACCGCGTAGTACTGGTCCCAGCACAAGAGCTCGTTCAGCGCCACCATGATGGCGCCGCGCCAGCCGGAATAGGTGGCGTTGATCGCGCCGGCCTGGGGGCCGGTTCCTTCGTTTTCGAAAACCAGCTTCGATTTGTTCTTTTTCAGGGTCAACATCACCCTGTGCACGCTGCGGTCCCCGGGCCGGCAGCACTCGACGTAGGTGCGGTCGCGCCACACGCCGTCCGGCAGCCGCGCGAGCTTTTTCAGGAAGGCGCGCTCGCCGTCGTCGATGATCTTCCTCATCACGCCCTTCACCGTTTCGGCGCCGTAGCGCGAGATCAGCGAGAGGACGCGGTCCCTCGCGGTCATGTTTCCCGCCAGTTGCGCCCTGAAGTCGAGCGCTACCGCCGAGGGCTTGCGCGAGCTTCTCAGGTAGACCTCTTCGATGTCGCGCCGGATTTCGTTGCCTTCGACGATCTTTATGGGAGGAATCAGGATGCCCTCGTCGTAGGCGTCGCGCGCCGAGGGGCAGAAGCTGCCCGGGGTGATGCCGCCGATGTCGTACTGGTGCAGGCAGTTGGTGACCCAGCAGAAAAGCTCGTCCTTCCAGAACACCGGGCACAGGAGCATCACGTCCATCTGGTGGGCCGCGCCCACCCAGGGGTCGTTGGCGAGAAACATGTCGCCGTCCCGGATGCCCGGGTTGTCGCTGCGGTTCTCCAGCGTCCACTTCACCTGCGTGTCGGTGACCCCGGACATGTACTGCATGTAGGGCCCGAAATAGACGAACTCCGCATCCTCGGTGAGGATCGAGGGGTTGAGGTCGAGCGCGTACATCGCCACCGGCGAGCCCGACAGGCGCTGGATGGTCGCGCCGTGCTCCTCGTTCACGTTCCACAGCGCGTGGCGCACCACCTCGAAGGTGACCGGATCTATGGTTTTTTTCGCTTTCCGGTGAAGACGTAATTTCTTGGAAATCGAAAGCGTCTTCGGCGGCACATAGCCGCTGCGCCGTCCGTCGAACACCACGCCGGTCAGCTCGCTTAGCTTCTTGAGCGGTGCATTCATCTTTCCAAAATCAAAATGGTGACAGTCACCATTTTCCTAATCAAAATGGTGACAGTCACCATTTTCCTCACTTGAACGTGATCTCGAAGTTGCCGAGCGCGTCGACGCGCAGCGTTCTGCCCGGATGGACCACCACCGAGGTATCGGAGGTCTCGACGATCGCCGGGCCGCGCACGGTGTTGCCGGCGGCGAGCCGCTCGCCGTCGTACACCGGGGTCTTCTTCAGGCCGGCCCAATAGATCTGGCGGGGCTTGCGCATCGCGGTCTTGGGAATAATCTTTGAAGAGCCCCTGGACTTCACCAGTTTCGGTCTCGGCGTCAGGGCCCTTGCCCGCAGGCGGCACACCACGAGCTCGAGCTGCGCCCCGGCAAGCGCGGAGCCGCGCCCGTAGAGCTTCTCGTATCTCTGGGTAAACAGCGCACGCAATCGCGGTTCGTATGCGGAGGGTAATCTCTCGAACGGCAAAAGCAGCTCGACCTCGTTGATCTGCCCCTTGTGCCGCACGTCGAGCGAGAACTCGAAGCGCTGGCGGCCGGCGGCGATGCCTTCGCTTTTCATCAGCCGGGAGGCTTTTTTCTCCAGGGCTTCGAGGTTGTCGTTGATGCGCCTGGCCGGCACCGGCGTGGCCATGATCTCGGTGTGCTCGAAGATGTGCAGCACGTCGGCCGCCGCGGCGCCGAAGGCGCACCACGTGGAAGCCGCTTTTCTTTGAGGAATGACTATTTTTTTGACACCGAGTTCCTGCGCGAACACGCCCGCATGCGCCGGGCCGGCGCCGCCGAAGGCGACCAGCACGAACTCGCGCGGGTCGTAGCCTTTCTCGACCGTCACCTTGCGGATGACGTCGGCCATTTGCAGCTCGACGATGCGGCAGATGC
>CAZJJC010000152.1:0-7409 GCA_964546195.1 uncultured Enterobacteriaceae bacterium | reverse complement strand
CTACCAGAGGATGCTCAAGGACCTCAAGCCGAGCACCCGCCAGCGCTTCGTCGCGCTGGAGTTCACTTTTCCCTCCCCCGAGCGCGAGGCGCTGATCGTCGCCGGCGAAAGCGGCCTCGACGAGCCGAACGCACGCGCGCTGGTCGCGCTCGCCACGCGCCTTCGCACGCTGCAGGACCGCGGGCTCGCCGAGGCTCCGAGCACGCGGCTGCTGGTTGCAGCGGGGCGGCTTATCCGGCGCGGGGTCGCGCCGCGCGAGGCGTGCTATGCCGCGGTGATCGGCCCGCTCTCCGACGACCCGGTGCTCGCTGCCGCGATGCGCGACCTGGTGGACGCCGCCTTCGTCTAGATGGCGGAAGCCGAAGACGTCATCGTCGATGCGGCGAAGCACGTCGGCGGCTTCCTGCAGCAGCAGTGGCGCCGCCGCTCGCCGCAGCGGCCGCAGCCGGCGGCGCTTGCCGACCACCTCCCGCGCCTGGAGCTGCTGGTCGCCGCCGCCTTCGGCCGCGCGCTCAAGATCCGCCCGGCCCAGCCGCCGGCGCCGCGCACGCTCCTGAGAAGGATTTTCGAAAGAAATCCCCCACCGGCAAAAGCGATTCCCGCCACGGACGGCCAGTCGATCTGGCTGCCCGAGACGCTCGACACCACCGATCCGGGCGGAGCCCTCGCACGCTACCGCATCATGGCGCTGCGCCAGGGCATGCGCGCGGTGCGCGGCAGCGCCGACCTGCCGCTCGCCGGCGAGCCGCCGCCGGTGCAGGACCTCTACCTCCTGCTCGAGGCCGCTTCCGCCGACGCCGACCTCGCGCGCCTCTTTCCGGGCACCCGCCTCTGGGGACAGGCAAAGGGGTCGGGGTCGGATACCCGTCCCCTTTCCCCGACCCCGACTCCCGCGGCGTCCCTGGCCCTGGCACGCGAGCTGGCGCCGACGGCGCGCATCCGGAAGGACGAGTGGACGGGCGAGCTGCGCGAAGCACCCGCGGGGATTGAAAAGAGCACCCTGGTTAAAGACGACTCTGGGCCAACCCGATCCAGAAGCGCGAAGCTGAAGCGCACCCCCAAGGTGCGCGAGCCGGTGAAGGGCGAGGACGACGAGCAGAAGCCCGGCGCCTTCATGGTGCAGAGCGAGCAGGGCCACGAGCACGCCGAGGATCCGATGGGCTTGCAGCGCCCGACCGACCGCGACGACGCGACCGCGACCGAGGACCTGGCCGAATCGGTCGCCGACCTGCCGGAAGCGCGCCTGGTCACCCGGCCGGGCTCGCCCAAGGAAGTCCTCCTGTCCTCGGAGCCGCCGCACGCGCGGGCCAGGCGCGAAAGCGAAGCCCTGCCCTCCGGCATCGCCTACCCGGAATGGGATTACCGCATCGGCGCCTACCGCACGCCCGGCGCCATCGTGCGCACGCCCGAGTCGCTGCTCGGCGATCCGGCGTGGGCGGCGGCGACCCTCGAGCGCCACGCGGCGCTGCTCGGCACCATCCGGCGGCGCTTCGAGCTCCTGCGGGCGCGGCGGGTGCGGCTGCGCCGGCAGCTCGACGGCGAGGAGATCGACCTCGAGGCCTGCGTCGAAAGCGCGGCCGATTTCCGCGCCGGGCTGCCGCGGTCCGAGCGCCTCTACCAGACGCTGCGCCCGGCGCGGCGCGAGATGGCGCTCGCCCTGCTCATCGACGTCTCCGGCTCGACCGATTCCTGGGTGAGCGGCAACCGGCGCATCATCGACGTGGAGCGCGAGGCGCTGCTTTTGGTGTGCATCGCGCTGGAGACGATGCGCGAGCGCTACACGGTGCAGGCCTTCTCGGGCGAAGGCCCGGGCGCCGTCACCGTGCGCAGCATCAAGGGCTTCGACGAGCACCACGGCGCCGAGGTGTCGCGGCGCATTGCCGCGCTCGAGCCCGAGCGCTATACGCGGGTCGGGGCTGCGCTGCGCCACGCGAGCGCGATGCTGATGCGCGAGCCGGCGCGCCACCGCCTGCTGCTGCTCCTTTCCGACGGCAAGCCGAACGACGTCGACCATTACGAGGGCCGCTACGGCGTCGAGGACATGCGCCAGGCGGTGCTCGAGGCGCGCCTGCAGGGCATCGCGCCCTTCTGCCTCACCGTGGACCGCAGCGCCGCCGCCTACCTGCCGGGCGTGTTCGGCGCGACGCAGTACGCGCTGCTGCCCCGCCCCGAGCTGCTGCCCACCGCGCTGCTCGACTGGATCCGCCGGCTAGCGTCCGCCTGAAAAATGGGGACGTACCCTATTTTCCGTTGCTTCGCGCAGCGCGCAGGAAAATAGGGTACGTCCCCATTTTTCCATTCTGGTATAAAAAATCGTGCTCCTGACGCTCCTGCTGGCGCTGCCTTTCGCAGGCAGCCTGTGCGCCGCGCTGTTGCCCGCGAATGCCCGCAACGCCGAGGCGTGGCTCGCGGGCACGGTGGCGCTGGCCGCGCTGGGGCTCGCCCTGAGCGTCTATCCCGAGATGTCCAACGCCCAGGTGCTGCGCTTCGACGCCGGATGGCTGCCGGCCTACGGCCTGGACTTCACCCTGCGCATGGACGGCTTCGCCTGGATGTTCAGCGTGCTGGTGACCGGCATCGGCCTGCTGGTGGTGCTCTATGCGCGCTACTACATGTCGCCGGCCGACCCGGTGCCGCGCTTTTTCTCCTTCTTCCTCGCCTTCATGGGCTCGATGCTCGGCGTGGTGCTGGCGGGCAACCTGATGCAGCTGGTGTTCTTCTGGGAGCTCACCAGCCTGTTCTCGTTCCTGCTGATCGGCTACTGGCACCACAACGCCGCGGCGCGCGACGGCGCGCGCATGGCGCTGGTGATCACCTCGGCCGGCGGCCTGTGCCTGTTCGCCGGCGCGCTGGTCCTGGGCCGCATCGTCGGCAGCTACGACCTCGACGTCATCCTGGGCTCGAGAAGCCTCATCGTGGAGCACGCGCTGTATGTGCCCGCGCTGATCCTCATCGCCATCGGCGCGCTCACCAAGAGCGCGCAGTTCCCGTTCCACTTCTGGCTGCCGCAGGCGATGAGCGCGCCGACGCCGGTGTCGGCGTACCTGCATTCCGCGGCGATGGTGAAGCTCGGGGTGTTCCTGCTCGTGCGCCTGTGGCCGGCGCTGGCCGGCACCGACGCCTGGATATGGATCATCGGCACCGCGGGCCTCGCCACGCTGGTGCTCGGCGCGTACACGGCGATCTTCCAGCACGACCTGAAGGGCCTGCTCGCCTACTCCACCATCAGCCACCTCGGCCTCATCACGGTGCTGCTCGGCCTCAACAGCCGGCTCGCGCTGGTGGCGGCGATCTTCCACATCATGAACCACGCGACATTCAAGGCGTCGCTGTTCATGGCGGCGGGCATCATCGACCACGAGACCGGCACGCGCGACATCCGGCGGCTGAGCGGCCTTTACCGCTTCATGCCGATCACGGCGACCCTCGCCATGGTCGCGGCCGCCGCCATGGCCGGCGTGCCGCTGCTCAACGGCTTTCTGTCCAAGGAGATGTTCTTCTCCGCCTCGCTGGAGGCGGAGGGCCCGGTGCCGGTGCTGAACCGCGCGCTGCCTTTCGTCGCCGCGGCCTGGGGCATGTTCAGCGTCGCCTATTCGCTGCGCTTCATCCACGGCGTGTTCTTCGGGCCCGCCCCCGTGGCATTGCCGCGCACGCCGCACGAGCCGCCGCGCTGGATGCGCTTCCCGATCGAACTGCTGGTGCTCGCCTGCCTGGTGGTCGGCATCCTGCCCAGCCTCACCATCGGCCCGGTCCTCGATGTGGCGGTGCGCGCCGTGCTGCGCTCCGACGTGCCGGTCTACAGCCTCGCCGTGTGGCACGGTTTCAGCACGCCGATGGTGATGAGCCTGATCGCGCTGGCCGGCGGCGCCGCGCTCTACATAGTCCTGCAGAAGCATCTGTCGCGCGGCGTAGAGAGCACTCCCCTGCTGCCGCCGATCGACGGGCGGCGCATCTTCGAGCGCGTGCTCGTGACGCTCTCTTGGCGCTGGGCGCGCACGCTGGAAGGCGTGCTCGGCACGCGCCGCCTGCAGCCGCAGCTGCGCTGGGTGGTGCTCGCGGCCGTGCTCGCCGGGGCGTGGCCGGTCTACGAGCTCGGGCTCGCGCTCGGCCCGCTCCCCGCCACGCCGGTCGATCCCGCCTTCCTGCTCGCGTGGACGGTGGGCGCCGCCTGCGCGCTCGGCGCCGCCTGGCAGGCCAAGTTCCACCGGCTTGCGGCGCTCATTCTGGCGGGCGGCGCGGGGCTGGTGGTGTGCCTCACCTTCGTCTGGCTGTCCGCGCCCGATCTGGCCATCACGCAGCTGCTGGTGGAAATCGTGACCACCGTGCTCCTTCTGCTCGGCCTGCGCTGGCTGCCCAGGCGCATCCCGTTCCAGTGGACGCTGGCCGGCGCGCGCGCCGCCCTGCCGCGCCGGCTGCGCGATGTCGCGCTCGCCACGGCCTCGGGCGCCGGGCTCGCCGCGCTTGCCTACGCGGTGATGACGCGGCCGCAGCCCGACACCCTCTCGGGCTTCTTCCTCGAGCGCGCCTACCCGGAAGGCGGCGGCACGAACGTGGTCAACGTCATCATCGTGGACTTCCGCGGCTTCGATACCCTCGGGGAAATCACCGTGCTCGGCGTGGTCGCGATCGCCGTCTACGCGCTGCTGCGCCGCTTCCGTCCCGCGCGCGAGAGCCTCGAACCGCCGCCGCAGCAGAAGGAGCAGGACGCCGCGACTGCGACCGAGGACCTGCTCGTGCCCGCGGTCATCATGCGCCTCATGTTCCCGGCGACCGGCGTGCTCGCGGCGTACCTGCTGCTGCGCGGGCACAACCTGCCGGGCGGCGGCTTCGTCGCCGGCATCGCCCTCGCCGTGGGCGTGATCCTGCAGTACATGGCGGGCGGGACCCGCTGGGCCGAAGACCACCTGCGCATCCGGCCGATGCGCTGGATCGGCGCCGGCCTGCTGCTCGCGAGCGCCACCGGCGCCGGCGCGTGGCTGTTCGGGCATCCGTTCCTCACCTCGCATACGCCGGTCATCCGGGGGGTCCATGTGCCCAGTGCCTTGGCATTCGACGCGGGCGTATTTGCGCTCGTGGTCGGCGCGACCGGGCTGATCCTGATCGCGCTCGCCCACCAGTCGATGCGCAAATAATGGAGCTCGTCCTCGCGCTTGCCATCGGCGTGCTGACCGGCTCGGGCGTGTGGCTGCTGCTGCGCCCGCGCAGCTTCCAGGTGATCATCGGCCTGTCGCTGCTGTCCTATGCGGTCAATCTCTTCATCTTCGTCATGGGCTGGGTGCGCGGCGGCGTGGCGCCCATCGTAGAGGCCGGCAAGGCGGTGGATCCTTCCCGCTTCGCCGACCCGCTGCCGCAGGCGCTGGTGCTCACCGCCATCGTCATCAGCTTCGCCATGACCGCGCTGCTGCTCGTCGTGCTGCTCGCGGCGCGCGGCCTCACCGGCACCGACCACGTCGACGGCCGGGAGCCCGACGAATGAATCACCTGGTGGTTATTCCCATCGTGCTGCCGCTCGCGGTGGGCGCGCTGATGCTGCTGTTCGACGAGCGCAGGCACGCGCTCAAGGCGGCATTGAGCTCTCTGTCGGTGCTCCTGTTGCTCGCCACGGCGATCGCGCTGCTGCGCGCCGCGGACGGAGAGCCGGTGCTGGTGTACCCGCTGGGCGACTGGCCGGCGCCGTTCGGCATCGTGCTGGTGGCCGATCGCCTGTCCACGCTCATGGTGCTGCTCGCGGCGGTGCTCGCGCTCGCCGCGCTCGCGTTCTCGCTGGCGCGCTGGCACCGTGCCGGGCCCCGCTTCCACGCGCTGCTGCAGTTCCTGCTGATGGGCCTCAACGGCGCGTTCCTGACGGGGGATCTTTTCAACCTGTTCGTGTTCTTCGAGCTGCTGCTCGCCGCCTCCTACGCGCTCACCCTGCACGGCTCGGGCACGGCGCGCGTGCGCGCGAGCCTGCACTACATCGCCATCAACCTGACCGCGTCGCTGCTCTTTCTCATCGGCGCGGCGCTCATCTACGGCGTCGCCGGGACGCTCAACATGGCCGATCTTGCCGTGCGCATTCCCGGGATTGCCGGGAGCGAGCGGGTGCTGCTCGAGGCGGGCGCGGCCATCCTCGGCGTCGCGTTCCTGGTCAAGGCCGGCATGTGGCCGCTCGGCTTCTGGCTGCCCACCACCTATGCCGCGGCCAGCGCGCCGGCGGCGGCGCTCTTCGCGATCCTGAGCAAGGTCGGCGTCTACGCGGTGCTGCGGCTATGGCTGCTCTTCTTCGGCGGCGGCACCGGCGGCGAGCTGCTGCTCTACGGCGGCATGGTGACGCTGGCCTTCGGCCTGACCGGCGTGCTCGCTTCCCAGGGGCTGGCGCGCCTGGCGGGCTACAGCCTGCTCGTCTCTTCCGGCACGCTGCTCGCGGTGATCGGCACGGGCGACACGGCGGCGACCGCCGCGGCGCTTTACTACCTCGTGGCCTCGACCCTCGGCGTCGCCGCCCTTTACCTGCTGATCGAGCTGGTGGAGCGGGCGCGCGAGCCGGGCGCCGACATCCTGGCGGTCACCGCGGCGGCGTTCCTCGGCGCGGACGAAGAACCCGCGCCGGAAGAGGAAGTGGGCGTGGCCATCCCTGCCAGCATGGCGCTGCTCGGCCTTTCCTTTGCCTGCTGCGCGCTGCTCCTCGCCGGCCTGCCGCCGCTTCCTGCCTTCGTCGCCAAGCTGGCGCTGCTCGGCGCCCTGCTCGCGCCGGATCCGGTGCCGCCCGCCGCCTGGGCGCTGCTCGCGCTGCTCAGCCTGTCGGGCCTCGCGGCGATCATCGCCATGGGCCGCGCCGGCGTGCGCATCTTCTGGGCCACGCAGCGCAGCGTGCCGCGCGTGCGCGTGATCGAGATGGCGCCGGTGGCGGTGCTGCTCGGCCTGTGCTTTGCGCTGACCGTGGCGGCCGCCCCGGCCATGCGCTACCTGCAGGACACCGCGCAGGCGCTGCACGCGCCGCGCGCCTATATCGAAGGCGTGCTCGAGAAATGAAGCGCTGGCTGCCCTACCCCTTGCTCTCCCTCTGGCTGCTCTTGATGTGGCTGCTGCTCAACCGCACGCTCGCCCCAGGCCATCTGCTGCTCGGCGCGGCGCTGGGGCTCGCCGGCTCGCTGGCGCTCGCCGAGCTGCAGGTGCCCCAGGGCCGCGTGCGACGCGTAGCCGCCATTGCCGAGCTCGCCTGGCTCGTCCTGGTGGACGTGGTGCGCTCGAACATCGCGGTGGCGCGCCTGGTGCTGTACCGGCGCGCGCGCAAGCGCGTTTCCGCCTTCGTCGAGATGCCGGTCGCGGCGCGCCATCCCCGCGCGCTCGCGGGGATGGCCTGCAACCGGACCGCCACGCCCGGCACGAGCGGGGCACGCGACGACCGGCGCCCTGGCGGGCGCAACCTC
>CAZJJC010000151.1:0-7245 GCA_964546195.1 uncultured Enterobacteriaceae bacterium | reverse complement strand
TCCCATCCCGAACAGGACCGTGAAACGGGTTTGCGCCGATGATAGTGTGCAATTGCGTACGCGAAAGTAGGTTACCGCCAGACCATATGCAAACGGAAAACCCCGGGCTCGAGAGAGCGCCGGGGTTTTTTGTTGGCGGCTCCAGTGCCGAGCTTTCGTCTAACGAGGCTGTGTAAAAGGCCATTCGCCGAAACAGCGCGGGACGCGGGATCGCATCGTGGCGGAACTGTTCATCGTTTTGGCTCCGACGGTGGCGCTCGAACTCAGAGCAGCCCGTTTCCCCGTTCTCCTGCCCGGAAAGTCGTCCTTGAGGCGGTAGACGTAGTCGTACTTGAGCGGCGGAACCTCGCGGTTCTCCTTGGGCGAGAGACCTTTGAGCACCGCATTGCGCGTATGGACGATGAACGTCCTGCAGCCGGCTGCCGACACCACCGACACAAAATCCTTCAGGAATGAGTATTCCTGAATTTGGTCGACGCCAACGCGATGCTTTACCGTCACCGACACTGAAACGACATTATTGATGGAAGAAACACAGGCTGCCACCAGCTCCGGCTCGACCATCAGGCAGGCGCCGAAGGCGCCTTTCTGCACCCGCTCGCTCGGGCAGCCGATGTTGAGGTTGACCTCGTCGTAGCCGTACGCCTCGCCTAGCTTTGCGCAGCGTGCGAGCGCCTCAGGCTCGCTGCCGCCGAGCTGCAGCGCCACAGGATGCTCTGCCTTGCTGAACGCGAGATGACGCTCGACGTCGCCGTGCAGCAGCCCGCCGGTGGTGACCATCTCCGTACAGAGCCGCACGCGCGAGGAAACCTAGCGCAGGAAGTACCGGCAGTGCCGGTCCGTCCAGTCCATCATCGGCGCGACGTACAGCTTTCCCGCAGCAATCAGCGGGCGCGGCCCCTACTTGACCATTCTCTGCGCCAGCGGCGGGAGGAACTTGTCCGTATAGACTTCGTCCGGCTTGGGCGTCGTGGCGAGCCCATAAGCGTCGACCACCGACGCGATCGTGCGCTTCAGGCGCTCGGGCTGCACGACGCTAAGGCCGCGCTTTTTCACCCAGTCGGTGTAGGTGAGGCCGAGCGCGATATCCAGGCGCACCTTCTCGACGTTCTCCTTCATCATGGGGTCGCGCGTCTTCATCAGCTTCAGCGCGGCGGCCGGGTCCTTGATGGTGTCGATGGTGCCTTGATTGAGCGCTTTCACCATGGCCCGAACCGTGTCCGGGTTGCTGTCGACGAACTTCTTGGTGGAAGCGAGCGCGAGGCCGTAGAGATCGGCGCCGAAGTCGGCATAGCGGATGGCGTGGATGTCTTCGAGCTTGATGCCGACATCGAGCAGCGCGGGAATGTTCGAGTTGGTGAATCCGCCGGTGCCGTCGGCTTCACCGCGCGCGACCATCGGTCCGAACAGCTGCGGCTGCACGGGCAGCCAGTCGATCTTCACGTTCTCCGCGCGCGCCGCCTTGAGCAGGATCGAGATGGTGTCGTGCACGGCCGTGCCCGGGCCGCCGGCGATCTTCTTGCCGTGGAGATCCTGCACCGTCTTGATGTTCTTGGACTTGAGCGTGATGATGGCGAGCGGCGTCTGATCGAAGCTTATGTAGGTCGCGATGAGCGGCGAGCCCGGATTCTGCGCGTTGAACTTGATCATGGTGGGAAGGTCGATCCAGCCAAAATCGTAGGCGCCGCCCGCCACGATGACCGCGACGTTGGTGGCGCCCCGGCCGGCCTCGATGGCGACGTTCAGGCCGCCGTCCTTGTAGTACCCCTTGTGCTGGGCGACGAAGAAGGGCGCGTGGGTGCCCTGCACGAGCCAGTCGAGCATCATCTTCACGTCTTTCTTCTGCGCGCCGGCGGGGGTGCTCAGCGCGCCGAGGGCCAAGAGCCCTGCGGCGGCCATGAGCATCGTGCGGCGCATGCGCTTTGCGAAGTGCGACATTGAGGCTCCTTCCCTTTCGTTTACACGGGTGAGTCCGCTGCCGTTGGCAAAAAAAGCTTATCGACATCCGAGAGCAAGCGCAAACTTTATTTGCAGGCAAGTCAGTTGAACTCGCCGCGTCATCGAGGACGACGTTGAGAAGAAGCGCTGCGAAACACCGCCGCGACCCGCCCTAGGATGTCGCGGTGCTCGGCATCGGCACCCGCCTGCGCCACGCGCGCCTGACGCGCGGCTACCGCCTGAAGGACGTCGGCAAGGCCGCCGGCTGCTCGGAGAACCTGGTCTCGAAGATCGAGAACAACCGGCTGCAGCCTTCGCTGCACGTCCTGCATAAGCTCTGCGGCATGCTGAAGATCGGCCTGGGCGAGCTCTTCAGCAGTGCAGACGACAGCGACCCGGTCGTCACCCGCGCCGCGCAGCGATCGGTCGTCGACCTCGATCCGCTGCGGCGGGGAAATGGCCTGCGGATGGAGCGCGTGATCCCCTATGCAAAAGGCCACCTGCTGCAACGCAACATCCATGCTATCGCACCGGGCGGCTCGAGCGACGGCACCATCTCGCACGAAGGCGAAGAGGTCGGCTACGTGATCGCGGGCGAGATCGAGCTCATCGTGGCCGGCAAGACCTATCCGCTGTCCGCCGGGGACTCGTCCTGCTTTCTCTCGCACCTCGCGCACGGCTACCGAAACGTCGGCAAGAGCGAGCGAGAATCCCTGTGGGTCAATACGCCGCCCACGTTTTGAATTTCTCCTATTGCTCAAGCCGCTTGAAGCATGTTAACTGTGCGACGAGAACCACCGCGAGAACCCATGCTCAAGCTCCCAGGCCACAAGCGCTACGACCATCTTCCCATCACCAAGCGGCAGCACTATACGTGGCCGGGCGGAAAGCGCCTCGCCTTCTATGTCGCGATCAACATCGAGCACTTCGCCTTTCAGGCGGGCCTCGGCATCGATCCGCACAACCGCAGCGGGCCGCAGACCTCACGCAACTTCGCCTGGCGCGATTATGGAAACCGCGTCGGCAACTGGCGCCTGTTCAGCATTCTGGACGAGATGAAGCTGCCGGCGTCGATCCTGCTCAATTCCAGCGTGTGCTACGAATATCCCGAGATCATCGAGAAGATCAAGACGCGCGGCGATGACGTGCTCGGCCATGGCCGCACCAACGCCGAAGTGCTGCGCGGCATGTGGGAAGATGATGAGCGCCGCGTCATCCAGGAATGCGTCGAGGTCATCGGGAAATACGTCGGCGTGCGCCCGACCGGCTGGATGGGGCCGGGCGCGGCCGAAACCGGCGTCACGCCCGATCTGTTGAAGGAATGCGGCTTCACTTACCTCCTCGACTGGCCGGTCGACGACCAGCCGATATGGATGAAGACGCGCGCGGGCCCGCTCCTGTCGGTGCCCTATCCGATGGAGCTCAACGACGCCGGAACGCTCGCGCTGCGCGACCATACCGGACGCCAGTTCGCCGACATGATCGTCGACCAGTTCGAGGAACTCTTGGAGCAGTCCGAGGCGCAGCCGCTCGTGTTCGCGCTCTCGCTGCACGGCTTCATTCTCGGTCAGCCGTTTCGCCTGCGCCCCTTGCGGCAGGCGATCCAGCACTGCGTCGGGCACAAGATGAAGGATCAGATCTGGTTCACACGTGCCGGCGACATCGCGAAGCATTGCTTCTCGTTGAAACCCGGAACACTGCCCGGAAGCGAGGCGAAATGAAAACCCATTTCTTGAAGGCGACGCCCGAGACCGTGCACTGGGGATTCCTCGACGGCACGCTCAAGCCGGTGCTCACCATCGAGTCGGGCGAGCGCGTCACCATCCAGTGCCTCACCTGCAACCCGGAATGGATGCCGCCCAAGGAGCTCGGCTTCGACGTTCTGCCGGAGCTCCCCGAAGTGCATCAGAAAGTGAAGAAGGGAACCGGCAACCACATCTTCACGGGGCCGATCGCCGTGAACGGCGCGCGCGTCGGCGACGTGCTCGAGGTCAAGATCCACGAGATCAAGATCCGCCAGAACTGGGGCTGGAACGTGTTTCGCGCCTACATGGGAACCCTGCCGGAGGATTTCCCCTACATGCGGCTCACGCACGTGCCGCTCGACCTGAAAGCCAACGTGGCAACGCTCCCCTCGGGCTTCAAGATCCCCCTCAGGCCTTTCTTCGGGCAGCTCGCCGTCCAGCCCGCCGCAGCGTTCGGCCGGCAGAACAGCAAGGAGCCGCGCGAGTTCGGCGGCAACATCGATTGCAAGGAGCTCGTGGCCGGCAGCACCATCTACCTGCCGGTGTGGAACGACGGTGCGCTTTTCTCCACGGGAGACGGCCACGCGGCGCAGGGCGACGGAGAGGTCGACGGCACCGCGATCGAGACCTCGCTCGAGGGCACCTTCGAGTTCAAGGTGCGCAGGGACCTCGACTGGAAAATGCCGCGCGCCCAGACCGAGACGCATTACATCGCCTTCGGCCTGAACACCGACCTCGACGACGCCGCGCGCCAGGCACTGAGGGAAATGATCGCCTGGATCGTCGACATGACCGGCTGCCCCAGGGACGAGGCGTACGCGCTGTGCAGCTATGCCGCCGACCTGCATGTCACGCAGACAGTCAACAACGTGAAGGGCGTGCACGCGATGATGCCGAAAAGCATTTTGCGCAAGGAGTGAGCGATTTCCTAGAACTTGACCGGGTCTCGCTGAAGTACACCGAGGACGAGACCGCCCTTGCGCTCTACCAGACGAGCTTCAGGGTGTCCCGCGGAGAGTTCATCGCCGTGGTCGGCCCGTCGGGCTGCGGCAAATCCACCCTGATGAAGGTCGTGACCGGCTTGTGGCCGGCGACGGCCGGTACCGTGAAAGTCGCCAATCAGGTGGTGAACGGGCCCCTCAGCATCGTCGGCATGGCCTTCCAGAATGCTTCGCTCCTGCCGTGGCGCACGGCGCTCGACAACGTGATGCTGCCGCTGGAGATCGTGCAGCCGCATGCCAGCCGCCTGAAGAAGGAGCGCGCTGCCTACGAAGCGAAGGCGCGCGACCTGCTGTCGCTCGTCGGGCTCAAGGGCTCCGAGCAGCGCTATCCGTGGGAACTGTCCGGGGGCATGCAGCAACGCACCCAGCTGTGCCGGGCGCTTGTTCACGAGCCCTCGCTGCTGATGCTCGACGAGCCCTTCGGCGCGCTCGACATGTTCACGCGCGAGGAGCTGTGGCTCGCGCTGCAGGACCTGTGGCTGGCGAATCGTCCCACGGTCATCCTCGTGACGCACGATCTGCGCGAAGCGGCGTTCCTCGCCGACCGAGTGCTGGTGATGAGCGCGCGCCCGGGGCGCATCGTCCTGGATCGCAAGGTGACGACGCCCAGGCCGCGCACCCTCGAAAACGCCTACCTGCCGGAAATGGTCGAGCTGGTGCACGAGCTGCGCGAGCACATCACTGCAGCACGCACCAAGGCCGCCTGAGCGCGAGGACGACATGGCATCGCCAGAGCAATACGATCTACCGCCGCTCGCGCGGCACAGGAAGTTCCTGGACCGCAGGGCGGTGCGCCGCGCCCTGCCGTGGCTGGTGGTCGCCGCGATGTTCCTGCTCTGGGAGCTGTTTGTGCGCGCGTTGGGCATCCAGGAGTTCGTGCTGCCCGCGCCCTCGGCCATCTTCGCATCGCTGTGGGAGTGGCACGAGCCGATTCTCGAGAATGCCTGGCAAACGCTGATGACCACCCTGGTGGGCTTCGGCCTCGCCATCCTGATCGGCGGGCTGGGCGGTGTGGCGCTCGGCTCTTCCGCGGTGCTTTACGCGAGCTTCTATCCCGTGCTGATCGGCTTCAACTCCGTTCCCAAGGTGGCCGTCATTCCGATCCTGATCATCTGGTTCGGAATCGGCACGATCCCGGCCATCATCACCGCATTCCTGCTCGCCTTCTTTCCGATCCTCGTCAATGTCGCCACCGGCATCGCTACGGTCGAGCCTGAGCTGCGCGACGTGCTGCGCGCGCTCGGCGCGACCAAGCGCCAGGTGATCGTCAAAGTCGGCCTGCCGCGCGCCATGCCGTATTTCTTCGCCTCGCTCAAGATCGCGATGACGGTGGCCTTCGTCGGCTCCATCGTCGCCGAGACGGTCGCCGCCAACAAAGGCATCGGCTATCTGATGCTGGTGGCATCCTCGCGCTTCCAGGTGCCGCTCGCGTTTGCCGGATTGATCGTGACCGGAGTGATGGGGATAGGCATGTATGTCGCCTGCGCGGCGATCGAGCAGCGCATGACGGGCTGGGCAACGCGCAGCGCCGACGACGCGGTGACCTTCTCGGCCTGATCCCGACCTCATGTCCAGGCTGCGGCGGCGCGTGAGCTCGACCCGGCAGGCGAGTTCCCTTTCCTCGGGCGCAACGCCCTTGGGCGCGAGGTCGCGGCGCCGCGCGCACTCCGCGTCGCGGTACTCGCGCCATTCGTCGTTCGACTTGCGGTACGCGGCGAGCGGCTGCTCGCCGCGCCGGCATTGCGCCAGGGCGGCGACGTTCTGTCGCGGCAGCCAGGTGAAGAACATCGGGCGCCTCTCGTCGGCGAGCAGGCAGATGAACGAAAGCTCGGCGCTCGGCGCGCCGGCGAGCACGACGGCGCCGTTGCCGGTGAGGACCGAGCGCACGGGCTGGTTGCCCACCTTGCGCGCGTAGCGCTCCAAGGCGAGCCTCGCGTCGCGCTCCAGGACGATGTCGTTCGCGCGCATGCCGTCACGCTCGGCTTCCTTTTTCGCATAGGCGCGGCAGGCCTCGAGCGCCGGGCCGCTGTATTGGGCGACTGCGGGCAAAGGCAGCGCTGCAAGCGCCACAAGCAAAATCTTCTTCATCATCGTGTCGGCCGGTATTGGTTGCTCGACATGGCGCGCGCCCGGATGAGACCGAACAGGCCCTGGGCAAAAGGCGCCTGCACGCCGGCCTTGGCGGCGATCTCCAGCGTGCCGGCGAGCAGGCCGTCGATCTCCAGGGGCTTGCCCGCCTCGAGGTCCTGCGGCATGGAGGTCTTGAACTTGCCGAGCTGGCGCGCCATGTCGATGCGCGCTTCCGGATCGATGTCGGCGTCCACGCCGACCGCCCGGCCGATGGCGAGCACCTCGCGCATGATCTGGACCATGTAGGTCTTTATCGCCGGGTCTTCGATCAGCGCGGAGACCGGGTTGTGCCCAGGCGCTGCACGGTGAGGGTTTCTTCCAGTCCTTCGCGCAGCGAGCCGGTGGCGCCGTCCAGACATAAGTCATTGTTACAGATGGCGTCCCCACAGGGGCCGCTCGTCTCGCTAGCGCTATACGGGTGCCCCTCGCCG